>NZ_SCNB01000049.1:0-1595 GCF_005502825.1 Kocuria sp. 2SI | reverse complement strand
TTTTGATTCCAGCCAGGTATGGTTTTTCGTTTTTCAACGGAGAGTTTGATCCTGGCTCAGGACGAACGCTGGCGGCGTGCTTAACACATGCAAGTCGAACGCTGAAGCACCAGCTTGCTGGTGTGGATGAGTGGCGAACGGGTGAGTAATACGTGAGTAACCTGCCCTTGACTCTGGGATAAGCCCGGGAAACTGGGTCTAATACTGGATGCTACATGTCACCGCATGGTGGTGTGTGGAAAGGGTTTACTGGTCTTGGATGGGCTCACGGCCTATCAGCTTGTTGGTGAGGTAATGGCTCACCAAGGCGACGACGGGTAGCCGGCCTGAGAGGGTGACCGGCCACACTGGGACTGAGACACGGCCCAGACTCCTACGGGAGGCAGCAGTGGGGAATATTGCACAATGGGCGAAAGCCTGATGCAGCGACGCCGCGTGAGGGATGACGGCCTTCGGGTTGTAAACCTCTTTCAGCAGGGAAGAAGCCACAAGTGACGGTACCTGCAGAAGAAGCGCCGGCTAACTACGTGCCAGCAGCCGCGGTAATACGTAGGGCGCAAGCGTTGTCCGGAATTATTGGGCGTAAAGAGCTCGTAGGCGGTTTGTCGCGTCTGCTGTGAAAGCCCGGGGCTTAACCCCGGGTGTGCAGTGGGTACGGGCAGACTAGAGTGCAGTAGGGGAGACTGGAATTCCTGGTGTAGCGGTGGAATGCGCAGATATCAGGAGGAACACCGATGGCGAAGGCAGGTCTCTGGGCTGTTACTGACGCTGAGGAGCGAAAGCATGGGGAGCGAACAGGATTAGATACCCTGGTAGTCCATGCCGTAAACGTTGGGCACTAGGTGTGGGGGACATTCCACGTTTTCCGCGCCGTAGCTAACGCATTAAGTGCCCCGCCTGGGGAGTACGGCCGCAAGGCTAAAACTCAAAGGAATTGACGGGGGCCCGCACAAGCGGCGGAGCATGCGGATTAATTCGATGCAACGCGAAGAACCTTACCAAGGCTTGACATATACCGGATCGTTCCAGAGATGGTTCTTCCCCTTTGGGGTCGGTATACAGGTGGTGCATGGTTGTCGTCAGCTCGTGTCGTGAGATGTTGGGTTAAGTCCCGCAACGAGCGCAACCCTCGTTCCATGTTGCCAGCACGTGATGGTGGGGACTCATGGGAGACTGCCGGGGTCAACTCGGAGGAAGGTGGGGATGACGTCAAATCATCATGCCCCTTATGTCTTGGGCTTCACGCATGCTACAATGGCCGGTACAAAGGGTTGCGATACTGTGAGGTGGAGCTAATCCCAAAAAGCCGGTCTCAGTTCGGATTGAGGTCTGCAACTCGACCTCATGAAGTCGGAGTCGCTAGTAATCGCAGATCAGCAACGCTGCGGTGAATACGTTCCCGGGCCTTGTACACACCGCCCGTCAAGTCACGAAAGTCGGTAACACCCGAAGCCGGTGGCCCAACCCTTGTGGAGGGAGCCGTCGAAGGTGGGACTGGCGATTGGGACTAAGTCGTAACAAGGTAGCCGTACCGGAAGGTGCGGCTGGATCACCTCCTTTCTAAGGAGCTTCACTCTGGTCGCCGTGTGGCGGCC
>NZ_SCNB01000048.1:0-1977 GCF_005502825.1 Kocuria sp. 2SI | reverse complement strand
GGTGGTCACGGCGGTGATGATCTGGCGGCGGCGGGTCATGTCTCATCGTGGGTCCGCTGGTGTTGATGAGGTTTTGAGACATGTGGTGACGAGGTAGTGAGACTCAACACCCCTCCGCGCACAGTGCGATGTCCCCAGGGCATCGGAGGCACCCCGGACCATCTGGTCCGGGGTGCCTTTCGTCGTTTTCGACCCGCCTCTGCTATCACAGGCTTCGAGGCTGTGCGCAGGAATGCGCGTATAGCCCGACGTCTCCAGTCGGGCCAGGGCAGTGAGCTTCTGCTTCAGCGAGTAAGGCCCGCTGCCTGAACGGAACCACCAAGGGCAGGGGCGCGCCGAGGGGACACGACCCACGAAGTCGCGGGTCTGATGCGCGTCGAATGAGACCCGTTGATGCCGATAGCCGGCCATGACGCGCTCGAGGGCAGGCCTCGTGCGGGCCATCAACGAGCGGTCACCGGTGCAGGGGCCGGCCCGGCTGACGCCTGCCTCGGTGATCACTCGCGAGCCCCTGTGACCGGAGAGGTGCACGGTGGCCCGGATTCTGCGCCCGGAGGCTGGAACCACCGCCCAGTCCCCTCCAGGTCCGCTTAGGCTTCAGAGACCTGCTGTCGCTGTAGGCGCACTTCCGGCATATGACCCACGAGTGGTCGGCGCCTGGGAGGAATGTTCGGCCCGCCGTCATCGGCGAGTTCGGGCCGACTCTGTTCCGCTGGTCTTGGCCTCGACGTCGAGCGCTCGGTCGCCGAAGTTGAGAACGACGCGAATCAGGGAGTCAGAGCACAGGTGAGACGACCACCTCTTGGCGATCTTCGATGCGCACCTTCCATGCATCCCCTCCGCGGCACAATGTGGCTGTGACGGTGCCCGAGGTCGTGACATACGAGTCGACGATACCGAGGGGTGTCCCTGCATTCGGTGCGATCAGGACCGTCAGCCCACGATCAGGGTTCTGCCTCTCCGCAGTGAGCAGAGTTCCCGGCTTGAGGGTCTTCCACCGTGTGCCGACCCAACCGCGCAGATCACCGTCTTGAGCCTCGTGTCGCGAGAGGCGAGGGGTCCCGCCGAGCCAGGTCAAGGACATCGAACGATCCTTGTCCTGCAGAGTGAACCCTCGATCGTGACGTCGGCAACGCAGACCGAGGTCGGCCTGCCAGTGCTGTCGGAGCAGCGATCCTGTGTCGCCGTCTGCAGTGTCACGGATGATCCAGCAGTCCGGACCGGCAAGGTAGATCACGCGGCGACGCAGCTGGACGCCCGGATACCCGGGGTCGAGCACTGCGAAGTCATGGACAGTCTCCGTGATCTCCGCACGCTCGATGGCGACTGTTGAGCGGGGCGAATACTCCCGTTCAGGAAGAAGAGCCAGGTTGTGGGCCTGTCGGGAATGCAGATGCTGACGGGTGCGGTCCGCACTCTGATAGCTGTGGAATCCGCTGTCTACCAACCACGGTCTGCCTGCAGCGTAGATATGGACGCTTCCCAGGTCCGCGTGAGCATGGGCTCGAACGAAGGGTCCGTGACGGAGAATCATATGCGACTCGTTGTGAATCTTTCGCTGCTCCCCCCAACCGCTGCGAGAGATCGCGTAACCGCCGTCGAGTACCAAGGCAGTGGCCTTGGGACGAGTGCCGCGGACGCCTTTGGTTGCGGCGAAGTCCGCCACCGGATCGAGTCCCCTGGAGACCGGGCCACGGGAAGAATCGCCAATCTGTGGCAACCTCCCGTCGGGCTGAGCCAGATGGGCGAGGACTGTTCCTGCGCCAGCCAGCCGGTGTGCTGCGAAATCAGGAATGGCCCTGCCCTCGAGGGCGACCCTTCGCCACGCTTGAGACCACCAGCGAAGGTTCATCTGGTGATAAGCGGCCCTTCACAGATGAGTGTGGGTTGGCTGCCGAGATCGGGTCCTCTGGGTGATGCGCAGGATCGGCGTGGTCCTGATGCGCGTTGTGCGCCGAGGATCGCGGGGATGTCACA
>NZ_SCNB01000047.1:0-2465 GCF_005502825.1 Kocuria sp. 2SI | reverse complement strand
ACTGCGCGATCGGCAACATCGCTCCGAACGCCTACGAAGCCGCCGCCTCCGCTACACTCCCGGAAGCGGCATAACCGAAATGACACCGTGTCCAAGATTCAGGGTCAAGGCCCCAGGCCTGGCACGGGCGCCTTCCCCACGGCGGTGACATGCCTTGGGACGAGGCAGCATCACGCGTGACCACGACTACAGCTCTGGTGGCAGACACGTCTGCTGCACCCACCGCCCAGGAATCGCCGTATCGAGCCCGATTCCGACAGGGAGGAATCCTTGTGCCGCGTATGGCACTGCTGGTCACTCCAAACCGGCACACCGGCCCCTTCGGTACGGGCGCCGGGCGAGTGGCCGTTGAATCCTTGCGGGTTGCCCAGGAGAAAGAGCCCTATAAGTCGATGCCGTCCCTGAGCGGCACCGTGGAGAGCAACTTCGTCCGCGAGGTGCACCTCGGGGAGACCGTTGCCCCCTACCGCGCGCTCACCGCGCGCACTGGTGTACTCCCTCTGGCCGACGACCACATTCTCACCCCCGATGAGGTCGATGACCATGACGGCCTGAGCCGCTGGTGGGCCGATGTCGAGAGCGCCTGGGAGGAAGGCCGCAAGCCCTCCGAGACCAAACCCCTCCTCGAGCGCTTCGACTACCACCAGCAGATCTCCCGCCAGCTTCCCCTTGCACCTCACCGAGTGGTGTACAGCAAGGCTGGGACGGCTCTCGCCGCGGCCCGTCTCGAGAACAGCGAGGCGGTCATCGATCACAACCTCTACTGGACCGCAACGGACAGCCCGGAAGAGGGCCGCTACCTCGTCGCCATACTAAATAGTGCGACTCTTCTACGGCGGGTCCAACCTCTCCAGACCAAGGGCCTACTCGGACCACGTCACTTCGATAAGTACGTCTTCCACATCCCCTTCTCTACCTACGACCCGGCAAACAACAAACACGGAAAATTGGTAGACCTCGCCACTCAAGCCGAAGACCTCGCCGCGGGCCTCGATCTTGAGGGGATCAACTCGACAAAGGCGCGAGCCAAGATTCGCGCGGCTTTGACCGCTGCTGGGTTGACCGAGCAGATCGAAGCTGCCGCCGAGGAAATCCTGCCCCGGATCACTCCATGAGTGCTGCGACGCCCCGGTCCTGAAGCATCCTCTTTTCCGGGAGCGATGAGCGCCGCGGATAGTCATGGGACTACCCGGGGGTGACTCCTCATCGGATCGTCGGCGAAGTCGTCGCCATTTGGTGAGCATGGCGTTGCGCAGGGCAACTGGAGTCGAACGGGATCACCACGCGAGCGTAGGCTGCCGGCGGTTGCCCGACGACGACCGTGAATTCCAGGCAGTTCAGCCTTCAGACCTCCGTCATGTTGGCTCGTGACTGCGACCGGATACTGCTGATCGCGCAGGGGATCCTAGCTGTTGTGGGGCATGAGGTTCTTGTCACCAATGAAGCGCCCTGACCTCGGAACGAAGCCCAGGGCGCTTCAGAGTAAACTAGGGCATGTCTCCTTTATCGGCGTAGCCATGTCAGGATCGCGCTGATCACGACCGCCGCCCGATAGGTGATCGCGAGCTTGTCGTAGCGCGTTGCTAATCCTCGCCACTGTTTGACGTAGGCAAACGAGCGTTCCACGACGTTGCGGTTCCGATAGGCACCAGCATCGAACGTCGGCGGCCGTCCACCCTTACTCCCGCGTCTCTTTCGGCTCGCGACCTGGTCCTTCTTCTCCGGGATCACTGCCCGAATGCCTCGCGATCGCAGGTACTCGCGATTCGCCCTGGACCCATAAGCACGATCAGCGAGAACGGTATCCGGACGAGTGCGAGAGCGACCGCCACCAGCCCGCGGCACTCGAATATCGGCAAGGACCTGCGGCAGGATCACCCCGTCGTGGCGCTGTCCACCGGTGACCACCACTGCCAGGGGGCGGCCATTGCCGTCGACGGCATGATGGATCTTCGTCGTCAGCCCACCGCGCGAGCGACCGATGCCATGCCCGGTCGGCTCACACTCCTGATCGGGCAGATTCTTGTAATTCGACGTAGCCCCTGTGTCTTGGTCAGGGCGCGTCGTGTTCGGTGCATGCTGGTGGCCACGATTGATGGTGCCATCCACGGAGACGTTCCAGTCGATATCACCGGCAGCATCAGCATCAGAAAGTACGTGGGCCAGCACCCGGTCCCAGGTGCCATCGGCGGCGTAGCGGCGGTGACGTTTCCATACCGTCTGCCAAGGCCCGAAGTGCTCACGGGGCAGATCGCGCCAGGCGATGCCGACACGGTAGCGGTAGACGATTCCCTCGACGATTCGACGGTTGTTTTCAAACGGTCGGGCTCTTTTGCCGGCATTCGAAGGTAGGAGAGGTTCAATCTTCTCCCACTGCTCATCAGTGAATACTCGGTGTCGTTGCTTCGTAGTCACAACACCACCGTGTCAGTGCTGGAATGGTCAATAAAGGAGACACGCCCTAG
>NZ_SCNB01000046.1:0-2799 GCF_005502825.1 Kocuria sp. 2SI | reverse complement strand
CGTCGCCCGCGGCTTCCGTAACTTCGACAACTACCGGTTACGGGCCCTGCTCGCCGCAGGCGGTCATCGCCCCTGGCGGAAGACCGCTACCCACACTCAGCTGTGAAGGCCCCTTCATCTCGATGAACTCCGCGTTGCGGATCTGCGAGGCCGTCCGCTCACCGTCTTCGGGAGTGGTGAGGTAGTCATACTCCCCGGTCATCAGCACCACCGCGCACTGATCGGTGTCGATCTCTCCCAGCTTGCCGCGCAAGTCATGGTCGACCGAGTAGTAGTGCAAATCCCCCTTGAAGGACTCCGAGCCCTGGGTGTAATAGAACCAGGTCTTCCACCGGTCGGCATCCGGGGACTGCGGGGCCATCAGGTCCCAGGTACCGGAGGCGCAGACCTGGGCGGCGTTGGCGTGCGGGTGCTGCCACCAATCCAGGTAGAAGCCCGGGGAGTAGTCCGCACCCTCGACCGGGATGACCGCATCGAAGCGGTCCGGGCGCCGGTAGGCCAGCTGCAGGGCGATGTTGCCGCCGAAGGAAGAGCCCATGAAGATCGGGTTCTCCAGCTCCAGGGCATCGCATAAGGCGATGATGAAGTTGGCGAAGTGGTCGGCGGTGAGCTTGTACTCCTCGGTCCACCAGGCGGTGTTCTCGGGCGGGTCGGACTTCCCGTGGCGGGGCAGGTCGTAGGCGATGACCCGGTAGTTGGCGGTGATCTCCTCGTCCTCGAGCAGGTCCCGCCACTGGTGGTTGTGGCAGCCGGCGGTGTGCTGGCAGACCAACGGCTGGCCGGTGCCGTTTTCGAGGTAGAAGACCTTGTACTCCCGTCCGTCGACGTCGACGGTGACGTAGTGGCCGGTGACAGGTGAGATGCGAGCCATGAGAGTTCTCCTTGTTCAGGCGGTTCAGACGGGGACGCCGACGGTGCGCAGCAGTTCGATCTGGCGTGTGAGGCAGCGCAGGTTCTGCATCAGCACCAGCACGTCGCCCTCCAGGGCCATGTCGCGCTGGAAGGATGCCGACCAGATGCCGTGGAACATCGGGGCGGGCATCTCGGTGCCGAACTCTCGCCAGGTGGCCGCACTCGCGCGGATGGCGAACTGGTACGGGGCGTCGAGGGGTCCGGGGTCGACGCTGATTTCAGCGACCTTCCCCGCGTTCATTCGCACTACGAAGGAGTGCTCGTCCATGTCCAGCAGGTAGGAGCAGGTGAAGTACTTCCCGTGGGCCAGGAGCTCGGGGTCCTGGTCGTTGGCCGCCGTGAAGGCGTCAACCCACTGCTGGGTCGAGGTGGTGGAGGTGGTGGTAGTCATGTTGTGGTCCTTCCCGCCTGACGTGCTCTGTCCCTGGCGTCTGCCTCCTTCATTGGAGCGTGACCTGTCTCACAAATCCATTACTCCTCTTCGATGGGGCGATAGGCCACGACTATTGCCAGCCAACGGGGCGGTCACTACCGTTGAGTCATGCAGCCCTCCTTCGAGCTGCGCGTTCTGCGCTACTTCGTCACTGTTGCTGAAGAGCTGCACTTCGGACGCGCCGCCACCCGGCTCCACATCGCCCAGCCGTCACTGAGCGTGCAGATCCGCAATCTCGAACGCTCCCTCGACACCCCCTTGCTCAACCGCACCAGCCGCGGGGTGACCCTGACCCCGGCCGGGGAGGTCCTGCTGGTCCACGCCCGGGACCTGCTGGCGGCCGCTGAGGCGGCCGCTTCCTTGACCCGGCGGGCAGCCCGGGAACCGGGCCGAAAACTGGTGGTAGGTTTCCAGGCCAATGCTGCCGCCGAACTCACCCGGGCCGTCTTGGAGGCCTATCGCCACAGCAACCCGGCGGTCCAGGTCGAAATGCGCTCCTACCCCTTCGGCGATCCCACCGCTGGGTTGGCCGATGGCAGCGCCGACGTCGCCTTCGTTCGCCCACCCTTGCCGCAGTTCAAAGAGCTGCGGATGTCCACCCTGTTCACCGAACCCCGGGTTCTAGCGGTCTCAGAGGCCTCCGAGCTGGCTACCCGATCCTCGGTCCGGGTAGAAGAACTCCTCGATGAACCCTTCATCGCCCGCAACGCCCCGGATCTGTGGCGGGACTTCTGGCTGGCCACCGACGCCCGTCACAACCACTCCCCGGTCATCGGCTCCGAGGTCAGCACCGTCGACGAGTGTTTCGAGGCCATCCTCAGTCACCAAGGCGTCGCCTTCACGCAAGCCTCTACCCAACGTTTCTACAGTCGCCCCGGCCTGGCTTTCGTCCCCGTGGCCGATCTGTCTCCCTCCACTGTCAGTGTGGCCTGGCGCCAGGACAACGAAGACTGGGCAGCGCGCGCCTTCGTCGAAACCGCCCAGTTCACCGCCCTCAGCACCTCACTCCCCCGGACGTCACAGACGATCTAAGCGGTCCGCTCGTAGCGGGGCCCATCCGCCGTGCGTCACCGAGGGCCGCGCCTGACGGCGGGCCATACCCACCGTGATGCTTGTCCTCGCCGTCCTGACACCCATTGCCGTGGCCGCCAGTTAGACAGGCGCCCAGGAGCGGAGCACTGAACAGCCCGGGGAAAGAACTACGGCGACGTCGAATTGTGGGACCAGACCCCAACCATATGCCGCTAAGACACCCCAGTACTGAATCGCCCCATCACCTCACATGGCCCCGGTCTACCGACGTCTCATAAGCTCAGGCTCATTTCGGATGCTCGTAGAAGGTGTCCCGCGTCAAGTAGTTGGCAGGATTTCCTTGGTTTTGAATGTCGGGGTGGTGGGGTCGGCCAGGCCCAGGTGCACCTCCTTGGGCCGGTTCCATGAGACGGCCTCGTGGG
>NZ_SCNB01000045.1:0-2824 GCF_005502825.1 Kocuria sp. 2SI | reverse complement strand
CCACCGCCCGGCGACGGAACTCGTCGGTGTAGTTCTTCCTTGCCATCCTTGGATTCTCGCTTCCCCAGCATCGTGCTGGATTCCGCGTGTCCAAGATCAGGGGTTAAGCCCCGTCCTTTGCTGATGCCCCACCGCCCCTCGACCATGTCGATGCCGAAGTGTGCTCGGATGCTGCTGTCTAGATGCAGCCGACCGGTGAACGTTGCGGTGTCGGACTCGATGGTGAGGGTGCATTCGTGATAGTTCAGCCAGTGTCCCGTCATGGGGAACCATGCCTTGAAGATGGCCTCCTTGGCGCTGAACAAGAGACGATCCCACGCAACCTTCGGCCACAAGGAATCAAGTGCGCGCAGCCCCGAGATCTCGACGGGAGAGGCAATGAGCTCGAGGGTGCCGTTAGGTAGGCCGTCGTTCGGTTCGACGTCGATCCCCACTGCACGGCAGGTTGCTGTGGTTGCGACCGCGGCGGCGCGTAGGTCCGCTCCATGGGTCAGGCTCCCCACGACACCGGCTGGCCACGCCGGTGCCCGGGACGGTTGCACCGGGATCGCGACGGGTGGGAAGCCTAGTCGTTGCAGGGCTCGTCGCGCGCATTGGCGGGTGGTGGCGAACTCCGCGCGTCGTTCGGGAGTCGCGTTCACTATGTGCGCAGACTCCTCTTGCCATACCTCAGCATGATGGTCGTTTCCCTTTGTCTGCTCGGATACCACAGACAGGGGCATCAGATCGACGAACCCCCGGCATTCCCACACGCATCCATTCTCATGGTCACGGGTCGTAGTTGACTAGCTGTGACGTCCAGGGACGTTGTTGAGTCGGTCGAAGGGTGCGCCGCCAACCGCAGAGTGGTGTCGGTGGTGGTTGTAGAAGTGGAGCCAGCCGGGCAGCGCCAGGCGTCGTTCTGCTTCTGAACCGTAAAACCTGCCATAGGCCCATCCGTCCCCGAGCGTGCGGTGGAATCGCTCGATCTTCCCGTTCGTCTGCGGCCGGTAGGGGCGTGTCCGCTTGTGTCGGATGCCGAGCCGAGCGCAGAAGTCCCTCCATGCGTGGGATCTGTAAGCCGACCCGTTGTCGGATAGGACTCTCTCGACGGTCACACCTCGTTCGGCGAACCAGGCCACGGCGCGTTCGAGAACTCCCACCGCTGTGCTCGCCTGCTCATCCGACCAAATTTCTGCGTACGCGACGCGGGAGTGGTCGTCGATGACTGTGTGAACGAACGCCGTTCCGGTGCGCGGCTTGTGGTCTTTTCCTCGTGGTAATCCCGGAGTCGCGAGCTTGTTCCGTGCGCCTTGCTGCCGACCTACGTAACGATGTCCACCGCCGTCGGGGATGTTGCCGAACTTCGTGACATCGACATGAATCAACGATCCCGGATGAGGATGCTCATATCGGGCCCTTCAGAGTTGAGTGTGGGCGCGCCGATGGGGCGAAGGTGCTGGGGATAGACGTCGAGGTCCCTGATGATGAGCGGAATCTGACCTCTGCTCACACCAAGGACCTCGACTATGCCCCATCCTACGTGCCCCTGCGCTGCTTCTCTGGATCGCTGCAGCAGGTGTGACGTCCTTCTCGATCTGCCCGACATGCACCTCGTCGACGCCCGCGTCGCCGGCAGCCGCAGGGTGCTGGACATCGAGTGCTGCGACCCGATCACCGGCTGTCCCGGATGCGGCGTCATCGCCACCGGCCACGGTCGCGTGACCGTGACTCTGATCGATTCTCCTTCGGCGGGACGCCCGACACGTCTGCGGTGGCGCAAACGCCGCTGGATCTGCCTCGAGACCGTCTGCACCGTGGTGTCCTTCAGCGAGCAGAATCCGCACGTAGCAGCCCCGCGCGGCCTGCTGACCACCCGCGCAGTGAGCTGGGCGATCCGCCAGTTGCGGTATGAGAACGCTTCCATCCAGGGGCTGGCCCGCCAGTTGGGCACGACGTGGAACACGCTGTGGTCCCAGATCCGCCCCCGCCTGGCAGACGCCGCCGCGGATCCGTCTCGTTTCGACGGTGTCGACGTCCTCGGCGTGGACGAGCACATCTGGCACCATACGAATCCTCGCAGACGGGGGCCGAAAGAGCTGACCGGAATGGTCGACCTCTCCCGCCGTCGACACCCGACAGCGCGTCTGCTCGATCTCGTCCCTGGACGCTCCGGCACCGTGTACAAAGACTGGCTCACAGCACGAGGACCCATCTTCCGCGACGGGGTGCGAGTCGCGACGCTGGACCCGTTCCAGGGGTACAAGAACGCGATCGACGATCAGCTGGAAGACGCCACGTGCGTGCTGGATGCTTTTCACATCGTCAAGCTTGCCACCAGCGCCGTTGATGATGTCCGTCGGCGGATCCAGCAGCAGACACTCGGACACCGCGGACGCAAGGGCGACCCCCTCTACAGCATCCGCAACATGCTGCGGGCCGGACGCGAACGCCTCACCGAGAGACAGCAGTCCAGACTGCAGGCGGCGTTCGCCGCGCATGAGGATCATGTCGCTGTCGAGGTCGCCTACCAGTGCGCCCAAGACGTCCGGGACATGTTCCACCAAGACACCCACGCCCGCGGTCGCAGACTCGCAGCTCACCTGATCGCGGTATTGCCGACCTGCCCGATTCCGGAGATCGCCAGATTGGGCCGGACCTTGCGGAAATGGAAGACGGCGGTCCTGGCGTACTTCGACACCGACGGCGCCAGCAACGGTGGCACCGAGGCCATCTGTGAGTCTGGATCTGGCTGGTCTGGGACTGGCCGGTCAGGATGGATGTCGGTCGTATCGAACCGGGTGTGACTCTCGAAGCAATTGGCCCGCTTGCGGTGTCTTCCCGT
>NZ_SCNB01000044.1:0-3649 GCF_005502825.1 Kocuria sp. 2SI | reverse complement strand
GGCCCTTCACAGATGAGTGTGGGTTGGCTGCCGAGATCGGGTCCTCTGGGTGATGCGCAGGATCGGCGTGGTCCTGATGCGCGTTGTGCGCCGAGGATCGCGGGGATGTCACAAAGGCTGTTCGGGCGGTGTCTTGATGGCGTCAAGAACTCTCGAGGAAGCGGAGCATGATGCCTGAAATGGTGCGCGTAGTGGTTGTTGGTGGCGGGTACGCCGGGGTGATGGCGGCCAACCGCCTGGCCGGGAACAGGGTTACCCCGGCGGTGGAGGTGACCCTGGTGGATCCGGGGGCGCAGTTCACCGAGCGGATTCGGCTGCACCAGTTCGCCACTGGGGCCCGAGGCGCATCCGGTGTGGAGTGGGCAGAGGTGCTGCACCCGCAGGTGCGGCACCTGCCGACCCGGGTAGCGAGCATCGATGCCGAGAACCGGACGGTCGCCCTGGCGGACCAGGATCCGCTCGGCTTTGACTGGCTGGTCTATGCGGTCGGCAGCGGGGAGCAGTCCACGCCGCTGCTGTCGGTGACCAATCCTGCGGCCGCAGAAACGACGGGGAAAGCGATTGCCGACTTGGCACCCGGAGCGGCGGTCACGGTCGCCGGCGCCGGACCGACCGGGGTAGAAGTCGCCTGTGCCGTGGCGGCCTCGCGCCCGGATTTGGCCATTACAGTCGTAGCCCCGTCGGGACTGACGCATCCGCTGACTGGACGTCCGGCCGTGGCCCGCCGCTTGCAGCGTTTGGGCATCACCGTCGAGGACGGGATGGTCGACCCAGCCACCGGGGCTGTTACCACTGCGGACGGGAACCCTCGCCCCGCGGCGGAGGCGACGATCTGGACGGTGGGGTTGGCCGTACCGACCCTGGGAGCTGACAGCGACTTGCCCGTGAGCAGGGATGGCCGGTTGCTGGTGGATGCCACCCTCACGGTGCCCGGGCACGAGCGCATCCTCGGGGCTGGGGACGCTGTCACCGTGCAAGGGGCGGCGGGGGCGCATCTGCGGGCCTCGTGCGCGTCCGCGATCCCGCTGGGGGCTCATGTTGCCGAAACCGTGCTGGCTCGCCTGGCCGGGACGGCACCGTCGGTGATCGACATCGGCTACCTCGTGCAGTGCCTGGACCTGGGTGCGGGGCGCGGGCACGTGCAGACGGTGCGCCCTGATGACACGGCCCGTCGATGGGCGCTGACCGGTCGAGTCGGTGGCTGGGCCAAGGAACAGGTCTGCCGGATGACCGTGTCCTGGCTGGCCAAGGAGGCCCGCAGATCGGGGTCCTACACCTGGCAGTCGGGCCCGGCCGTGTCCGTAGGCTGAAGCCTCGTGGTCACCATGAGGGAGCAGGACGAGCTGTTCGCCGCCCACCGGTCGATGGTCTTCGCCATCGCTTACGAGATCCTCGGCACCCGAGCTGATGCCGAAAACGTCGTCCAAGAGACGTACCTACGTTGGGCCGACGTAGACGTGTCCACGGTCCGTGATGGGCGGGCGTATCTGGCCAGGATCGCCACACACACCGCCCTGAACACGGTGCGCACCGTGACCCGGCGCCGGGAGGAGTACCCCGGGCCCTGGCTACCAGAGCCCTTGGTGGCCAACCACGAGAGCCCAGAGCACCAGCTCCTGGTCAAGGAGCAGCTCAGCTACGCCTTGTCTGTGCTGCTGCAGCAGGCCACCCCGGAGCAACGGGCGGTGTTCATGCTCCACGACGTCTTCGGCCTGCCCTATCCGGTCATCGCCGAGGCCGTGGGCAAGACCCAGGCCGCGGTCCGTCAGATCGCTCACCGGGCCCGCACACGCCTCACTGCCACAGACCACGGTGCGGTCACCTCCAAAGACAGCACCGAAGTACTTCAGGCCTTCCTAGCCGCCGTGGTCACCGGAGACCTCCAGGCGCTGATGGACGTGCTGGCCCCGGAAGCGGTGCTGCTCTCCGACGGGGGCGGCAAGGTCGTGGCCGCCCGCAAGCCGATCATCGGGGCGGAGCCCATCGCGGCCTTCCTGCTGAAGATCGCCCGCACCCCGGTTCCGCAGATGCGCGTGGACATCGACACCCTCAACGGTGGCCCCGGGGTGCTGATCCACGCCGGGGATCGCCTGGAGCTGACCATGGCCGTAGCCGTGAACGACCAGCGAAAGATCACCGGCGTCTACCTCGTGCGCAACCCCGACAAGCTGCTCCAGCCGACGGACGAGTAAGCGCAGACGAGGTACCACGGTGATGTCGCACGGACGGGAGTGATACCTCCGTCCACGTCGAAGATCGCCGAACCAGACATTCCGAACATTTCCTACGTGCAGGCACGGCAACCGAGCTCTGCCCGCGTCCAGACGAAGGCCTCGACGTGTCTCATGCTGCTTGCGCGCCGGCGTGCGCGCTCTTCGACCTACCCGACGTCCATGTGCTCACAATTGAGCGTCACCGGCTCTCGTTCACTCTGGTGGTCGAGACCGCGCCGTCTCTGGCGGGGTGCCCCTCCTGCGGGGTGCTCGCTACCGGCCACGGCCGGGCGCCGGTGCTGCTGCACGATCTGCCCTGCGCCGGGGTACCCGTGCGCGTGGTTTGGCGGAAGCGCCGCTACCGCTGCCACGAGCACGCTTGCGAGGTGACCACCTTCAGCGAGGTGCATGAGTTGGCCGCCCCGCGGGCCAAGCTCACCACCCGCGCCATCGCCTGGGCCGTGGCCCAGCTGCGCTCTCATGACATCGCGGTCTCGGCCCTGGCCGAGATGCTCGGGGTCGCTTGGAACACCGTCTGGGACGCCATCGCCCCAGTCATCCAGGACCAGGTCGCCGCCAAGGGTCGGCTGGCCGGCGTGACCGCCTTGGGTGTCGATGAGCACGTCTGGAGCCACGTCGGCCCGCCTGGCACCGGGCTGATCACCGGGATCGTGGACCACTCCCGCGACGAGAACGGCCGTCCCCGGGCGCGACTGCTCGACCTGGTGAAGGGCCGCACCGGGGCCGTCTACGCCGACTGGCTGGCTGAACAGGGGACGGCGTTCACCAGTGGGATCCGCACGGCGACACTGGACCCGTTCCACGGCTACGCCAACGCCATTCGTGACGAGCTGCCCGAGGCGATCACCGTTCTCGATGCTTTCCATGTGGTCAAGCTCGGCGGGCAGGTCGTCGACGAGGTCCGTCGCCGGGTGCAGCAGGGCACCCTGGGCCACCGCGGGAGGGCCGGGGACCCGCTCTACGGCATTCGCCGGACCTTGCAGATCGGCGCCGAACACCTGACCGAGAAGCAGATCCGTCGGCTCAACGCGAAGCTCGAGGCCGGGGACCCGCACCACGAGGTCACCCTCGCCTGGCACTGCTACCAGAAGCTCCGAGCCGTCTACCACGCCCGCCCGGAGCAGGGACGCCGGCTGGTCGCCGAGATCCTCGCCTCCTTCCCCTCCTGCCCCATTCCGGAGATCGCCCGGCTGGGCCGCACGCTGCGACGGTGGAAGGCCGCGATCCTGGCCTACTTCGACACGAACGGCGCCTCGAACGGGCCCACGGAAGCCGTCAATGGCGTCATCGAGACCATGCGCCGCGTCGCCCGCGGCTTCCGTAACTTCGACAACTACCGGTTACGGGCCCTGCTCGCCGCAGGCGGTCATCGCCCCTGGCGGAAGACCGCTACCCACACTCAGCTGTGAAGGCCC
>NZ_SCNB01000043.1:0-4966 GCF_005502825.1 Kocuria sp. 2SI | reverse complement strand
GCTCAGCACTATCCGGGTCTTCTTCTCCGCCGGAATCGAGGGTGGTCTACCCATGTCTGACTCTCCTTCAGGACCTACATAACGGCCCTGCCACTAAGTCTGACGCGCGGCAATTAGACGCCGCTGAGGTAGCAACCGCGCTGAAGAGCGCCGGGGTCACAGACAGAGACAAGGCCGATGCGCTCGGCAGACTCGCACGTCGAAGCTTGACCGGGCTGCGGCGAAACTTGGCCGTAAAGGCCGTCCTGCATCGACCAGCCTGGGCTAATGCGAGTCCGTCCCGAAGTTTCCGATCAATCCTGTTGGCTGGTTCATGGGAAGACAACGTGCAAGGGGATCGTTCGATTCTCGAGGCGCTGACGGGAGCCGACTACGAGTCGTTCAGAGAGGAGATTTCAGGGATCGTCGACAGCCCCACCGATCCTCTGGCGATCCGAACTGACGGAGCCTGGCATCTTGTCTCGGCGGTGGACGCATGGATGCTGTTGGTGTCGAAGCTGACCCACGACGATATGAAGCGATTCGAGACCATCGTCGAGATGGTTCTCGCAGAAGACGATCCGGCCCTCGAACTACCGCGTGACCAAGGGTGGAGAGCGACGATCGACGGCAAGACTCGCCGCTATTCCGGTGACCTCCGCCGCGGCCTCGCTCAGTCACTGGCCTTATTGGGGATTTACGGCGGAACTGTCGCCTTGTCGGGCGGAGTATCAGGTTCAGACTTCGCGAACTATTTGGTCAGGAAACTGCTCGAGTGGGCGTCGGCAGACGGCACTGGGCAAGCGTGGGAATCACTCGCTGACATATTGCCGCTGCTCGCTGAGGCCGGGCCAGACGCCTTCCTCGATGCGGTCAGCGCAGCAACAGCGGGCGATGATCCTTTGCTGGGCACCATGTTCCAGGACCACACGGGCGAATCCGGGTTCTTTTCGGGCGGCACTCCACATAGCAATCTGCTGTGGGCCCTTGAGTGCGTGTCTTGGTCCCCCGATCACTTCGGTCGTGCCGTTGATCTCCTGGCCCGCCTGGACGAGATCGATCCAGGTGGCCGGATGACAAACCGTCCCGCCGCCTCGCTGGCTGCAATGTTCCGCCCGTGGCATCCCGACAGTTCCGTCGATCCGGACCGGCGAATCACAGTCCTCGACACGTTGCGGCACAGGCATCCCGACGCCGCCTGGAGGTTGGAGAGCAGCATGCTTCCAGAGAGCCACGGGACGCACTTTCCGATCAACGCACCAGCGTTCCGAACCTGGAAACCGGACAAGCTTTCGGTGACATACGGCGAGATCTGGAAAATGACGACCGCCGCGGTTGAGCGCTGTATCGAGGACGCAGGCGACGACGCACAGCGCTGGTCAACGATCCTTGCTCACACTTCAGAGTTGCCACCAGCAGATCGAGAGCGTGTGGTGGCGGCGCTCGATTCGATGGCCGATCAGCCGAAGTTTTCGACTGACTTTCGGGATGCGTTGTGGCGAGCACTCGTGGACCTCATCGGCCATCATCGCGAGTTTCCGGATGCGGCATGGGTGCTCCCCGACGAGGAGCTGAGCAGGCTCGACGCGCTGGCCGCGCGCTACCGGCCAAAGTCTGTGTACCGCAGGCTAGTCGGACTCTTCGAGTCATGGACTCCGTATGTCGGCGCTCGCAGACTAGATGACTATGAAGGCTTTGAGCGCGAGCTCGGACGCCAGCGCATCGAAGCCATTAAGGAGATCGAAGCCGAGGGTGGATTCGATGCCATCGCAAGACTGGCACGCGATGCATTGGTACCCGGTTCCGTTGGCATCGCGCTGGCGAACGCCGGCTCGTCGTACGACGAAGAACTTCTTGGTTGGTTGGCGTATGAGGACCAAGATCTCGTCAGCACCGCGATGTCGTACTTCTCAGCTCGCTATTCCCTCGAAGGATTCGCGCTCATCACAGGCTTGCTCGAACGGGATGATCTCACGGTTGATCAGCGTGCTCGACTCCTGCTTGTCGCGCGCGACAACCTACCGGAGGCGTGGGCATTGGCTGCAGCAGACCCGGAGCTTGAGACCGGGTACTGGGCGGCGTTCCAACCGCTCGGCTTGGGGCGAGACTTCGACAAGATCGACGAGGTTGCCGATCGATTGATCCAAGCTGGCCGCCACGCCGACGTCTTGCATCTCATGAGCGTGTACTCTCACGTCGACAAGGACGGGCCACGCCCACAAGCAGCGAAGCTCATTGTGCGGGCGCTGGACGGACTCCTGGCACATCAAGCTCAATCTGCTGCTGCTCGCTACCTATCGACCTATAACTTCCAGCAACTTTTTGCGTATCTCGAAGCCATGCGCGATCATCTTGAGCCTGGCGACCTTGTTCGGCTGCAGTGGTCGTACCTTCCAGCGCTCGGATACGACGCGAAAGTCCCAGCGCTATCCGGAAGTTTGGCTGCTGACCCGGCGGAATTCGTCGGGGTCGTGTGCACCGCCTACCGTGCCCGGCCGAAGAGTGAAGAAGAAGTCGCCGAGGACCAAGCTGACGAAGAGCAGCGCGACGTTTCCATGGCAACCAACGCGTACCGCCTGCTCAACGCCTGGGACTCACCGCCGGGGCTAGTCGATGGCGTCATGAATGCCGAGGTTCTTCGAGCCTGGATTGATAGCGCAATGGAGCTCCTTGCGGAACGCGGCCGGACCGAGGTCGGACTGCAGCGGATTGGTCAGGTTCTCTGCCACACCCCACCAGACGACGACGGCACTTGGCCCGGCGTCGTCGTGCGGGATCTCCTCGAAGAGGTGCAACTGGATAACATTGAGACCGGCCTCTTCGTCCAGATCATCAATGGTCGCGGCATCACTAGCCGGGGTCTGGAGGACGGCGGCGAGCAAGAACTCAAACTAGGTGCGGACTATCGAGCCAAGGCCGAAGCACTTGCTGATAACGCACCTCGAGTGGCCGGGGTGTTTAGGCGAATTGCTGCCTCGTACGAGAGTGAGGCACGGCGGAATGAGGGGGCTGCTGAACGATTCCGGCGTGGGCTGCGCTGACCGGTAAGTCTGGGGTCACTCGCCGTGCTCGAGCGTCGTGGGGTGGCATGAGCTTGGCTGGACGCGAGCGACCACCGCCCATGCCTATCGAAGAAGCTCAAATGGGATTGACCTCCTTCTATTCGGGGTGCAATACGCGAAGCTGAGCCTTTGCCAAGATGAGCAGGTGGCTCTCGTGGCCAGGCGAGGCCTCGTGATCGAGGATCAGGCTGCGTGTGCTGACGTCATCGCTGCATCGAACTCCTATCGGGTTCGGGCTACGCCCGGTACTTCCAGCGGGCTCCCTGCCATGGCGATGATGACTTCGGGCCAGGCATGCCCTTCGATGAGATTCTCCCGGCAGTCCATGGACGCGGCTCCGAGTTCTGGCGCGGGCTGAGCAAGCCGCAGGCCCTGCGCGATCACCTGGCGTGATCAGTCTCAAGCTTTGGGACTTGGGTGAGTTCAACGCATGGCAGAAGCGCGCTCACCTGAGCCCATCCGGTTCCGTGGGAACGCGTCGGCTCGTCATTGTCCTTCGTGTGGAAACGTGGTGGAATTTCGTTTCGCCATCTAACCTCTCCACGGACCTTATTGGGCCGTACCCAGTGATTTCATCCCGGTACTGGGGCGCATCTCCAGGTCTTGCTGGATGTCTATCTCAGGCTGACTGATTCAAGCTTCCTGACGTATCGGGAGCTCGCGCGAACGCGACGGTTCGGCGGCACACGCGTGTGTCGCAGGTGCGAGCGAGATGACCAGGAGCGAGGCGCAGATGTCCGCGAGTCCAGCCCAACCGATGGCGGGGAGGCGCTCACCGACGAGGACCACGGCCAGGAGGGCGGCGATCGCGGGTTCAGCGAGCGTGAGCGTTGTCGCGGCGCTTGGAGTGACGCGCGTGAGGCCATACCCGAAGAGCAGATAGCCCAGGAGCATCGGGACCAGTGCCATGTAGATCCCGACCATCATCGGTTGAGCGGAAGCGATGAGCGGTGCGCCGGTCAGCAGGAGTACGGGCATGAGGGCAATGCCGTCCAGGTCGACGACAGCGCCCATCGCGGCGGCGCGCCCGACGCCGCGATTCATGAGGCGGTGAGGCGCCGCCGAGAGTCCCTGTCGATGCGCTTGAAGGGTCGGTCCCGGTGGAAGGAGCGGGTCGTTGGCTGGGTAGTCGCAAAAGCTCGAATTGCGCTGGGTCAACAAGGACGTGGCGCTTATCCCCACGACCGCCAACCGGTACGCGTACTCGTGGGTCGAACCCAAGGACCCGCGCTACTGCGAGCCCCATATCCTCGTGTGCGAAGAGACGGTCACCGCTCCCCGGCGTCGAAACTGGACCTGCAGACGAACTTTGAGCCAGCCGACCAGGCTGCGTGACGATCCAATGTCACCCATCCGAGCAGCAGCCCCTGACTTCGGGCCGCGTTCAACGATCAGAGGCCAGGAGCAGGCTGCACCGGTCGCTTCGGGCAGTGGACCAAGCCCACCTATCATTGAAATATGGGTACGTTCGAATCACCTGCTGGACGGTCGCGCCGGTCGGTCCTCGCGGGGCTGCTGACGGTCCCTTTCGCTGGGCTAGCGAACGGATGTGCACCAATCAGCAGGAACGACGACGAGACTCCGGATGCGCGGATCGCCCTTGTGTACCGCGGCCCGGCGGGGTGCGCAGGATGCTCGGAAACTCTTGCTGAGCGACTGTCGCAATCACCGCTTGGTATGGACGTTGCGTTTATCGGCCCGCATGAAGAATTCCCTCTCGAATCAAGTGCCCTTTCTGGAGTCGCTCTCTACGCTCAGCCGGGCGGTGGAGACAATATTCGGCCGCTGCCCAGAGTTTTCCTGCGGATTTCATCCGTGGGGTGAGTGACTTTGTGGCTACCGGCGGTAGCTACCTCGGCATCTGCATGGGTGCATATCTAGCAGGGAGCGAGGGCTTCGGCTTTTTCAGTGAATCCGTCGGGGGG
>NZ_SCNB01000042.1:0-6992 GCF_005502825.1 Kocuria sp. 2SI | reverse complement strand
TGTGACATCCCCGCGATCCTCGGCGCACAACGCGCATCAGGACCACGCCGATCCTGCGCATCACCCAGAGGACCCGATCTCGGCAGCCAACCCACACTCATCTGTGAAGGGCCAGATGAAGGAGATCGGCCACTTCCCGATGAGCGAGAACTACCCCGTGTTCGGCAGCTACCTCAAGCGCGCCCTGGAGATCGTCAAGACCAAGAAGAGCGCCTCGGTCAGCTCCTGACCCCGGCCTGCCACCGTCTTCCTACCCGGAAATTACCTCCCCATGGAGAAGATCAGCTGTCTCCGGGGGAGAGAACGCCTCGTGGGCGCCTCACCCGCTATGAGTGGGTGAGGCGCCCACGAGGCGTTCCGGGAAGCACATGATCAAGAAGCGCCCTGCGATGCGCGTCCACCATCCTCCGCGGGCCTGAGCCCGCACCACCGGAGGCCTTCCGGGGGCTCCCGGGACTCTTCAGGCGTCGGTCCCCACCAACGGAATCATCGAGCTCGGCCGCCGCATCGCCGCCGGGTTCCGGAACGTCGAGCACTACCGCCTCCGCATGCTCCTCATCACCGGCGGCCTCGACGCCTCACCCCACACTCAACTCTGAAGAGCCAGTTAACCAGCTGAAGGCTGCTGTCCAGAAGGTTTTTTGGAAGCGTTGGCGGAAAAGTGCGAAGTGCCCGATCTCGTCTACATCGAGGTTCCGGGGGTGCAGGTAGATCTCCTCGCATTCGGCTTGAGGGAGATAGTTCAGTGTTCTTCGCACCGCTGCTGGTGTGGCATATGGGTCGTCAGTTGGATTCACCGCCAATACCGGGAGCGTCAGCTGAGCGCTTCGGCGCAGTATCGCCTCTCCCTCGGGGCCGATCGTCTTCGAGTAGTCCGATGCTCCGCGCGCCCAGTCGAGGGCGACGCCCTGTGGCAGATTTTCCAGCCATCCGAGCTTCTTTCCCGGGAAGTAGCCCAGTGCTCGAGCAATCACCGGCATGCAGACGTGCCACTTGATAAATAGGCTGAGCCTGTGCTTCTTGTCGTAATCCGGCCAGTGTGCGTGCTGGGCGCCCACCATCAGTAGCCGGTCGATCTCAGACGCGTGCTCCGCGAGGATTGCCGCGTAGCCTCCGAAGCTGTGGCCGACGGCGCTTAGGCGCGCCTGCGCTCCGTGGCGTTTGCGTATCCAGAGAATGCAGGCTTCAAGGTCACGCGTACCCCAGTAGTGCCATCGAATCTTCGCTTTCCGGTACTCCTTGAGAGTGTTCGGTGCCGAGCGGCCGATACCTCGATAGTCGGGCACCAGGGTAGTGACTCCGTTCTCAGCCAGGTAACTCGCGAATCGCCAGTAGTATCGGCCCTGCACACCGGTTGCCGGGGCGATGATCACAACATGCTCGATGTCACGGGCCGGTGCTGTGGAGGAGAAATACCGAGCCTGGATCGTCTCGCCGTCGGCGCAGGTAATCGCGACGTCCTCGTACTCATATTCGGATTCGATCACCCGACATCTCCTTTCGATTCCGAGTGCCTCTCGTTCTCACACGATCTGCCCTCAGCTACTCTCGTGAGCCGACGCTCTCTGGTCGATAAGGTTCTTCCTGCACACCGTGGGCGAGCACGAGTTTCATGGTGAGCAGGACGGGCAACCACGCCCAGAGATCAGGGGCCGGGGTGCATAATGCTGCAATGCCCGCGAGTGCGCAGAACGCCAAGGCGACCGGTCGCTGGAGATACAGCGCTGAACGTCGGACGGCGATGGTACCCGCGAGGGTGAAGAGATACCAGAGCGCGCCCCACCACCAGAGTGTCGGAGCGAACACCAGGGCAATGAGTATGGGATGCAAGTGCAGCGCCGTGAAGAGGACAGGTCGCCGCACGAGTTTCATCCCAAAGGATTCCGGTCTCTCTCCGTGCGAACCGAAGTGGTCACGTTTTGCGGAGTTCAGGCCGTTGGCGACGACGCCGCCGACCACATCGAACGAGATGATGACGGCAAGAAGATACTGTGCCCAGCTCCAAGACGCGTTCGTTCCCAGGGCGAGTGCGGTGATCCCGACCGCTCCGATCAGGCCGACGATGTTCGCGAGACCTTTTTCGGCGCGGGTTGCGCCAGTGCCGAAGATCGGGTCGGGTTTGCCCGGCGGAACAGCCCAGCTCACCGCTGAGGTCGCTTCACGGAAAAATTCTTGGCTCATCGCGTTCCTCCGGCGACGTCGAGAATCGCACCGTTGACGTAACTGGCCTCGGGGCCGACGAGCCACTCGACAGCAGCAGCGATCTCCTCTGGTTGAGCGGGCCGCCCCATCGGCGATCGCGCCCCGACTTCGGTTGCGCGGTCGGGGCGGCCCGCCCGCGCATGGATCGTCGTGGCCGTTGTGCCCTGACTCACTGCATTCACCCGGATTCCGTGAGGTGCGGCTTCTGCGGCCAACCCCACGGTGAGCGCGTTCACCCCGGCCTTCGCTGCCGCATACCAGACGTATTCCCCGGGAGATCCGGTTTTCGCGGCGACGGAGGACAGGTTGACGATGCTTCTCTGCCGTGCTCGGCCAGCGTCCGTCCAACGGATCATCGCCTCGCGGCAGAGCAGGATCGTAGCGGTGAGGTCGACGTCGACCGCGTCACGAATCGCCTCGGCATCGGAATCGGCGAGCGAGCTGATTCTCCCGGTGACCCCGGCGTTGTTGACGAGGATCACCTGCACCCCGAGCTGTGCGGCCCCGTCGAAGACGACCTCGGCTGATCCGGGCGCGGCGATGTCGCATTTGCACGGCACGACCTTTGCGGTTTCCGTGGTGCAGCGTTTCGCGGTCACCGCTGCGTCGTGGTCGTCCTGGCTGTAGACCAGCAGAACATGGTGGCCTGCGGCAGCCAGGCGGCGCACGACCGCAGCGCCGATTCCTCGGCTGCCGCCGGTGACGATCGTCACGGTCGAACTCATTTTTCTGCCCTCGCGTTGGTTCCCTCTGCTGGAGAGGAGATGACGTGCATGAACAGCGATTCGGTGATCTCCGTGAAGGAGTGGTGCTCGCCTGCCGGGACGAACAGAGCTGCACCTGGCACGGCCACGCTGGCACCGCTTACCGTACGCAGAATGCCCCGTCCTTCGAGGATGACGTAGATCTCGTCTTCCGCATGCGGGCCTTGGGGGTCTATCGCACCGACTGGCAGGTAATAGGTGCGATTGACCCCCAAGGGGGACTGCCGCATGGACTTGCCCTACGGTTTGGTTTCCACTCTGACCTGACCTATGGCTCGGTTTCCAGTTTGACCTATCCATGCGGCAGTCCCGGGCAGTGCGGGTCGCGGTTGCTGGTGTCCAGCGCGAAGAGCAGTCAGGGCAAGATCTACCCGTACTTCGTCTGCGCCAGCCGTCACGGTGGCAGAGGTACCTGAACCCGGCAGGCGATGCTGATCGAGCAGGTCGAACGACTCGTCGAGCGCTTATACGTCAAGGTGCAGATCGACCCGCAAACGATCGAGGCGGCCTCGGGGATGATTCATGCCAAGTTCGACGAGATGATGGCCGAAGGAGCCGCCGAGCTCGCCGACCTTGCGTTCCGGAGAATTCCGCTCGAAGGCGAGCAGCAGAAGCTGCTCCAAGCCCACTACGCCTGGGCGATCCCGCTCGACCTCCTCAAGAGGGAGCAGGACCGGATCATGGCGTCGTTGGAGACCATCGAGCAACGGATCACCGCGCACCACGGCAACTACGCCGCTGCGGGAGAGAATCTCGACGACACCCTGAAACTGTTGTCCAATGCCGCCGACATCTACGAGCACGCCGACGACGCGAACCGGCGGCTCATCAATCAGGCGCTGTTCAAGGCGCTCTACATCGACGAGGCCAACGACGTGCGCGTCGGCTACCGGAACCCGTACGAGGGGCTGGGCACCCCTGGCCTCCATGCCGACGCCCTGAGCTGGACCGCCGAAGCGAAGAAAATGGGCCAGGTGGGAACCTCGACCAAGGGCGGACCCTTGGTCGAAAGTTCACACCTGACCCGTTTGGGGTGAGCGACGGGGGTTGAACCCGCGACCTCCTGGACCACAACCAGGCGCTCTGCCGACTGAGCTACGCCCACCAAGCTGCTCTCCACGGCCGGGCCGTCTCCGCAGGGGAGACGTTGTCAGCCGCTGAGCAACGCGGACTACTGTAACCCATTCCTGAGTCTTCCGCGCGCACGATGTCGATCTCGTCACGCGCAGATCGCACGGCCGCAGGGGCGGCGCGGGACCTCAGGCCTGCGGCTCGTCCTGGGAGCCGCTCTGCTCGGCCAGGCGCCGGGCCGCCACCACACGAGAGGCGGCTTCCTTGGCCTGCTCGGAGGAGGGGCCGGGGTCGTCCACGAACACGGCCTCGCGGTAGTAGCGCAGCTCGTCGATCGAGTCCTTGATATCGCCCAGGGCGCGGTGGTTGCCGGTCTTGTCCGGGGACTGGAAGTAGGCCCTGGGGAACCAGCGCCTGGACAGCTCCTTGATCGTGGAGACGTCGATGATCCGGTAGTGCAGGTGCTCCACGACCTCCGGCATGTCCCGGACCAGGAACGTGCGGTCGGTGCCCACGGAGTTGCCGGCCAGCGGTGCCTTTCCCGGCTCCGGAACCCATGTCCGGATGTAGTCGAGGACCTGCTGCTGGGCCTCCTCCATCGAGGTCCCCGACGGCAGCTCTTCCAGCAGGCCGGACTCGACGTGCATGTTCCGCACGAAGTCGCCCATCTGCTCGAGCGCGCCCTCCGGCGGCCGGATGACGACGTCCACGCCGTCGCCGAGCACGTTGAGCTGATCATCGGTCACGAGCACCGCGACCTCGATGAGGGCGTCGTCCGTCAGGGACAGACCCGTCATCTCGCAGTCGATCCACACCATTCGTTCATTAGAGAGAGCCACGTCGGTCACTGTAGCCGGGGCGGCGGACAGCCCTGCATATCCGTCGCGAGGAGTCTCAGCTGCGGCGCGCCGGTAGGATGACGGCCACTGCGGGCGGCTCTTGCAACAGGACCGTGCCGCCCGATCGACCGTCAGCAGACCGCCGTGAGGGGATCCGTGCCAGAGACGACCACCGAGCAGCCGCCCGAGCCGGCGGCCGACACCGCGACGACCCCGCCGCGCTCCGCGCGCGCAGAGCGGTCGATCCTGCGCTCCGTCGTCTTCGGGACTCTCGGATCCGTGCTGCTGATGATCGGCTCCTACGGGGTCGGCTGGCTGGCAGGGGTCTCCGAGCTGCGGCGCAGCCCCCTGGTGATCGAGCTGCGCTTCACCACACCGGGCGCGATCCTGTCGATCATCCTGGTGGCGATCGGATCCATGATGCTGGTGCGCGAGTGGTTCCGCCTGGGCCAGAAGCTGCAGGGGTGGGGGCCCGGATCCCGCAGGTGGGTCACCGCCGCGACCATCGCCTGGTCGGTGCCCATGGTCTTCTCCGTGCCGATCTTCAGCCGCGACGTCTACTCGTACATCGGCCAGGGCCGGGTGGCGGCTGCCGGGCTGAGCCCCTACGAGGCCGGCGTCTCCACGATCGAGAACTTCTTCCAGCTCGGTGCGGATCAGCTGTGGAGCGAGTCCCCGCCGCCGTACGGGCCGCTGTTCATCATGATGGAGAGGGCGATCGTCGGGATCACCGGCGCGGAGCCGGACTCGTCGGTCTTCCTGTTCCGCATCCTGTGCGTGCTGTCCGTGATGCTGCTGGCCTGGACCGTTCCCCGGCTGGCGCAGCGCCACGGGATCGATCCCACGCGCGCCCTGTGGCTGTCGACGGCCAATCCGCTGCTGCTGGTGAACTTCATCCTGGCCGTGCACAACGACGCCATCATGACCGCGCTGGCGCTGCTCGGCGTGCTGGTCGCGGCCGCGTGGCGCGACTGGCGCGGGGGATTGGCAGGCACGGCCCTGGTGGTCCTGTCGATCGGCATCAAGCCGATCACGGTGGTGCTGCTGCCGTTCATCGGGCTCCTGTGGGCCGGGCGCGGGGCGTCGTGGCCGCGGAAGTTCCTGATCTGGTTCCTGACGCTGGCCTGGGCGATCGCCGTGATGGCCGTGCTGGGCTGGATGTCCGGCTTCGGCTGGGGCTGGATCGAGGGCCTGTCGACCACGGGCACCTCGTTCATCTGGTACGCCCCGATCGGCCTGCTGGGCGTGGTGATCGGGGGAATCGCCGGGCTGTTCGGCGGCGACGCGGGGGCCGCCAGGGGCTTCGTGCACTCGGCCGGTCAGGCGCTGGCGGTGCCGATCATCCTATGGCTGATGTTCACGGGCCGCGACGAGCGGGTGGTGCGGCGCATGACGCTGGCCTTCGCGGCGATCGTCGTGTTCTCACCCATGATCCAGGCCTGGTACGTGGTGTGGCTGATCCCGTTCTTCGCGGTGACCGGCATCCGCCCGGACTGGCAGACCGACGTCCTGCTCTTCCTGACCGTGTTCTTCATGATCTACGCGATCTCGGACCAGCTCGACGTCTTCCCGTACCTCGACATCGACCTGGGATCCGGCCGCACCATCGCCGCGGTGATCGGCGTGGCGTACGGGGCGTACCTCTGGTTCCTGGACCCCTCCACCCGACGCAGCCGGCGGACGCGGAGCATCGACCCGAATCAGCCCGTGGTGATCTGAGGGTTCAGGAACCGTTCTGCGCGTCCCAGGGATCGATGACGGGGACGCCCAGGGGCATGGGTCCCTGACAGTGCGCAAGACGATCCATGTGCGAACGGCAGGGTCCCCGCGCCTGAACGTCCGCCGTGAGCGCGTGAGCCTACGGCAGTTCCCGTTAGTGACGGATATGCACGCCATCAGCGCGGATGGCGTGCATATCTGTCACGAACCGCCTGCTCGTCGACTCGCCGCGAGAAGAGGCTGAGCCGCGACATCGTCTGTCAACGATGTCGCGACTCAGGACAGACCGGTGAGTCGCGACATCCTTGACACCCTGGCCCCGGTGACGATGCCGGATGAGCACCCAGCGCAACATCGTCATCGCCCGCTCCGTGATCGACCAGGGCCTCACTACCAC
>NZ_SCNB01000041.1:0-7760 GCF_005502825.1 Kocuria sp. 2SI | reverse complement strand
TGCTTCAGCGTTCGACTTGCATGTGTTAAGCACGCCGCCAGCGTTCGTCCTGAGCCAGGATCAAACTCTCCGTTGAAAAACGAAAAACCATACCTGGCTGGAATCAAAATAATAATCGACAGCACGTCACGGGAACGAGACGCACTGACGCATCAACTGATCCAACCAAACAAAAATTGCTTGAACTGGTATCAGCAGACAATTTGGCACACTATCGAGTTCTCAAACAACAGACGATCAACCAGACCGTTTCACCAGGCCCGCGAAGATCAGGTCCTTCAACCGCCGCAGCTCACGAGACCCGAACCTTCGTTCATCTCTCGTTCACCGTTGTGCGGCCAGATCACCATACTCGCTTCACCCGCTCTTCACAACCCGGCTCCTTCGACCCGATCCTTTGCGCATGCGGTGCATGGCAAAGCGATCTGCTCGATCGAGCCATTCAATGGTTGTGTCGACGCAGGATCATCCGGATCGGTGATCCTGCCGCTGCGCCGCACCGGTTCGAACCGGCGGGCCGCTCGCGGCGACAGAGAAGAACATTACACACACCCAGCGCCCCCCGCAAACCATCTGGGCCGTTTGTGCTGCACCCCACAGGAAGCCCACCTCCGCCGGCCGAGGACCACGACGAGGCCCCCGAGCCCCGCGGCAGACAGCCGCGGGCCTCGGGGGCCGAGTCAGGCGCGCACCCGCATGAAGGTGCCTTTTGGGTCATTCCCCCAGCATGACTCCCGCCATGTTCTTCTTGCCGCGCTTGAGCAGGGCGTACCGGCCGTGCAGCAGCTGCTCGTCCTCGAGCTGAGCCTCGATGCCCTGCACCTTCTGGTTGTTCACGGAGACGCCGCCCTCCTGGAGGGTGCGTCGCGCCTCGGAGCGGGTGGTCGACAGCCCCGTGGCCACGAGCAGGTCGATCAGCGCTCGATCCTCAGCACCCACGGTCGCCGAGGGGAGCTCCCCGATCACCGCGGCCAGGGTCTGCTCGTCCAGAGCGCCGAGGTCCCCCTTGCCGAACACGGCCTCGGAGGCCGCGATCGCCTGCTCGGTGGCCTGGGCCCCGTGCACCAGCATGGTGACATCCCACGCGAGCTGCTTCTGCGCCTCTCGGCGGAAGGGCTCCTCGGCGACCTTGCGCTCGAACTCGACGATCTCCTGGCTGGTGCGGAAGGTGAAGACCTTGAGGCGGTCGACCACATCGGCGTCGGCGGTGTTGAGCCAGAACTGGTAGAAGGCGTACGGCGAGGTCAGCTCGGGGTCCAGCCAGATGGCGTTGCCCTCGGACTTGCCGAACTTGGTGCCGTCCGAGTTGGTGATCAGCGGCGTGCCGATGGCCTGGACCGCGGTCCCCTCGACCTTGCGCACCAGCTCCGTGCCCGAGGTCAGGTTGCCCCACTGATCCGAGCCGCCGGTCTGCAGCATGCAGCCGTACTCGCGGTGCAGGTTCAGGAAGTCCATGCCCTGCAGGATCTGGTAGCTGAACTCGGTGTAGGAGATGCCCTCCTCCGAGTTCAGCCGCTTGGCCACGATCTCCTTCTTGATCATGGTGCCCACGCGGAAGTGCTTGCCGATGTCGCGCAGGAAGTCGATCGCCGACATCTCGCCGGTCCAGTCCATGTTGTTGACCATGCGAGCGGCGCTGTCGCCGTCGAAGGACAGGAAGCGCTCGATCTGCTCGCGCAGCTGCCCGACCCACTGCTCCACGACCTCGCGGGTGTTCAGCACCCGCTCCGAGGTCTGGCGGGGATCGCCGATCAGTCCGGTCGAGCCGCCGACGAGCCCCAGCGGACGGTGCCCCGCCAGCTGCAGCCGGCGCATGGTCAGCAGCTGCACCAGGTGCCCCAGGTGCAGCGAGGCCGCCGTGGGGTCGAAGCCGCAGTAGAACGTGATCGGCTCCCCGTCGAGCAGCTCCTGGAGGGCCGCCTGGTCCGTGGACACGTGCACGAGCCCGCGCCAGTTCAGCTCCTCCCAGATGCCCGGGAAGTCGGGGTCGTTGTGCTGGGCTGCCAGATCGATCGCGGTGGTGGGTGTCGGGGTCACGTCGGGGTACCTCTCGGGTTGCTGAAGCGGAAGGGGTTTCAGGCGCGGACGCCGTCGTAGCCGGCGGGCAGCGGGCCGGCCGAGACGGTGCGCAGCCTCTGGGTGGGACGGGTCATGGCCACGTACAGGGATCCGACGCCGCGGTACTCGTCGATGATCTCCTGCGGCTGCACGAGGACCACGGAGTCGAACTCCAGGCCCTTGGCATCCCACGTGGACAGCACGACGACCTGGTGCTCCAGCCGGCGCACACCCGCGCCCACCCTGCCGGGCAGGCGCTCGGAGAGATGCCGGCCGATGCCGCGCACGCGCTCCTCCGGGGCGATGACGGCCACGAGACCGCCCTGGACGACCTCGAGCTCCTCCTCGAGCTGGTCGTCGATCGCGCGCATGATCGCGGCGTCGTCGGCCTGAGCGGGCAGCTGCGCGATGATCGGCGGCTCCCCCTCGCGCACCGCCCGCGGAGCGGCCACGTGCTGACCGGCGGCGCGGGCGACGGCCGCGGCGACCGAGGCCACCGCCTCAGGCGTGCGGTAGTTGACGGTGAGCTCCTCCAGGCTGAAACGCTCCCCCACGAAGGGCGCCAGGGCCTCGCCCCAGGAGGCGGCGGCCGAGGCCGAGCCGGCCTGGGCGATATCGCCGACCACCGTGAACGACTTCATGGGGCATCGGCGCATGAGCACCCGCCACTGCATGGGCGTCAGCTCCTGCGCCTCATCCACCACGACGTGCCCGTAGGCCCAGGTCCGATCGGAGGTCGCGGCCTCGGCCGCGGTCATCCGGTGCTCCTGCTCCTCGTTGAACTCCGTGAGGTCGCTGGCGCTCACCACGCCGTCGACCCCGACGTCCTCGAGGGCCTGGCTCATGTTGTAGAGCGCCCGCTCGGCCATCTCGGTGGCCTTGGCGCGCTCCGCTTCACCGGTGCGGATCCGCACGCCGGCGTCCTCGAGGGTCCCCAGGCGCTCGGCGGCCTCGTCCAGCAGCGGGACGTCCGAGACGGTCAGCGCAGCGGCGGCCGGGCGCTCGAGCTGGTCCCGCTGGGCGGGGCTCAGGTGGCGGAAGGCCGAGTCGAGGTAGCGCCGCTTGGCGAAGAGCTGGCGCACCAGCGTCTCGGCCGACAGCGGCAGCCACAGCAGGTTCACGGCCCGGCGCACCTCGGGGGCCTGGCGCAGGTCCTCCACCAGGTAGGAGCGATCGATCGCGTTGCCGGAGGAGGCGTCGAGCTCCTCCCCCAGCTTCTCGGCGAGCTCGCGCAGGATGATCTTCACGAAGGTCGCGCGGGCCTCGTTGTGCGGCTTGCCCGTGCCCCTGGCCTTCTCCCGGGCCCGTCGGGCGAGCTGCCGGGTCAGCACCACGCGGTGCGAGTCCACGGTGAGCACGAGGTCGCGCTCGGGCAGCTTCTGCCGGTCCTTGACCGCCTGCTTGATGACGTCGACCATCTCCAGGCCAGCCTTGAGACCGGCGACCTCGCGGTCGCGCTCCGGCGCGCCGTGGATCCCGGGGAACAGATCGGCCAGCGACGACATCACCACGCCCGTCTCGCCCAGAGAGGGCAGCACGCGGTCGATGTACCACAGGAACGACGACGACGGCCCGACGAGCAGCACCCCTGACTTGCGCAGCCGCTCCCGGTGCTCGTAGAGCAGGAACGCCGCGCGGTGCAGGGCGACCGCGGTCTTGCCGGTGCCCGGACCGCCCTGGACCACGCGCACGCCCTGCAGAGGGGCGCGGATGATCCGGTCCTGCTCGGCCTGGATCGTGGCGACGATGTCCGTCATGCGACCCGTGCGCTTGGAGTTCAGCGCCGCCAGCAGAGCGCCTTCGCCCTGCAGGACGGACTCATCGTCGAGCAGCTCGGGGTCCAGGACGTCGTCCTCGATCGCCGAGACATGGCGTCCGTCGAGGATCAGGTGGCGACGGCGGCGCACGCCCATGTGGCTGCGGCCCGTGGCCTGGTAGAACGCGGCGGCCTCGCGGGCGCGCCAGTCCACCAGGAGGCGTCGGTGGTCCTCCGTGGCCAGGCCGATGCGCCCGATGTAGCGCGTGGAGGCCTCTCCGGTCTCGGTGGTGTCCAGGCGTCCGAAGGCCAGCCGCTTGTCGACGGCCTCGAGCTGGGCGAGCCGGTCCTCGTAGTGGGTGGCGAAGGCATCGCGCTCCGAGCGGGACTGATGTCCCGTGCCCATGTCCGTGCGGCGCACGCGCGCCAGCTCATCGGCCTTCTCGCGTCGCAGCTCGTCCAGGCGGTCGTAGAGCCCCGTGACGTAGCGCTGCTCGATCTCCAGCTGCTCGTCCAGTGCGCTGCCGTGGCCCTGCCCGCGGTCGTCGGGCAGGCCGGTCTCAGCACCGCTGCTCCTGGCGACATCCGTCATGTGCTCGTGCTCCTTGAAACGTCCACCTCCCCGACCAGCCGCGATCGGGGAACCAGTCATGCTAATCCCCCGGGCATGAACAGGAGGTTGCCCGCAGCGCTTCATGTCGTCCGCCCTCAGCGGATCGCGGCGGGACCTCCCGGCTCTCAGACGCGATACAGGGCCCGGGTGCGGTGCCCGCCCAGCTTGCCGCGGCCGCGCTGGTCGGTCAGCTCCATCAGCAGCCCGAAGCCCGCGATGTGCAGCCCCGCACGGTGCAGAAGCTTGGCACTCGCCTCAAGCGTGCCGCCGGTGGCCAGGATGTCGTCGACCACGAGCACGCGGGAACCGCGGGCGACGTCGTCGGTGTGGATCTCCAGCACGGCCGAGCCGTACTCGAGCTGGTAGCTCTCCCGGTAGGTCTCCCGGGGCAGCTTGCCCTCCTTGCGGATGGGGATCACGCCGGCGCCCGTGGCGCGCGAGACCGCACCGGCCAGCAGGAAGCCGCGCGCCTCGATGCCCGCCACGTACTCGAACTGCCCCCGGAAGGCCTCACCCAGGGCGTCCACGGCGCGGGCGAAGGCGGCCCCGTCGGCGAACAGCGGCGTCAGATCCCGGAAGAGGACCCCGGGCTCGGGGTAGTCCGGGATCTTTGCGCACAGCCGGTCGATCATCTCCTCGACCGATTCGGGTCGTGGGGCGGGCACGGGAGCAGGGCTGGGCTGAGTCACCCGGCCATGGTAGTGCCACCGCCGCGGGTGCGCCGCTTCTTGGGCGTCGCACGACGGTACGGGGAGACCGTGGGATCGCCCTGGGCGGCGAAGCGCCACGGGAACCGCTCCGTGCCGCCCTCCCCCGAGACCCCTGTGCGCGGGGTCGTCACGATCGTCTGCGGAGGGCTCCCCGGTGCGAGCACCAGGTGCCGGCCGCCGTCGTCGTGCGCGCGGCCGCGCAGGGGCGCGCCGTCGTCCTGCAGGCCGAGCCCCAGGGCTTGGGCGAGGTTGCCCGGGCCGCGGGCCAGGGAGACCGCCGCGGGCTCCGAGGCCCGCCGGGCGCTGCGACGGGCCACGGCCAGCTCCTGGCCCTCGACGACCTCGCCGGAGCGCAGCAGGCAGCCGCCGGGCACGCCCTCCGGTCGGCAGACCAGGTTCAGAGCGTGGTGCAGCCCGTAGGTGAAGTACACGTAGGCGTGCCCGGGCGGGCCGAACATGGACGCGTTGCGCGCGGTGCGCCCGTGGTAGGTGTGCGCGCCCGGATCCGGCAGATCGGTCTCAGCCGGCCCGCCGTAGGCCTCCACCTCGGTGAGGCGCACGGTGACGCGCCCCTCCGGGGTGATCGAGCTGAGCAGGCAGCCCAGCAGCGCCGGGGCGGCCTCCGGAGCCGGGCGGCGCAGGATCTCGAGCAGCGCGGGATCCAGCTGCGATGGGTCCATCCCGTCTCAGGCCGAGACGACGGGGGCGCGGTTCTCGAACTCGGACAGCCCCGCGAGGCGCCGCTTGAGGGCCTCGAGCTGCGCGGCGACGGCGTCCGGGCCCGTGCCGCCCTGCGAGGACCGCGAGCGCAGGGAGCCCTCCAGCGTCAGGACCTCGCGCACCTGCGGGGTGAGGCGCTCGTCGATGGCAGCGAAGTCCTCGTCGGTGAGGTCCCACAGCTCGATGTCGCGCTGCTCGCAGACCCGCACGGCGTCGCCGGAGATCTCGTGGGCGTCGCGGAAGGGCACGCCCTGGCGGACCAGCCACTCGGCGATGTCCGTGGCCAGCGCGAATCCGCGCGGTGCCAGCTCGGCCATGCGCTCGGTGTGGAAGCTCAGCGTGGCGACCATCCCGGAGACGGCCGGCAGCAGGACCTCGAGCTGATCGATGGCGTCGAAGACCGGCTCCTTGTCCTCCTGGAGGTCGCGGTTGTAGGCCAGCGGCAGGGCCTTGAGCGTGGCCAGCAGGCCCGTGAGATCGCCGATCAGGCGCCCCGCCTTGCCGCGGGCGAGCTCCGCCACGTCCGGGTTCTTCTTCTGCGGCATGATCGACGAGCCCGTGGAGAACGAGTCGTGCAGGGTCACGAAGGAGAACTCCTTGGTGGCCCAGGTGGTGATCTCCTCCGAGATGCGGGAGACGTCGACCGAGAGCATGGCGCAGATCCAGGCGAACTCGGCGTAGACGTCGCGCGAGGCGGTGCCGTCGATCGAGTTGTGGACCGCGGAGTCGAACCCGAGCTCCTGGGCCACGGCGTTCGGGTCCAGCCCGAGCGTGGACCCGGCGAGAGCGCCGGAGCCGTACGGGGAGACGGCCGCGCGGCGGTCCCAGTCCGCGAAGCGCTCGACGTCGCGGACCATGGCCCAGGCGTGGGCCAGCAGGTGATGCGAGAGCAGAATCGGCTGGGCGTGCTGCAGGTGCGTGCGCCCCGGCATGGGTGCGAACGGGTGCGCCTCAGCCTGCTGGACCAGCGCGCGGACGACGTCCAGCAGCTCCTTGGCAATGATCGAGGCGTGATCGCGCAGGTACATGCGGCCCTCGGTGGCGATCTGGTCATTGCGCGAGCGGCCCGCGCGCAGCTTGCCGCCCAGCTCCGGGCCGGCGCGCTCGATCAGCCCGCGCTCCAGGGAGCCGTGCACGTCCTCGTCCGACTCGGCAGGCCGATAGGCCCCGGAGCGGACGTCTGCCTCGAGCTGATCGAGCGCCTCGATCATGCCCGCGAGCTCGTCGTCGGTGAGCAGGTCCACGGCGTGCAGCACGCGGGCGTGGGCGCGGGAGCCGGCGATGTCGTACGGAGCCAGGCGCCAGTCGAACTGCGTCGACTTGGACAGCGCCGCCAGGGCCTGATCCGGTCCGCCGGCGAAGCGGCCTCCCCACAGCGCGCCCTCGTTGGTCCCGTGCTTGACGTGCTCTGCCACTGGTGCTGCTCCTCGATCGCTTCCGTCTACTGGTCCCAGCTTAGGGCTGGAGGTGTGGGGGTTCGTCGTTCACTTGGTACGGGATGGGCGGTGGGCCCTTCCTTGACTGCTTCGCTTGACGTCTGCGGCAGGGGCCCACGGCCCATTCCCCGCGCCGACGCCTCGCAGCCTCACGTCACCGAAGCAGGCCGTCGCAGCCTCCCGAGGGGCCGCGTGTGCAGGGCATCATCCGGTGAAGGTCGGCACACGGGGCTCCTCGCGAGGTCGTCGGGAGGCAGTCGCGTCCGGATCCGCGAACGACGGACGCCGGCCGACCACGTCGCGGACGGGAGAAGGCGCGGCCGCCCCTCCTCCCGCAGACGTCAAGCGAAGCAGTCTGTGAGTCTGGATCTGGCTGGTCTGGGACTGGCCGGTCAGGATGGATGTCGGTCGTATCGAACCGGGTGTGACTCTCGAAGCAATTGGCCCGCTTGCGGTGTCTTCCCGTT
>NZ_SCNB01000040.1:0-8258 GCF_005502825.1 Kocuria sp. 2SI | reverse complement strand
CCCGGCACGCGTCGTCGGCGCCTACCCGTCAACCCTCCTCAACGAAGAAGAGGCCCGCCATGAGCTCCCCCGACCGTTCCTCAACTCCTGCGGCGACCGCCGACCCCGTGCTTGCCCGGGCCATGAAGCCCGTGAACTACGTGGTGGAGCGGTTCATCCCCTCCGCGCTGATCTTCGCGATCGTCCTGACACTGGTGGTTGCGGTCATGGCACTGGTCCTGACCGACTCCGGCCCAGTGACCGTTGTCATGGGGTGGGGGACGGGACTTTCGGGGCTGCTGGAGTTCATGACCCAGATGGCGCTGGTGCTGCTGCTCGGCCACGCCCTGGCGAGCACTCGGCCGGTTCGGGCGCTTCTCGCACGGCTCGCCGGCATCCCGCGGTCGCCGCTTGCGGCCTACGTGTTCGTGTTCGTGATCGCTGCGGTGGCGTCACTGATCACATGGGGCTTCGGCCTGGTGGTCGGCGGTCTGCTCGCGCGCGAGGTCGCCGCCGGGTTCTCGCGCCGCAGCAGGCCGGTGAGCTTCCCCATGCTCGTGGCCTCCGGCTTCTCCGGCTTCGTGGTGTGGCACATGGGCTACTCGGGCTCGGGGCCGCTGACCGCGGCAACTCCCGGCTCGTTCATCGAGAAGCAGGTGGGCCACGTCATCCCCATCTCGCAGACCACGTTCTCGTGGTGGAACATCACGGCTACGGTGGCCACCGTGGTGCTCGTCGCCTTCGCCCTGTGGCTCGTGGCGCCTCGGGCCGTGCCCGCGAGTCACGCGGTGACCGCAGACGCGCTCGCCGAGTCCGACCAGCGCATTGCCACCCCCGAGGTGGAAGTGCCCGCCGACCGCCTCGACGCCTCACGCATCCCCACCCTGCTCGTGGGCCTCGCCCTGGTGGCCTACCTGGTCATCCACTTCACCGGCGGCACCGTGACCCTGAACATTGTGAACTGGATGTTCCTGGCGCTGATCTTCCTGCTCTCCCGCAACGCGTTCGAGGTCATGGCGCTCGTCAAGAACGCCGCCTCCAACGTGGGTGACATCCTGCTGCAGTTCCCGCTCTACGCCGGGATCATGGGCATCATGACGGCCAGCGGGCTCATCCAGGTGCTCTCGGACTCCATCGTGGAGGTCGCCTCCCCCCAGACCCTCGGCTTCCTGGCCTTCCTCTCCGCGGGTCTCGTGAACTTCTTCGTCCCCTCCGGCGGTGGACAGGTGGCCATCCAGGCGCCCATCCTCCTCGACGCCGCCGCCCGCCTGGGCGTGGACCCGTCCGTGATCATCATGTCCGTGGCGTACGGCGACCAGTGGACCAACATGATCCAGCCCTTCTGGGCCCTGCCCCTGCTGGCGATCGCCGGGCTGAAGATCCGGGACATCCTCGGCTACACCACCGTGGTGCTGGTGGTCTCCGGGGTGGTCTTCGGGGCGACCATGCTGATCGTGGGCGCGGGGGTCTGACGACGACGCCGCACGGTCCCGTGCCGCGCGTGGGTGGCGGGGAGCGACGTCGTCCGCGGTCTCACCGGACCATGCGGACCTCGCGCAGGTCCTCCAGCCCGGGATCGGTCAACGAGGCGCTGTCCGCCCGGAACCCGTTGCGCTCGTAGAAGCGGATGGCGCGTGGATTGGCCTCCGCGACCCACAGCTGCGCGGGCTCCCCGCCGAGAACGGCGTCGAGCAGGGCCTGTCCCGCGCCCGTGCCGTGGTGCTCGCGGAGCACATAGAGCAGGTGCAGGGCGTGCTCGCGGGCGGGGTCGTCTTCGCGGGGCTGCCCAGTGCCCGCGAAACCGATGATCGTCTCGCCCACCACGGCCACCCTAACCCGTACACGGCGGGACGGTTCTGCGAGCATCCGGGTCCACGTCTCCTCCCGACGGCGCAAGGCGTCGTCGTCGAAGAACCGCTCCGGCACGAGCCCGGTGTACGTTTCCCGCCACGACTGCGTGTGCACTCTCGCGATCCCCGGGGCGTCTTCGGGGACGGGTGTACGCACGGTGAAGGGGGTGCCGGTGGTCATGCAGACATTCTGGCCGCCGCCCGCACCGGCTGACACCCCCGGACGGCGGACCCGGCGGTGGAGAGGAGCGCGCACGCGTTCCCACCACCTGCAACAACGGAGCAAGTGCAGTTCCGGGGTCGCAGTTCTGCGTTTGCTCCGTAGTCGCAGGGGCGCCCCGTCTGGACCGGCGGCTTCAGCGAGAGCGGTGGCCCCGGCAGGCTCACTGAAGCCCCCTCCCGCCTCCTGCATTAACAGAGCAAGTGCGGTTTTGCGGCCGCAATTCGGCATCTGCTCAGTTGTTGCAGGGGTGCGGGCGGTGGAGGGGGGCGACGACGCCGCTACGCCAGGATCGCGCGCACGCCCGCCTCGAACTCGGCGGCCATCGTGGCGGTGGGGAGGTCCATCGACTCGCGGGTCTGCTGGGCGGTCACGGATCCCAGGGTGAAGCGGACCAGGGTGAGCGCGGCCGTCTCGGCCGGGGCGGGGTCCATGCCCGCGCGGGTCAGCGCCGCGGTGAGCAGGGGTGTGGGCTGCATGCCCGAGGGGTCCAGCGCGTGGGCCACGCTCACCACGTCCGCGCCGTCTCGCACGGCGAGCACCGCGGAACGGAACCGGGCGATGAGGAGGGTGGCGTCGTCGTCGGCGACTGCCGGGGAAGTGCCCGCGGGAGAGGCTCCTGTGGTGGGAGCGCCTGTGGAGGAGGTGCTCAGCGGGGCGACTATGCGCTGCGCGAGGACTGCCAGCAGCTCCTGCTTGTTCGCCACGTGCCAGTACAGGGCGCCGGGCTGCACGCCCAGCTCGCGGGCCAGGCGGCGCATCGAGAGGTCCCCGAGCCCGTAGGTCTGCAGGATGTGCCACGCGGCGTCCACCACCTGGTCGCGGTCCAGTGCCACGGTGTCCCTCCCTGCTCTCGTGCCCGGGTGCGGGCCACGCGGAAACTCTACCGAGCGTACGTGGGGTGGGAGCGACGTCGTCGTGACCAGGACAGCGGCGCGGCAGCGCCAGGCCGCGCGCCGCCTCTCGCAACGGCCGCCCGGGAAATTGACAATCCTGAACACCGTTCAATAATTGAACAATGTTCAAGAACCCTGCCGAGCTGGCCGAGCGCGTCCTCGCCGGCGACCCCGTGACCCCGGACGAAGCCCTCGAGCTGCTGCACACCGACGACCCCGGCATGCTGGACCTCGTGGCCGCCGCCGCCCGGCTGCGCCGCGAGCACTTCGGGATGACCGTGAAGGTGAACTACCTGGTCAACCTGAAGTCTGGGCTGTGCGCCGAGGACTGCGGCTACTGCTCCCAGCGCCTGAACGCCGGGACGGACATCCTCAAGTACTCGTGGCTGAGCCCCGAGAAGGCCGTGGAGCAGGCCGAGTACGGCATCCGCGGTGGCGCGAGCCGCGTGTGCCTCGTGGCGAGCGGCCGCGGCCCGTCCAACCGAGAGGTGGGCAACGTGACCCGCACCGTGGAGGCGCTCAAGGAGCAGCACCCGGACGTGGAGGTCTGCGCGTGCCTGGGCCTGCTCAAGGACGGCCAGGCGGAGACGCTGAGCGGCGCGGGCGTGGACGCCTACAATCACAACCTCAACACCGCCGAGTCCCACTACGAGTCCATCTGCTCCACCCATACCTACCAGGACCGCGTGGACACCGTGGAGCGCGCGAAGGACGCCGGGCTCTCGCCGTGCTCCGGGCTGATCGTGGGCATGCGGGAGACAGACGAGCAGCTCGTTGAGGCGCTCTTCGCGCTGCGGGAGCTGGGCTCGGACTCCGTGCCGGTGAACTTCCTCATGCCCTTCGACGGCACGCCCCTGGCAGGCACGTGGCAGCTGAGCCCGCAGAAGTGCCTGAAGATCCTCTCCGTGGTGCGCTTCGTGTGCCCGGATAAGGAGATCCGCATGGCCGGCGGCCGCGAGATGCACCTGCGCTCCCTGCAGCCCCTCGCCCTGCACGTGGTCAACTCCCTCTTCCTGGGCGACTACCTCACCTCCGAGGGGCAGGCGGCAAAGGCGGACCTGGACATGGTTGCCGACGCCGGATTCACCGTCCTCGGCGCGGGTCCGTTGAGGGAGCACGACGACACGGTGCCCGCCGACACCTCGAACGGTGCGGCACCCGAGCAGGCCGCGGCGGGCCAGGCAGGTTCGACGGGCCCCGCGACCACGCCCTGCGGGTCCACGTGCGGAACCGTTGGACCTGCCGGTTCCGATGCCGCCTCGGGCGGCCGTCCGGACCCCTCCGACCCGGTCTCTTCCGGTCAGGGCGACGACGCCGCGGTGCCCTCCGCCGCCCCGGGCCCGGTTCCGACCCCGCCAGCTGCCCCCGCCCCCGTGTCTGCGGCGCTCGCCGCCCTGCTGAGCTCGGGCGAGGGACCCGAGCGCGACGAGGACGACACCCGGGTGAGGATCGAGCTGAGCCCGACCGTGCGGCGTCGCGGTGCGGGGACCTCGGTGGCGCCGAATGCCTGACCCGGCACCGCAGATCACGCACGACACCGCGCCCGCCGAGAGCAGCGGGGAAGCTTCTTGCCCCACCGCGGGTGCCGTGGCAGATACGGCAGAACAGGGTGACGACGCCGCGCAGCCCACCCGCCTCGTCGCCCGTGACCGCGGGCTGCTGTGGCACCCCTACGCACCGCTGGACGGGCCCGCACCCCACGCGGTGCTGGCCGCGGAGGGCGTGACCCTGACCCTGGAGACCCCTGAGGGGGACCGGATCCGGGCGATCGACGGCATGGCCTCGTGGTGGTGCGCGGTGCACGGCTACCGCAACCCGGAGCTGGACCGCGCCGCCGTGGACCAGATCACCGAGTTCTCTCACGTGATGTTCGGCGGTCTCACGCACCGCCCGGCCGTGGAGCTGGCGGAGCTGCTGGTGGAGGTCACCCCGGCCGAGCTGCAGCACGTGTTCTTCGCGGACTCCGGCTCCGTGAGCGTGGAGGTCGCGCTGAAGCTCGCCGTGCAGTACCAGGCGGCCCTCGGGCGGCCGGAGCGCCGTCGCATCCTGACCGTGCGCGGCGGCTACCACGGGGACACCACTGGCGCCATGAGCGTGTGCGACCCCGAGGGCGGAATGCACGCCGAATTCTCCGGGCTGGTGGCGGAGCAGCTGTTCGTGGCACCGCCTCCCGCGGCGCACCCCCGGCGTAGGTCCGGGTACGAGGATCCCGAGGGGTTGCGGTCCCCGGAGAACCTCGGTGCGGCGGCCTCGGACACCGCTGGTTTCGTGCCTTCCGGTGACACCGAAGGGCCAGGTGGGAGCGGCGCGCAGGGCGCGGGAGCGCCGTCGTCGTCCGGGGCCGTGGACTGGGACGCCGACGACGCCGCCGTTGAGGCGTGGATCGCGGACGTGCGCAACGTCGCCCGCGCCCACCGGGACGAGCTCGCCGGGATCATCGTGGAACCCGTGCTGCAGGGCGCGGGCGGGATGCGCACGTACGACCCGCGGTGCCTGCGGGTGCTGCGAGAGCTGGCGGACGAGCTGGACCTGGTGTTCATCGTGGATGAGATCGCCACGGGCTTCGGCCGCACCGGGAAGTGGTTCGCCAGTGAGTGGGCGGACGTGGTCCCGGACGTGATGTGCGTGGGCAAGGCGCTGACCGGCGGATACATGTCCCTGGCGGCGGTGCTCGTGTCCGAGGCCGTGGGAGCGGTCATCACGGCGTCGGAGCAGCGCGCGCTGATGCACGGGCCCACGTTCATGGCGAACCCGCTCGCGTGCGCCGTGGCCCTGCAGTCCGTGCGGATGCTGCGGGACTCCTGGTGGGCGAACGTCTCCCGGATCGAGGAGACCCTGCGGGAGATACTGCCCGTGGCGGCGGAGCTGCGCGTCGTGAAGGACGTGCGGGTCATCGGCGCCGTGGGGGTCGTGGAGTTCCACGAGGCCCCGGACCCGGAGTTGCTCACCCGCGCGGCTCTGGAACAGGGGGTGTGGTTCCGCCCGTTCGGACGCCTGCTCTACACCATGCCCCCGTACGTCTGCACGGACGAGGAGGTCCGCACCATCGCCTACGCCCTGCTGCGGGCCGCGCAGGAAGTGGAGCTGACGGGCGGGGGATGGGCATGACGGTCGGTCCCCTTGACGACTGGCTCCGCGCTCGCGGCGAGCAGCGCGCGGAGGCGGGACTGCGACGTCGGCTGCGGACGCCGCCCCGGGCGTGCGTGGACCTGGCCTCGAACGACTACCTGGGGCTCTCCCGGGACCCGCGCGTGGTGGCCGCCGCCCAGCACGCGCTGGGGGAGCACGGCACAGGCTCTCGGGCCTCCCGGCTGGTGACCGGAACCCTGGGGGTCCACGAGGTGCTGGAGCGCGAACTGTGCGAGCTCACTGACCAGCCCGTCGCGCTCGCGTTCTCCAGCGGGTACGCCGCGAACACCGGGGTGCTGACGGCGCTGGGGGACGCGGACACGCTGATCGTCTCGGACGCCCACGCGCACGCGTCCCTGGTGGACGGGGCACGGCTGTCCCAGTCGCCGGTGCGGATCGCGCGGCACGCGGACGTCGCGCACGTGGCGCAGCTGCTGGCGGAGCGCGCGGAGGCGCGCGCCGTCGTGGTCGTGGAGTCCGTGTACTCGGTGTGGGGCGACCACGCGCCGCTCGCGGAGCTGGCCGCGCTCTGCCGCGCCGAGAACGCGCTGCTGCTCGTGGACGAGGCGCACGGGATCGGGGTAGCGGGCGGCGGCCGGGGGCTCGTGCACGAGCTTGGTCTTGCGGGATCGCCGCACGTGGCCGTGACCATGACGCTGTCCAAGGCGCTCGGCGCGCAGGGCGGCGCGGTGCTCGGGTCCGAGGCGCTGCGCGAGCACCTGGTGAACACGGCGCGCCCGTTCATCTTCGACACCGCCCTCGCGCCCGCCTCTGCCGCTGCGGCCACGGAGGCCGCGCGGATCGTGCGGGCGCACCCCGAACTGGTGGAGACCCTGCACGAGCGGGCGCGGTTCGTGGCCTCCGCGCTGGGCACCCCGCCGGCCCGCGCGGCGGTGCAGTCCCTCCCGGTGGCCTCCGCGGAGTCGGCCGTGCGGGCAGCGGAGGTGATCCGTTCCCGGGGCGTGGTGGTGGGGTGCTTCCGCCCGCCCTCGGTCCCGGACGGCATCAGTCGCCTGCGCATCACGGCTCCCGCGGACATGGAACTACACGTTCTGGCCCGGGCGTTGGACACCGTCCGGGACGTGGTAGGGGACGAACCGCAGGGCGTGTGAGGGGCCGCTCACCCTGCGGAGGAACTGCCCGCCGCCGCGTCAGCCACGTCCAGCGCACGTGGCCGCACTGCTTTCACTCTGACAGGAGAGACCATGACCACCAATCCCCTGGGCGACCTCGTCGCCTCCCTGGGCCACGCCGTCGTCGTGACGGGAACCGACACGGACGTGGGCAAGACGTACGCCACGGCGGCGCTCACGGTCTCCGGGTGGAACGTGGGCCGGCGGCGGATCGCGGTCTACAAGCCGCAGCAGACCGGGATACGGGGCGGGGAACCGGGGGACGTTGACGACGTCGCCCGGCTGGCTCGCGCCGCCGGCGTGCCTTCCGAGGCACTCACCACCGCCGAGGGCCAGCGTCTCACCGAGCCGATGGCCCCGCCTCCCGCGGCGGCGATCGACGGGGTGGAGCTGCTCCCGCTCTCGGAGCACGTGATGAAAATTGTGGAATTACAAGAATCCCACGACCTCGTGATCGTGGAGGGCAGCGGGGGTGTGCTCGTGGAGCTGGACGGGGACCGGCGCACGATTGCGGACCTGGCAGTGGCGTTGCAGGAGGCTTGTGGGGAGCCAGGCGGGGCGGCCCAAACGGGCCGAGCGGCGGCCGAAACCAGCGGCCAGTTGAGTTCTCCCGAGACGTCCGAGCCCGTGAACGCGGTGGAACGTGACGGGGGGACGGTGAGCACTGTGCTGGTGGCGCGCCCGGACCTCGGGACGCTGAACCACACGCTGCTGAGTCTGGAGGCGCTGCTGCACCGCGGCGTCGAGGTGGCCGGGGTGGTGCTGGGCAGCTGGCCCGCCGACCCCGACCGCCTCGCGACCTCCAACAGGGAGTACCTCGCGGACCTGCCACCCGTCGCGGGCCGACGCGTTCCCCTCCTGGGCGCGGTTCCGCGTGGTTGGGGCGGGGCCGCATAGGAGCGGACGGGCGAAAAGAGGGGGACCGCCGTCGTCGTCCTAGCCACTCCGCCCACCCGAGCAGGCACCGGCTGCAAAAACTGAGCAAGTGCAGATCCGGGGCCCCAAAACTGCACTAACGGAGCAAACGCAGGCCCGGCGGCGCAGGTGTGCA
>NZ_SCNB01000003.1:0-215981 GCF_005502825.1 Kocuria sp. 2SI | reverse complement strand
CTGAACCCACGCCCCGACCGGAACACCCCCACGGCCTCGACGGAGAAAACGAACCCATACGAAAAAAGCCTGAGCCGCGACATCGTCTGTCAACGATGTCGCGACTCAGGACATGCGCGGTGGCGGAGGGATTTGAACCCTCGTTGGCTTTTACACCAAACATCATTTCGAGTGATGCACCTTCGGCCGCTCGGACACGCCACCAGGCCCAAGATCATACTGGCGGGTGGGCGGTGCGCAAAATCGGCAGGGCCGGGTCGGGGCCGCTCAGTCGCGATGGGCCCGGAAGAACTCGGTGAGCAGTGCGGAGCACTCGTGGGCGAGCACGCCGCCGTGGACCTCGCTCCAGTGGTTGAGCTGCCGGTGGCGCACCACGTCCAGGACCGAGCCGCAGGCTCCGGCCTTGGGGTCCCAGGCTCCGAGAACGATCCGCGGGATGCGCGCGAGCACCGCGGCCCCGGCGCACATGGTGCACGGCTCGAGGGTGACCACCAGGGTGCACTCCTCCAGGCGCCAGCTGCCCAGGGCCTCGGCGGCCTCGCGCATGGCCAGGATCTCTGCGTGGGCGGTGGGGTCGTGGTGGGCCTCGCGCTCGTTGCGCCCGTACCCGATCGTGCGGCCGTCGGGATCCAGCACGACGGCTCCGATGGGGACGTCGCCCGTGGCCAGGGCAAGGCGCGCCTGCGCGAGGGCCTGGCGCATCCAGGCCTCGTGGACTCGGGTGCTGCGCATCGGGGGCAGTGCCACGGGCGGGACTCCTCCTCGGGTGCGCTCCGGCGTCTTCTGCATCTGCGCCGCGGACGCGGCCGAATGCTAATTTTGCGTCATGCGCCTCACAGTTCTCGACCATCCGCTGGTCTCGCACAAGCTCACCGTCCTGCGCGATCGGGAGACCTCGTCCCCCGTGTTCCGCCAGCTCGTGGAGGAGCTCGTCACGCTGATCGCCTATGAGGCCACGCGCGAGGTGCGGGTGGAGCCCATCGAGGTCCGCACCCCCGTGAGCACCACGACCGGCACGGCGCTGAGCACGCCGCGACCGCTCGTGGTCCCGATCCTGCGCGCCGGTCTGGGCATGCTCGAGGGCATGACCCGTCTGGTGCCCACGGCGGAGGTCGGCTTCCTGGGCATGGCCCGCAATGAGCAGACCCTGGACATCGTCACGTATGCCGAGCGGCTGCCGGATGATCTCACCGGCCGACAGGTCTACGTCCTCGATCCCATGCTCGCCACCGGAGGCACTCTGATCGAGGCCATCCGCTTCCTGCGCCGGCGCGGGGCTCAGGACATCACCTGCCTGTGCCTTCTCGCGGCACCCGAAGGGCTTGCCGCCATGGAGCAGGAGCTGGGCGACGACGACGTCCACGTGGTCCTCGCGACCGTCGACGAGCGCCTGGACGAGAACTCCTACATCGTCCCCGGTCTGGGGGATGCCGGCGATCGCCTGTACGGCGTCGTCGACTGATTCCCTGCGCCCGCCGCCCGGCGGCACCTGGGGTGATGCCCCGAACGCCCTTCGATGCCGAGCATCGAGGGGCGTCTCATTATCTGAGACTCGGTTGCCGATGTGGCAATAGGCCTTGACAAATAGGGGTGGGTGAGTGCACGAATACCGGTGAGTAAGTTGGCGCGAATGTCTCCCCCGGTCGCACCGGAAGGCTGAAGTTGCTCCAGGAAACGCGCCAGACAAGGGTTGCGGGCGCACATAGGTGCGTTTACAAGTTATTAATCTCGGATAGTGAGACACAAGTCGGTATGTGTCTTGCGCAGAAGCTTGGAGCTGGCTGAGTATGGAGCCATTGCAGGAGCGCGCGACGCCGCCTGCCGGTCTCTCCGGCAGGTCAGCCGGGTCAGGGGAGAGAGCCTCTCGGTGCGGCGTCGGGCGTGCAGGCCCGGTCGAGACTCGGCCCGGCAGCGGCCCGTGGCAGGGTCGTTTCACAGCATGAGGAGCAGTCATGGCCGGAGCACCCGGGTATGTCCACATCTCGCAGCGAGCACGCACCGCCGCCGCGAGCCAGATGGCCGCCGGAGCAGGGGGCGCGGCGCCCATGCGCCGCCGTCCCGGAATGCGTCACCCCGGCGCCGTGGAGGCGGGCGGTGCGCCCCAGCAGGTGCGCGCCGATCGACGGCTGAACCCCCAGGATCCGGGCGTGAGCTCGGAGGCCCGCGGCTTCGTCCTGTACGTCGGCCTGGGCGAGGCCAAGGCGGCCGCCAACGGCACCACGCTGGTGGAGATCGTGCAGCAGCTGCGTCGGTCGGTGGCACAGATCGCCCCGGAGGCGGAGAGCTACGCGGCCGTGGCGCTGGCCCAGGCCGGCGCCCCGGGCGGGGACCTGCAGGTCGTGCGCAACGCCCTCGGTGATCCGACCGCGGTCGAGCCCGCCGCGGAGGCTGTCACGGCCCCGGTCTCGGCTCGCGACACCCGCACCACCCAGTCGGTCGGCGTGCTGATCGACCTCTCGCGCCGCGAGGTCATGCTGGACGGGTCGGTGCTGAACCTGACCTACAAGGAGTTCGAGCTGCTGAACTACCTCGTGGAGAACGGCAGCCGCACCGTGGGGCGCACCGAGCTGATCTCGAGCCTCTGGTCGGATGCCGACGAGACCCCCAACGAGCGCACCATCGACGTCCACATCCGGCGCCTGCGCTCCAAGCTGGGTCGCCTGGCCAACACGGTGCGCACGGTCCGCGGCCAGGGCTACCGGTTCTACGACCACCCCGAGGTCATCGTCTGGGCCGCGCCCGAGTACTCCATCTGAGTCGCGGCCGCATCCCGCGGCCCCCTCGAGCCCCGTCCTGCCGGATCAGGACGGGGCTCGACTTCTGCCCGAGGCCTCCTCCCGCGGTGCGTGAGACCATGAGCCCATGACGAGCACCTCGGAGACCACGGGCCCGGACGAGCGCACTCTGATCCTCATGCGCCATGCTCAAGCGGACGCCGGGTGGGGCGTGGCGGACTTCGACCGCCCGCTGGGCAAGCAGGGTGAGGCCGAGGCGCCGGAGGCAGGGCAGTGGCTGCTCGACAGCGGCGAGCTGCCGGAGATGGTCCTGTGCTCGTCGGCGCTGCGCACCAGGCAGACCTGCACCTGGGTCTCGAGCGTGCTGGGCGATCGGGCGCCCACCGCGAGCCTGTCCGACCGGCTCTACGAGGCCTCCGATCGGCAGGTCCTCGCGCAGATCTGCGCGACTCCCGAGCGGGTCCGCAGCCTCCTGGTGATCTGCCACCAGCCCGCGGTGCAGGAGGTCGCCATGCGCCTGGCCGCCCCGGATTCGGACATGGACTCGGTCATGGACCTCTCGGCGGGCTTCCCCACCGCGGGGCTGGCCGTCTTCCGGCTGCAGAAGCCGTGGGCCGAGCTCGACGGCGCCGACGCCCGCCTGGTCGGCTTCCGCTCGCCCCGCGGCTGATCGGCCTCAGTCGCAGTCCTCGGCGATCGGCGGGTAGGTGACCACGCCGTCGTCGGAGACCTCCGCGTGAGCGCCCCACATCCCCAACTCGTGCAGCCGCGGCTCGACCGTGGTGGACGGATGGCGCACGGTCCAGCCCCGCGCGGTGAGCGTGTAGTCCGCGTAGTTCTTGAAGCTGCGGTTCTGCCAGCCGGCATTGAGCTCCTGAGGGATCTCGGGCTGCTTGCGCCGCCGGCCGGTCAGCTCCTGGAGGTGGTGGTACTCGATGCCCGCCTCGCCCAGCCACTCGGGCATCGCGTCCCTGCTGAACTGCGGGCTGCGCCGCGAGCCGGGCTGCGCCCTCACATCTGCGATCGCGCCGATGCCTGCGCTGTCCAGTGCCTCCAGGAAGACCCCCTGCTCACAGACCCAGTGCCCGATGGTCCAGATCTCGTCGCCGCTCATGGGCCCACTGTAGGAGCCGCCGCTGCGCTGCAGCGGCGGCTCGGTCGTCGGGGACGTAGCGTGGGTCTTCGAGCAGCGGCGCACGACGACGGCGCCGCTTCCTGCACGGATGAGAAAGAGGATGAGCATGCGACAGGTGAGCTTCCCCGCGACCGGCGATCAGGTGGGGGTCGTGGGCTTCGGCGCCATGGGCCTGAGCTGCGCCTATGACCGGCAGGAGCTGTCCGAGGCGGCCAAGAGGGACGTCTTGCGCGCTGCCGTGGACGGCGGCATGGACTTCATCGACACGGCCACGCTCTACGGCGGCGGCGCCAACGAGGAGATCGTGGGGGCCGCGCTGCACGACCGGCGGGATGAGATCTTCCTGTGCTCCAAGGCCGTGCTGCTCGCCGAGCAGCTGGAGCCGCCCAGGACCGGACGCTGCGGGCGCCCGGACTACCTCCGCCAGGCGATCGACGACAGCCTACGACGTCTGCGCACCGACGTCCTCGACCTGTACTACGTCCACCGCCTGGACCCGGAGGTCCCTCTCGAGGACACGTGGGGCGCGATGGCCGAGATGGTCCAGGCCGGCAAGGTGCGCTCGATCGGGATGTCGGAGGTGACCGTCGAGCAGCTCGAGCGAGCCCAGCCGATCCATCCGGTGGCCGCCGTGCAGTCCGAGTACTCGCTGTGGACCCGCGACCCGGACGGCTCCGGAGTCGTCTCTGACGGCGATCCCGCCGGGGATGTCATCTCCTGGTGCCGCGACCACGACGCCGCCTTCGTGCCGTTCTCGCCGGTGGGGCGCGGCTACTTCTCCGGTGCGCTGACCGGCAGGACGTTCTCGGACAACGACTTCCGCGCCCGCAACTCCCGGTTCACGCCGGAGGCGCGCGCCGCCAACGATCAGCTGATCCTGCCGTTGCTCGAGGAGATCGCCCGCAAGCACGGCGTCTCGAAGGCCGCGGTGTCGATCGCCTGGTCGCTGCTGCCCGAGCGGCAGGGAGGCTCGGTCATCACCATTCCGGGCACCACGAACCTGGAGCACCTGGCCGAGAACGCGCGCGCCGCCGAGATCGAGTTCGACGACGAGGACGTGGCAGCCCTCAACGGCATGCCCGCTCCCGCGCAGCCCCGCTACTGAGCGTCGCGCACCGAGGGGACGCATCCGACGCGTTTCGAGGCCTAGAAGCCGTCGGACGCGTCCCCTCGGCGGGGAGGGCGCAGCGACGGGCGGGTCGGGATGCGAAGAGGCCCCGCCAGGCGTGCTGCCTGGCGGGGCCTCTGTCTCGTGAAGTGCGCCACGAGGGATTCGAACCCCCAACCTTCTGATCCGTAGTCAGATGCTCTATCCGTTGAGCTAGTGGCGCCCGGCCCTTGCGAGCCGTGTCCTGCTGGACGGTCTCCCGTCCTGCGAACGAAGTAAGACTGTACTCGCCCGCTGCGCTCGCGCGCAAATCGGCAGCGGCTCTCAGGACTCGGCGCGGCCCTGCCGCCAGTAGCCCATGAAGGACAGGGCGGAGCGGTCGATCCCGGCGCCGTCCACGCACATGCGGCGCCAGGCCTTGATGCTGGCAGCCTCCCCCGCCAGGAACACATAGGTGCCCTCGGAGGAGGCCTCGGCCAGGGACCACTCGCGCTCGGCCGGCTCGGGCGTCTCGGCGTGCTGCGACCGGCTCGGGCGCTGCCCGGCCAGGGCCTCGTCGACGACGCTCGTCTCGAGCCCCAGCAGCTCGCCCAGGACGCGGGCGCCGGGCTCCCTGAGCCGTGTCTCGGGATCGCGCGTCAGCATGTGCAGGCTCAGTCCGTGCTGTCCATCGGGCGGGGTGCGGGGGAGGGAGCTGTCGGGGTAGGAGGAGGCGTCGTGGTCGTCCGGGACCTCGATGATCACGTCGGCGCGCAGGTCGGGACGGTCGCGGTGGAGCTGCTCGGCGATCGACAGCAGCGCCGGCGCGGCGGTCTCGTCGCCGACCGCGATGACCCGCTCGGCCTGCCCCGGGGCCCAGGAGCTCCACAGCGGCTCCTCGGGGCCGGGGATCAGCAGGCACGCCGTGGAGCCGATCGAGGCGCGCGAGAACCACAGGCCACCGGGGCCGGCGTCGTGATCATGGAGGGCCACGTCGATCGCGATCTCGGGCACCCGCTGTCCGTCCAGGTCGATCCAGCGGCAGCTGCGCGCGGTGTACGTGCGCAGCCAGCCGCGCTGCTCGGCGGGAAGGGCGAACCACTCGGGGAGGCCCTGGCTCAGGTCGGGGTGCTCGGCCTCGCGCCCGGGCGGCGGGATCAGCAGCTTGAGGTAGGCATCGGCGCAGGTGATCTCGGGACCCTCGCCGATCAGCGCGGGCGAGGCGCCGAGCAGGTCCGCTCCGGCCATCCGGACGCGGCGGAAGGTCGGGGAGAGGTCCTCCACCGAGGTCACGGACACCAGCGCGGAGATGGTCTGGGGGACTCGTGCGGACGTGCGGGTCATGGGGCCTCCTGGGGGCGGTGTGCGGTGCGAACGGGTGCCGGGCGGGCCGATCAGACGACGACCTGGGCCCGCGGCAGAATCACGGGATGGCCCTCCACAGGATCGGGCATGACATCGGCATGCAGGCCGAAGACGTCATGCAGCCGCTGCTGGGTGAAGACCTCCTCCGGCGTTCCCGCGGCCACGATCCGTCCGCCGGCCATGGCGATGACGCGGTCGGCCACGCGCGCGGCCAGGTTCAGCTCGTGCAGCACGGCGATCACGGTGGTGCGGGTGCCGTCCGGTCGGCGCAGGCCGTGCAGCAGATCCAGCAGATCGACCTGATGGGCCAGGTCGAGGGCGGCGGTCGGCTCATCGAGCAGCACCACGGGAGTGTCCTGCGCCAGCACCAGTGCGATCCAGGCGCGCTGGCGCTGACCTCCCGACAGCTCGTCCACCCGGCGGTCGGCGAAGTCCTGCAGGCTGAGCATGGACAGGGCCCGGGCCACGGCCTCGTCGTCGCCGGCTGCCGGGGAGCCCCACCACTGCCGGTGGGGATGGCGGCCGCGGGCCACCAGCTCGGCCACGGTCAGGCCCTCGGGCACCACGGGCGTCTGCGGCAGCAGTGCCACATCGCGGGCGTAGCCCTTGGAGCGGACCTGGGAGAGCTCGGTGCCCTGGAAGGAGATCGTCCCGGAGCTGGGGGCCAGCTGACGGGACAGCCCCTTGAGCAGGGTGGACTTGCCGCAGCCGTTCGAGCCGATCAGCACCGTGGTCTCGTGCGGGCGGATCTGCAGATCCACGTCCTGCACGGCCACGCGCTGGCCGTAGGCCAGGCTGAGCCCGCGGATGTCGAAGACCGGTTCGCTCATGAGCGCGCTCCTCTCCTCTGCTGGACCAGCAGCCACAGCATGACGGGGGCGCCCACGGCGCCTGTGATGACACCGGCGGGGAGCCGGGCGTCGCCGAAGGCCTCGGCGCCGATCATGTCCGCTGCGACGACGATCAGCGCGCCGACGGCCCCGCTGACGAGCAGCGAGACCCGCCCGCGATGCAGGGCCGCGGCGATCGGGGTGGACAGCAGGGCCACGAAGGCCAGCGGGCCGCTGGTCGCGGTGGCGACGGCGGCGAGCAGGACTCCCAGTCCGAGTGCGGCGGCGCTCGTGAGGGCCGGGCGGGCGCCGAGGGCCGAGGCCAGCTCGCTGCCCAGCTCCGCGGGCTCCATGGCGCGGTGGAGGGCCAGCGCGGCCGGGATGCCGACCGCGAGCACGATGGCCACGACGAGGATGCGGTCCCAGGTCGCGAGGTTCAGCGAGCCCGTGGTCCAGGTGGCGGCGTCCTGCGCGCTCTGCAGCGACAGCCGCGCCATCACGAACGAGACGACCGCCCCGCCCAGAGCGGCGATGCCGATGCCCGCGAGCAGGAATCGCTCGCCCACGATGCCCACGGCCCCGCCGCCTCCGCGACCGCCCAGAGAGGTCGACACGAGGGCGATCAGCGCGGCGGCGGCGAACGCGCCGAGCAGCGCGGTCACGATCATGCTGGCTCCGCGCATGCCCAGGAACGCCATGCCCATCACGGCACCGGCGGCAGCGCCCTGCGAGATGCCGAGGATGTCTGGGCTGGCCAGGGGATTGCGCAGCACGCGGCGGAACAGTGCTCCGGCGAAGCCGAAGCAGATGCCCACGCCGGCGCCCAGCAGGGCCCGCGGCAGCTTGTCCTGCATCACGATGAACGTGGCGCCGGGGATGCGCTCACCGCCCAGGATCCGGAAGAAGTCCGGGATGGTGACGGTGTAGCCGCCGAGCAGCACGCGCACGGCCAGCATGATGAGCACCGCGAGGTACATGATCGCGATCAGGCGGCCCGTGCGGCGGGACTCGCGGCGGCGCATGGTGGTGATCTCCGAGGCGTTCACAGCGACACCCCCTTGCCGCGGCGCAGCAGCACCAGCAGGACGGGCACGCCCAGGACGACGGTCATGATGCCCACGTAGACCTCCTGGGGCGGTGCGATGACGCGTCCGATGACATCGGCCAGCAGCAGCAGCGCAGGGCCCAGCAGCAGGGACAGGACCACGATCCAGCGGTAGTCCCCGCCCACCAGACGGCGGATCGCATGCGGGATCAGCAGGCCCACGAAGGAGATGGGGCCGGCGGCTGCGGTGGCGGATCCGGCCAGGAGGACGACGCCGAGGAAGACGATCAGGCGCTGCAGGCGCAGGTCCACGCCGAGCCCGTGGGCGAGGTCGTCGCCCAGCGCCATGGCGTTGAGCCCGGAGGAGCCGAAGATCACCAGGGCCAGGCCCACCGCGATCAGCGGCAGCGCAGCGGAGAGGTCGGCGGCATCGGCGCGCGAGACGGAGCCGATGTTCCAGTAGCGGAAGCGGTCGAGGATGTCCGAGTGCGTCAGGACGATCGCTGAGGTCAGCGCGATGAATCCGGCGTTCACGGCGGCCCCGGACAGGGTCAGGCCCGCCGGTGTGGGGGACGTGCCGCCGATCTGGCTCAGTCCGAAGACGAGCGCGGCGGCGACGAGGGTGCCCGCCAGGGAGGCGGCGCCCATCTCCCAGCTGGTGGCGGCGCCGAACCAGCCGAGGCCGGTCACGATGCCCGCCGAGGCGCCGGCGTTCAGGCCCAGGAGGCCGGGGTCGCCCAGCGGGTTGCGGCTCACGCCCTGCAGCCCGGCGCCGGCGACGGCCAGCGCCGCTCCGACGAGGATCGCGGTCAGCGTCCGCGGGACCCGGCTCAGGACGACGGCGGTCTCGATGTCCGCGGTCGCACCGGAGTCCTGGCCCATGACCATTCCCGGAATGCGCAGGAGGACCTCCGACACGACCGCCGGGTCGACGGAGCGGCTGCCCAGGAACAGGGAGGCCAGCCCGGCCCCCGCCACGAGGACGAGGGCCGCGACCAGCGCGGTCCAGGGAGCCGCCCCAGCGACCCGGGGGCTCGTGCCGGCATGGCTCATGCGCTCGGGGATGCCTCTGCGTCCGCGCTGCCGCCCTCGAGGGTGGCGACGATCTGGGGCAGGATGGTCTCCAGGGCCCAGGGGAGGCTCAGCGGGGAGATCGCCGAGACGGACAGCGTCTCCTGCGCGTCGACCTGCAGCATGAGCTTGCCGTCGGCGACGGCCGGGATCTTGTTGAGCAGGTCATCGGACTCGATGGCCTGACGCACGTCCTCGGACATGGCCCACGAGATCAGGATGTCGGAGTCCAGCTCATCGGCGCGCTCCGGCGACCAGGTGATGAAGAACGACTCCGGGTCCTCGCCCTCCTCCTCGGCGACGACGGGGGCCTGCTCCATCTCGAGCGAGGACAGGAAGCGGGGGCGGTTGTCGATCGAGGTGTAGATCGAGATCTCGTCCTCGGCCTCCGGATCGACGGTGCCGTAGATGAAGGTCTTGCCCGAGAGCACCGAGTTGGCCTCGACGGCGTCGGCCAGCTGCCCCTCGAGGTCCGAGACGAGGTCGTCGGCCTGATCGTCCAGGCCCAGGGCCTCGCCCACGCCGCGGGTGGTGTCCTGCCAGGAGGTGCCGAAGGGCTGGGTGCCCTCCGGGTAGGCCACCGTGGGGGCGATCTCCGAGAGCTTGTCGTAGTCCTCCTGCGTCAGCCCGGAGTAGACGCCGAGGATGACATCCGGGTTCAGCGCCGCGATGGCGTCGAAGTCGATGCCGTCGGTCTCGGAGTACTGCTCGGGAGCCTCGCCGCCGACCTCCTCGAGCTTGTCGTCGAACCAGTCGGTCGAGCCGTTCTCGTTGCCGCCGAAGTCGATGGACGGCATGCCGACCGGGACCACGCCCAGCGCCAGCGCGGCATCCTGGTTGGCCCAGGACACGGTGGCCACGCGCTCGGGGGCCGACTCGATCTCGGTCTCGCCGAAGGCGTGCTTGATGGTGCGGGGGAACTCGCCGCGCTCGTCGGAGCCGCCGGACCAGGAGTCGTCCGAGGAGCCGCCGTCGCCGGTCTGGCAGCCGGCGAGGGCGACGGCGCCGAGGCCGGTCAGGCCGGCGAGTGCCGAGCGCCGGCTGAAGCTGAGGCGGGAGAGCGCGGAGAGATTCGAATCGGACACGTGGAGCTCCTGTGGTGTGGAAGGCGGAAAGGGCGAATCCGACCGCCCGTTCAGCGCCGCATCGACGGCGGCAGGGCGCTGACCTCGTCCAGTTAAGGTAAGGCTTAGCTACCGGCGCTCGAGCATATGCCGCTCCGGTCGGGGCGGCAAGGCGGCGGTGATCTGTCACACGGCGCGTCGTGCAGTGCGTTGCGTAGACTGGGATCACACCCGCAAGCGGCTGCTTCCGCGCGGACGCCAATGACGGCGCTCGCGCATCTCGACGATGAGATCCCCGGGGGCAGTGCGCGCAGCACCGGCCTCAACGAGGAGACACGTCCATGGCTCAGCAGCCCACCGACAACACCGCCGGACTGACGGCCGAGACCCGGGCCGCCCTGGATTCGCCGCCCACCACCCACGAGGGCCTGATCTCGTGGGTCCGCGAGATCGCCGAGCTCACCACCCCTGATCGCATCCACTGGGCCGACGGCTCGGAGCAGGAGTGGAAGCAGCTCACCGACGAGATGGTCGACCAGGGCACCCTGGTGCGGCTGGACGAGTCCCAGTTCCCCAACTCCTTCGCGGCCTTCTCCGATCCGGATGACGTCGCCCGTGTGGAGGAGCGGACCTTCATCTGCACCAAGGCCGAGTCCGGTGCGGGCCCCACGAACAACTGGCGCGATCCGGTGGAGATGAAGGAGACCCTGCGAGGCCGGTTCTCCGGCTCCATGAAGGGCCGCACCATGTACGTCATCCCGTTCGTCATGGGCCATCTGGACGCCGAGACTCCCATGTTCGGCGTCGAGATCACCGATTCGGCGTACGTGGTGTGCTCCATGCGCATCATGGCGACCATCGGCGACGACGTCCTGCGCCGCATGGAGGAGACGGGCTCCGGGTTCGTCGAGTGCCTGCACTCGCTGGGTGCGCCGCTGGCCGAGGGCCAGGAGGATGTGGCCTGGCCCTGCAATCCGGACAAGTACATCGTCCACTTCCCCGAGGACCGCGCCATCTGGTCCTTCGGCTCCGGCTACGGCGGCAACGCTCTGCTGGGCAAGAAGTGCTACGCCCTGCGCATCGCCTCGGCCATTGCCCACGACCACGGTTGGCTCGCCGAGCACATGCTGATCCTCAAGATCACCGACCCGCAGCAGAACACCAAGTTCATCTCGGCCGCGTTCCCGTCGGCCTGCGGCAAGACGAACTTCGCCATGCTCGAGCCCACGATCCCGGGCTGGAAGGCGGAGATGGTCGGCGACGACATCGCCTGGATCAGCTTCAAGGACGACCAGGCGCGCGTGATCAACCCCGAGGCAGGCCTCTTCGGCGTGGCTCCCGGAACCGGCTGGTCCACCAACCCGAACGCCATGCGCGCGGTCGCCAAGGGCAACACGATCTTCACGAACGTGGCCCTGACCGACGACGGCGGCGTCTGGTGGGAGGGCATGACCGACGAGGTCCCCGAGCACCTGACCGACTGGAAGGGCCACGACTGGACCCCGGAGTCCGGCCGCCCCGCAGCGCACCCGAACTCGCGGTTCTGCACGCCGATCAAGCAGGTCGACATGCTGGCCCCCGAGTACGACGATCCCGAGGGCGTGCCGCTGGACGCGATCGTCTTCGGCGGGCGCCGCAAGACCACCGTGCCGCTGGTCTCCGAGTCCTTCGGCTGGGAGCACGCCGTCTTCCAAGGCGCCACGCTGTCCTCCGAGACCACCGCCGCCGCCAAGGGCGCGGTGGGCGTGGTGCGCCGCGACCCCATGGCCATGCTCCCGTTCATCGGCTACAACGCGAACGAGTACCTGCAGCACTGGCTCAACGTGGGCGAGCGCCACGGCGAGGAGAACATGCCCAAGGTGTTCTACGTGAACTGGTTCCGCCGCACGCCCGACGGCGGCTTCGCGTGGCCGGGCTTCGGCGAGAACTCGCGCGTGGTCAAGTGGATCGCCGAGCGCATCGACGGACGCGCCGAGGGCCAGGAGACCCCGGTGGGAATCGTCCCCACTCGTGATGACCTGGATCTCGAGGGCCTCGACTACGATCCGGCCGCCATCGACCGCGCTCTGGAGGTCGACGTCCACGAGTGGGAGGCCGAGCTGCCCAGCATCGACGCATGGTTCGAGCGCCTGGGCCGTGTGCCCGAGGTGCTGATCGAGCAGTCGGAGGGGCTGCGCGCCCGGCTCTCGGACGCCCGCTGATCGGCCCACCCTCATCGAGATGCCACCCGCCCGGGGGACAGTGCTCGTGGGGGCATCGGTGGCCGAATCCTTGGAAGCGACGCCGCTCAGGTGAGATATGGCGCCGCGACGAACCTCGCAGAGTCGACTCGTCGCGGCGCCATGCGCCTGTCGGGAGTCGACCGTCGCCCGTGATCCAGGGCCGGCGGCAGAGCATCCGGTCCGCTGATCCTCGGCGGGCCGTCCAAGGGCCCTTGAGGGGCGAGGAGACCGAGAGATCCAAGGCAGAGCGCTTCCGCATCGAGGGACTGACCACGACCCGTGGGCACCGCCGGGTGCTGCGCGGCATCGACCTCGCGGTGGGAGAGGGCGAGACCGTCGGCCTCGTCGGGAGCAACGGCGCGGCAAGTCCACGCTGATCTCGATCGCCTCCGGCGCCGCCAGGGCCAACGGCGGGACCATGCACCTCAGCGTCCGCCCCTACCGCACCTCCAGCGAGCGGGAGGCGCTCGAGCTGGGGGTCAGGCGCCGTGCAGCAGCGCTTCGAGGCGCCTGCGGGCATGAGCGTCCGCGAGTTCATCGGTGCCGGTGAGCGGCCTCCTGCGCGCGGAGCAGGCCCTGGCCGACGTCCTGCGCGAGATGATGGCCTAGCGCGGCTGCGGCATCCTCTACGTGCCCCACCGGGTGGACGAGGTCCGCTCTCTCGTGGACCGGATCCTGGTGATGCGCGACGGCCGCCTGGTCTTCCAGCAGGAGAACTCCGCGGCCACCGAGGACACCCTCATGTCCGCCGGCATCGGCGCATCGGAGCCCTCCGGCTCGGGCCGCCGCGCCGCCACCTCGGCCTGAGTCCGACCGGTCAGCCGCCCGCCAGCGGCGTCCCGGGGATGACGAGAGCCCCCTCCCGAGCGGGAGGGGGCTCTCAGCGCTCGGAAGCCGGGGTCTCAGATCGCGATGCGGCCGGAGACGGCGTTGAGCTTGTGGCAGGCCAGGGCCAGGTTCGCGCTGGTGCGATCGAGCACCAGGCAGACGAACAGGCCGGAGGTGTCCCGGGAGTTCAGGGCCCGGATCAGGTGGTACTGGTTCGACAGCGTGATCATGATGTCCTCGATCTCGGCGTCGATGTCGATCTCCTGCATGGTGCGCAGCTTGGCGCGGACCACGTTGGAGTTGCCGGCCGCGGCGACATCGAGGTCGAAGCCCGGGTTGCCGCCGGAGGCGAGGGCCATGCCGCTGGAGGCATCGACGATGGCGGCGCCGTTGGTGCCCTCGATGCTCAGCAGCTCCTTGATGGAATCATCCAGTGGGACATGTCAGTGCTCTCCTGCGTGGTTGCTGTCGCGGAGGGCGGGTTCTCGATCGGCTGGTGCGCCGAAGGACGTTGTGATGGTGCCGCGGACTCGGGGACAGGCGCCTCGGGGGCTCGAGCCGGTGCGTGCACAGCGGTCTCGCGGGGTCCGGGGCGCTCGGCCTCCGCAGCATGAGGCAGGGTCGGGCGAGGCTGCGCGTCCTCCGCCTGCTGCTCGGAGTCCTGGGGGAGGGGCTGCTGGGATGCCGATCGGCTGCGTCGTCTGATCCAGATGGCCAAGGCTGCCCTTCACCTCCCCTGACGTCGCGTGGAGGGGATCGCCGCCGAAGCGGCCCCGACGCGCGCACCGGGCCGGGCCGGGGCGAGGACGGGGCCGCGGATCCTGTCGCGCGAGGCCTCAGCCGCGCACGATGCCCAGCACGCGATCGCGCAGCTGCTCCATCACGGCGGGGTCGTGCGCCTCGACGTTCAGGCGCAGGAAAGGCTCCGTGTTCGACGGGCGCAGGTTGAACCACCAGGTCCCGTCGGCGGCGGCGAAGGTGGTGCCGTCGGAGTCCTCGACCTCCACGTCCTCGCCCGCGAACGACCCGCGGACGCGCTCGACCGCTGCCGCCTTGTCCTCGATCTCGGAGTTGATCTCACCGGAGGCGGTGTAGGGGTCGTAGCTGGCCATGAGCTCGGAGAGCGGACGCTGCTGCTCGCCCAGGGCGGCCAGCACGTGCATGGCCGCGAGCATGCCGGTGTCCGCGTTGAAGAAGTCGCGGAAGTAGTAGTGGGCCGAGTGCTCGCCGCCGAAGACCGCCGACTCGCGGGCCATCACGGCCTTGATGAAGGAGTGGCCCACGCGCGTGCGCACCGGGCGCCCGCCCCGCGCCTCCACCAGCTCGGGGACGGCGCGGGAGGTGATCAGGTTGTAGATCACGACGGGGGTCTGCTCGCCGGAGGCCTGCGCCCGGGCGATCTCGCGCTCGGCGACGATCGCGGCGATCGCCGACGGGGTCACCGCCCCGCCGTTCTCGTCGATCACGAAGCAGCGGTCGGCGTCGCCGTCGAAGGCCAGGCCGATATCCGCCCCGTGCTCCCTCACGGCCTTCTGGAGGTCCACGAGGTTCGCGGGCTCGAGGGGGTTCGCGGGGTGGTTGGGGAAGGTGCCGTCGAGCTCGAAGTACAGCGGCACGATCTCCAGCGGCAGTCCCTCCAGCACGGTGTCGCCCAGCACGGCCGGGGTCGTGAGCCCGCCCATGCCGTTGCCGGCGTCCACGACGACCTTCAGCGGGCGGATGCCGCGCAGGTCCACGAGTCCGCGCAGGAACTCGGAGTAGTCCTTGAGGACGTCGCGCTCGGAGATCGTCCCCCGGGTCTCGCCTGGCGGAATGCCGTCGGTCAGGTAGGACTGGGCGCGGTCGCGGATCTCGTAGAGCCCGGTCTCGGAGGACACGGGCACAGCCCCCGGCAGAGCCATCTTCATGCCGTTGTACTGCGCCGGGTTGTGGCTGGCGGTGAAGGTCACGCCGGCGGCATCGAGCACGCCGCAGGCGAAGTAGAGCTCGTCGGTCGAGATCAGCCCGATCTTCACGACGTCCGCGCCGCGAGCGGTGGCGCCCTCGGCGAAGGCGTCGATGAACTCGGGCGAGGACGGGCGCATGTCGCCGCCGACCAGCACCGTCCTTCCGGCCAGCTCGAGGACGTCGACGAAGGCGGCGCCGGTCGCGCGCACGGTCTCGGCGGTGATGGTCTCGCCCACGATGCCGCGGACGTCGTAGGCCTTGAAGGACTGGGACAGTTCGATGGTCATGCCCGGCACTCTAATGGAGGCGATCGGGCGGCTCCCGAGCGCAGGCGGGCGCGCCGCCGCCCCATACATGGGGGCGCGGGGCCCTGCTGCGGCAGGAAGGCGGGGACAGTCCCCGTGCTTACCATGGAGCCATGCCCCAGCTATTCGAGATGATCGACCCCGTCCAGCACTACTCCTGGGGCTCGCGCTCGGTCCTGGCGCAGATGCAGGGGCGGCCCTCGCCCTCGCAGCAGCCCGAGGCCGAGCTGTGGATCGGAGCCCACCGCTCGGCACCGTCGCAGCTCGTGCTCCAGGCCGGCCCGCAGCCCCTCAACGAGCTGCTCCTGGAGGAGCCCGAGCGCTTCGTGCGCGACGGCGCCCAGGTCGTGGCCGACGACGGATCCCTGCCCTTCCTGCTCAAGATCCTGGCGATCGAGGCCCCGCTGTCGATCCAGGTCCACCCCTCGATCGCGCAGGCCCGGGAGGGGTTCGAGCGCGAGGAGGCCGCCGGGATCGCGATCGATGCGGCACATCGCAGCTACAAGGACCGCAGCGACAAGCCGGAGACCGTGGTGGCGCTGTCGCGGCTGCAGATCCTCACGGGCATGCGAGATCGCGCCGAGCTCGGTCTGCTGGCCGAGGCGCTGGACCAGCAGTGGCTGCGCGAGGCGCTCGAGCACCCCGAGCCCGTCCTGCGCACCGTGCTGAGCCTTCCGGAGGACCGGGCGCAGGCGGCTCTGGCCGCTCTGGAGGCGGCGGTCCGCAGCCTGCCCGCCGACGACGAGCTGGGCTCCGTGCTGACCTACATCGCCCGCTCGCACCCCGGTGATCGCGGCCTGCTGGTGGCCCTGTGCATGAATCACTTCGTGCTCGAGCCCGGGGAGTCCATGTTCACCCCCGCAGGCCAGGTCCACGCCTATCTGCAGGGCACGGCCGTGGAGATCATGGCCTGCTCGGACAACGTGCTGCGCGCGGGGCTGACCCCCAAGCACGTCGACGTCGACGAGCTGCTGCGGGTCGTGACCGATGACCAGGATCCCGGGGTGCCGCAGGAGGCCGTGACGGGTCCCGACGGCTTGCGCCGCATCCCGCTGTGGGAGGACCGCCTGAGCCTCGTCTCGGGAGAGGTCGAGCCCGGGCGGGAGCTCGAGCTCGATCCCAGCACGTGCACGGTCCTGTGCGTCGACGGCTCCGTGACGCTCGGCGCCCCGGGGGCCGAGCAGATGGAGGTCGGCTCCGGGCACTCGGCCTGGGTCCGAGCCGACGGCGAGCCGGTCGTCGTGAGCGGGCACGGCACCTTCTGGGCCGTGGAGCTGCGGGCATGACCGCCGGTTCCGGGGAGCCGACCCCGTCTCAGAAGGCCGAGAACGCCGCCGACGACGGCATGATCCGCATCCGCGGCGCCCACCTGCACAACCTGCGCGATGTCGATGTCGAGATCCCGCGCGAGCGACTGGTGGCGTTCACGGGGATCTCCGGCTCCGGGAAGTCCTCGCTGGCCTTCGGCACCCTGCACGGCGAAGCCCAGCGCCGCTATCTCGAATCGGTCGCCCCGTTCGCCCGTCGGCTGATCGCCGGGGCCGTCGATCCCCAGGTCCGATCGGTCGAAGGTCTTCCGCCGACCGTCGCCATGGGCCAGCAGCGCGGAGGCGGCACCGCCCGGTCCTCGGTCGCGACCATCACGGCGCTGTCGAACACGATCCGGCTGCTGTACTCGCGGGCAGGGGAGTATCCCCAGGGGATGGAGCTGGGCCCGCGCGGTCGGCTGGACTCCGACGCCTTCTCCCCGAACACCCCGACGGGCATGTGCCCGGTGTGCCACGGCCTGGGCGTGCAGCACGTTCCGACCGAAGAGTCGATGGTCCCGGATCCGAGCCTGAGCATCGCCGACGGCGCGATCGCGTCGTGGCCCGGCGCCTGGAACGGCAAGAACCTGCGCGACATCTGCCGCGAGCTCGGCATCGACATCGACCTGCCGTGGCGCGAGCTGCCCGAGCAGACCCGGCAGTGGGTGCTGTTCACGGACGAGCACCCCGTCGTGACCGTCCATCCCGTGCGCGGAGCCCATCAGGTCCAGCGCGAGTACCAGGGGACGTTCTCCTCGGCGGCCTCCCTGCTCATGCGCACGCTGGCCGAGACCGGCAGCGCGAGCATGCGCGCCCGCGCGCTGCGCTTCGTGGAGTCCCGCCCGTGCCCCGAGTGCGACGGCCGCCGCCTCACCCGGGCCGCGCTGTCCGTGACCTGGTCCGGCGAGCCGATCGACCGGCTGCAGGCCCGACCCCTGGACGAGCTGCTGCAGCTGCTCGAGGACAGGCGCGCGGAGCTGGACCGCCGTGCTGAGAAGGGCCAGCGACTGGGTCCCGGCGAGGAGGCCGAGCATCTGCTGCTCCAGGACGGCTGCTCGACCCTGCGCTCGGTCGTGGACCTGGGCCTCGGGCATCTGAGCCTGGATCGCAGCAGCCTCAGCATCTCCCCCGGCGAGATGCAGCGCCTGCGCCTGGCGGTGCAGCTGCGCTCGGGGCTCTTCGGGGTGGTCTACGTCCTGGACGAGCCCTCGGCGGGGCTGCACCCATCGGAGGCGCGTCAGCTCATGGCGGTGCTGCGCCGCCTCGTGGGCGCGGGCAGCAGCGTGTGCCTGGTCGAGCACGACATGGAGCTCGTGCGCGGCTGCGACTGGGTGGTCGACGTCGGCCCCGGCGCGGGCACCCAGGGCGGACGCATCCTGCACTCCGGTCCCGTCGACCAGCTCCAGGACGTCGCGGAATCGGCCACGGGCCGTTTCCTGCGCGCCTCGACGCCGCCGGAGCAGATCCGCGGCGGCCCCGTGCGGGTGAGCGAGCAGCGCCTGCACCTGCGGGGCGTGCGCCGCAACACCCTCGACGGCATCGACGCCGAGTTCCCGATCGGGGCGCTGACCGCGCTGACGGGCGTCTCCGGCTCGGGCAAGTCCTCGCTGCTGGATGCGCTGGGGGATGCGACGGCGCAGCATCTGGAGGGCTCCGGCGTGGTGGACCTCGAGGCCGGCGACCCGGAGGAGACCGGCGAGGGCTCCGAGGCCGAGCAGCAGCGCCGTCCGGGCACCACCGTCGCGGCCGCGGAGGGCCTGGAGGAGGTGCGCCGTCTGGTGCGGATCACCCAGAAGCCGATCGGACGGACGCCGCGCTCCGACCTGGCGACCTACACGGGGCTCTTCGATCACGTGCGCGCGCTGTTCGCCGACACCCCGGAGGCCCGCTCCCGCGGCTGGAAGGCCGGGCGGTTCTCCTTCAACACGACCCCCGGGCGCTGCCCGCACTGCCAGGGGCAGGGCCAGGTGGAGGTCGAGCTGGTCTTCCTGCCCGGCTCCTGGACCGTCTGCCCGGTCTGCCACGGGACCCGCTACGACGACGAGACCCTCTCGGTGCGCTGGGAGGGGAGGACGATCGCCGAGATCCTGGAGCTCACGGTCGCCGAGGCGCTCGCCGTCTTCGCGGAGGAGCCGTCCGACCAGGAGGCTGCGCATCAGCCGCGCTCGGCCTCCCAGCGCCGCCGGGTCGATGCGATCCGCAGGCCCCTGGAGGCCCTCGGGGCGCTGGGACTCGGCTACCTGCGACTGGGCCAGCCGGCGACCGAGCTCTCCGGCGGAGAGGCCCAGCGGATCAAGCTCGCCTCCGAGCTGCACCGCACCGGTCGCAGCCGGACGCTCTACCTGCTCGACGAGCCCAGCACGGGGCTGCATCCGGCCGATGCCGAGCGACTGCTGCGGGTGCTGCACGACCTCGCCCGCGACGGGGCGACCGTCGTGATGGCCGAGCATCGCCCGGAGGCGATCCGCACGGCCGACCATGTCATCGATCTGGGCCCGGGCGCCGGGCGCCGCGGCGGGACCGTCGTGGCGGCAGGCACTCCGGAGGAGGTCGCCGTCGATCCCGACTCGGTCACGGGTCCCTGGCTGCGCGGCTGAGACGGCTCGCGCGTCACGGCCCGGACCGCAGTGCGCGGCAGGAGGCCGCGATCCGTAGGATGGCCGTGCGGCGCCGCCCGGCACCCCCCCCCCCGTATCCGCTCGCTTCGCAGGAGGCATCTGAGATGACAGCCGCCTCGCGCCCGAGCGCCGGACTCCGATCGGCCGCGCTGCTGGGCTGTCTCGCCGCCATGGGACTGCCGCTGGCGGGCTGCGCACCGGCCGATCCCGAGCCGGACATCCCGGAGATGGAGCAGCCGCCGAACCGGGAGATCGCCGAGCCCGGGCTCGTGGCCGGGGCTGAGCTGCCCGTCTGGGCTCGCAGCGCCGACTGCGATCAGCCTCGACCCAGCGCCGAGGACGACGGCCTGGCGCGGACCGCACCCGCATCGGATGCCGCTGACGTGGCCTTCGTGGTGCCGCAGACCGAGCTGGCCCTGTGCGAGCTGCCCGGGGTGGTCTCGGCCTCCGTGGAGGGCTCGTACTCCCAGGGGGGCGAGGCCCGCGAAGGAACCGTGGACCTGGGGCTGCTCTTCGCGCCCGAAGCCACCCCCGAGCAGATCGCTCAGGCCTGGTCCTCAGCCGAGACGGAGGCCGAGGCCCAGCTGTCGGGGGCCGGCATCGGACTGGGACAGGTCTCCCTGGTGCTCGACGACGGCTCCTCGATCTCGGGACCGGCAGAGGCCTCGTCGGCCTCCGAGCCCGCCGCTGCGGACGGCCGGGCGACCGGCTCGGCAGCGACGATCCCCGAGGCCATCGACCTGCTTGCCGCGCTGCAGCGCACAGGCCCCCAGCCGGGCGCGCAGGAGACTGCTGCCCCGGATCCCTCGGCGTCGCCGTCCTCCGCCGAGGAGCAGGGGCCCGAGCGCCGCTGGTCGGTGAGCGTGGGCCAGCAGCTGGAGGTGACCACCGTCTACTCGGCCGATCTGTCTGCTGAGGGAGCGCTTCCCCAGCTCTCCCGGGTGCTCACGGGCACCCAGGAGGCCGGCCAGGCGCCGGGCGGGCACCAGGTCGCTGTGACCGTGATCGACGGCCGCGTGCGGCTCACGGTCCCGAGCGCGTTCGCGAAGTCGCTGACGCCCGAGCTGCTCGAGGACCTCCACGACCTGGGCCAGGTCCCTGATCTGCAGGCCACGGCGCGGGTCGAGGGCTCGGACGGGGCGGCGCCGATGCTCAGGGTGCGCTCCGAGCGGCTGCCGGAGTACAGCGAGCCGCAGTACGAGGAAGCGGCCGAGGCCCTGAGCGGCAGCGCTGCGGAGGCCGGAATGCACCTGGACCACCGGCTGGACGGAGAGCCGCTGCCCTTGGACGAGGAGCAGGCCGAGGCCCAGGACTGATCCGGACTCAGCCGCGCGTGGGGCGCTGCGGGGCCTGGCCTGAGTGCCGTCGGCGCATCCGCAGCGCCATGCCCAGCCCGGTGATGGCCATCGCGGCCATGAGCGCCCCGAGCAGCATCAGCAGCGGGTCGGAGATCACGGCTCCCACGACGATGACGATCACCGCCAGGACGATGAGCACGATCTGGAACGGGACCATCAGCTGCACGGGCGGACTCCTTCTGGCAACGGGCTCTCGGACGGCACGACGCTGGCAGGGTATCGCGCAGTCAGATCCCGCCCGTAGTCTGGGCCATCGCAGACCGATCACCGCGGGGCCCTCCGGGCACCGCCTCACCCCCCGGGAGTGCCATGACATCCCATCCCACCGGATCCCGCCTCGCGGCCGGCCTGACGGCTGCCGCCTGCTGCGCGCTGCTGCTCACGAGCTGCCTTCCCAGCTCCGATGAGGACCCCTCGACCGAGGGCTCCGCCTCGGCTCAGGACTCCGCCTCCGCCTCGGAGACCGCGAGCGAGGGCTCCCCGAGCCAGGACCCGTCGGAAGGGGGCTCCGCCCAGGCGGAGGACTCCGCCAGCGCCCAGGACTCCGAGGCCCCGCAGGAGGACACCGAGGTCCCCGGCGTGGACCAGGCCATCGAGGACGGCTACGCCCTGAACACGGCCAGCGGAGATCTGCCCGTCGTGACCATGTACACCGACTACGAGTGCCCCGCGTGCGGGTCCTTCCACCCTGCGGTCGAGCAGGTGGCCGAGGAGCTCGACGGCGAGGTCGTCGTGCGCGTGAAGAACTTCCCCCTGTCCATGCACGACAACGCGGTGCCGGCGGCCCACGCGGTCGAGGCCGCCGGTCGTCAGGGGGAGGCCCACGAGTACGCGAGCCTCGTCTACGACGACGTCGACGAGTGGTCCGAGCTCTCGGACGGCGAGCTCGAGGACCGTTTCGTCGAGCTCGCCGGGGAGGCGGGGCTGGATGAGCAGCGCTTCCGCGAGGACATGGGCTCCAGCGACGTCGAGGAGATCGTCGAGCAGCACAGCCAGCAGGCGGAGGACCTCGAGCTGACGGGGACTCCGAGCTTCGTGGCCGATGGCAGGGCCATCGACCTCGGGGAGATCGGCAGCGCGGAGGACCTCCGCGACGTCCTGCGCGATGCGGCCGAGGGCTCCTCGGGCTCCTCCAGCGATTCCGGGACCCGGGCATGAGCCAGCAGGGCGCAGCACGAGACGAGGAGGACGGCCTGGACACCAGGCAGAGGCTGAGGGCCATCGCGATCGTGCACGGAACGGTGCAGGGCGTGGGCTTCCGCTACTGGACGTGGAAGCACGCCGAGAAGCTGGGGCTCGTGGGCTGCGCCCGCAACCTCGACGACGGCACCGTGGAGGTGATCGCCGAAGGCACCCGCTGGGCGGTGCGCGATCTGCTCAAGGAGATCCAGGGCCCGGACGCACCGGGGGCCGTGATGCGCGTGGACGCGCACTTCGAGGGCCCCCAGGGCGACCTGAGCGGCTTCACGACCGCCTGAGCGGCGGATTCACTCACCGGCCAGCCAGTCCTCGAGCTGCATGCGGTCCAGGACCGCGGCCGGGTGAGGGCCGGCGGCGCGCAGGGCGTCCAGGTTCTCGCGCGGCATGCTCGAGGGCGAGCCCAGCAGGATGAGGTTGCCGGCGCGCTGCCCGTCGAGCATCGAGGCGTCGCTGAGGCACCACACGTCGGCGAAGGCCGGGGCACCGCCGCTGCCCTGGGCCTCCACCATGCGCTCGGCCTGCTCGCGGAAGAAGCCGAGTCCTGGGTCATCGCCCACGTTGACGATCAGCGCCCCGTCGGGGGCCAGGACCTGGCCCATCTCCTGGTAGAACGATCGTTCGCGAAGATGGGCGGGTGCGTCGTCGCCGGCGAAGACGTCGAGCACCAGCAGGTCGAACGGCTCCGTCTCGGCTTCGCGCAGCGCGCTGAGCTGCTCCCGGGCGTCGCCGATCAGGACCCGGGGCGGCTGCGAGTCCGGCCAGGGGAGGTGCTCGAGCACGAACCCCGGCAGCTCGCGGGCCAGCTCGATCACCGTCTGCTGCGATCCCGGGCGGACCGCGCTCAGCCGGCGGGGCAGCGTCAGCGCCCCGGCCCCCAGATGCAGCGCGCGCACGGGCTGTCCGCTCGGGCGCTGCAGATCGCAGGCCGCCGACATCCGCTGCAGGTACTCGTAGAAGACCCGGCTCGGATCTGCCAGGTCCACGTGCGACTGCTCGGCGCCGCCGATGCTGAGGATCCACCCCTCGGTCAGCTCGTCCCAGGCGATCTCGGCCCCGGCATCGAGGGCGGACAGGAAGCGGGAGCGGCGTGCGGGGCGGGACATGCTCGGATCGTCTCACCGATCCGCGCGATCCGCTCGCCGTGCGTTCACGGCCGGTTCAACCGCTCTCGCTACGGTCGGTCCATGTCATCGGCCGACCGGCCGCGTCCACCGAGCACTCCAGGGGATCACATGAGCCGCCGCACCGCACTCACCCGCCGCAGCCTGGTCGGAGGCCTGGCCGGGGCCGCGGTGACCTCGATCGCCCTTCCCGCCGCAGCCTCCGAGCGCGGCGGGGCCGGGCATCGGACGCTGCGGTTCATGACCTACAACGCCTCGCTCAACCGCGGCTCGCAGGGGCAGCTGGTGCGGGATCTCTCCACGCCCGGCAACGCCCAGGCGCAGGCGGTCGCCGAGGTCATCCAGCGCTGCGCCCCCGACGTCCTGCTGATCAACGAGTTCGACTACGACGCCGAGCACCTGGGCGTGCAGCTGTTCCGGGACAACTACCTGGCGCGCAGCCAGAACGGCCAGGCCCCGCTGGACTTCCCCCACGCCTTCACCGCTGCCGTCAACACGGGCGTGGACTCGGGCCTGGATCTCAACGGCGACGGGACGCTGCGCACCGGCGACGATGCCTGGGGCTTCGGCCTCTTCCCCGGCCAGTACGGCATGGCCGTGTACTCCACGGCGCCCATCGACCACGGCGCGGTGCGGACCTTCCAGCTTCAGCTCTGGTCGCAGATGCCGGACAGCCTGCTGCCCTGGGACTACTACGGCCGCGAGATCGGGAAGCGGCTGCGGCTGTCGTCGAAGTCGCACTGGGACGTTCCCGTGCGGGTGGGCCGCGACACCGTCCATGTGCTGGCCTCCCACCCGACTCCGCCGTCGTTCGACGGATCCGAGGACCGCAACGGGAGGCGCAACCACGACGAGATCCGCTTCTGGGCGGACTACATCACGGGCTCGCGCCGCGGCAGCTGGATCCGCGACGACAACGGGGGCACCGGCGGACTGCTGCCCGGCAGCAGGTTCGTGATCATGGGCGATCTGAACTCCGACCCTCAGGACGGGGACTCCTGGCCCGGGGCTGCCCGGCAGCTGCTGGAGCACCACCGCATCCAGGATCCCCGGCCGAGCTCGGAGGGGGCCGTCGCGGCGGCTGCCGCCCAGGGAGGTGCCAACACGAGGCATCTGGGCGAGCACCGCTTCGACACGGCGGACTTCACCGACCAGGCGCCGGGCAACCTGCGGGTTGACTACGTCCTGCCGTCGTCGAATCTCCGGGTGCAGGACTCCCAGGTGTTCTGGCCCGCCCCGGGGCAGCCCGGCGCGGAGCTCACGGGCTCGTATCCCTTCCCGACCTCGGACCATCGGCCCGTCTGGGCGGATCTGCGCGTGCGCTGAGTCGTGCCTGCGGCTCCCAGCCAGTCGTCAGGAGCCGATCAGACAGGGCGCTGATGGCCGTGGGTAGGCTGGTGTCGAACTTCTCAAGGACACCCACCCCAGGAGACGACCGTGGCGTTCAACCCCCTGAAGCACGCATTCGATGATGACGGCAAGCCGACCCCGGCGCTGAACGGCTTCCTCGACAACGCCCTGAAGGTGCAGCGTCCCGTCGTGCTGCGCTGGGTCAAGCGGCTGCGCGCCGAGCACCCGGACGAGACCCCCGAGCAGATCGCCAAGCGCCTCGAGCGGATGTACGTCCGGGCGAACACGGCCACCGGCGGCGTGGCCGGCGGTGCGGCCATGATCCCGGGCATCGGCACGCTGGCCTCCCTGGGCGTGTCGACCGTCTCGGTCGGCGGCTACCTGGAGATGACCGCGCTGTACGCCCAGGCCATCGCGGAGCTGCACGGCGTGCACACCTCCGACCCGGTGCGCACGCGCTCCATGGTCATGGCCCTGATGCTCGGCGAGGACGGGGGCGTGCTCATGAAGCAGGTCCTGGCCTCGAGCTCCAAGTCCCGAGGCCTGACGAACCGCTGGGGCCTGATGATGGGCACTGGCTCCAAGGAGGGCGGCCTCGATGTCGGCAAGAAGCTGCGCAACATGTTCGTGCGCCGCTTCATCCGCAAGCAGTCCACGGCGGCGCTGGGCCGCGCGCTGCCCTTCGGCATCGGCGCCGTGGTCGGCGGCGGCGCCAACCTGGCCATGTCGCGGGCGGTCGTGAAGAGCACCCAGGAGGCCTTCGGGCCGCTTCCGGCGAGCTTCCCGCCCGAGCTGTCCGAGGTCGACCGGGCTCCCAAGCTCGCCGACGACGCCCGAGACCGCTCCAAGGATTCCGAGGAGGCCGGTGAGCCGGCGCAGATCAGCGGCGAGGGTCAGCAGGACAGCTGAGTCCTGCGGCGCACAGCGGCCGACATGATGCAGGACCCCTGGTCCCCGCCTGATCCTTCAGGCGGGGACCAGGTGCTTCATCGGGTCGGCCGTCGTCGTTCCTCCGGCGTTCACAGCAGGCCCCTAGCGTGAGAGGCGAGAGCGCTGTCCGACTCCCTGCGAGTCGACGGCGCAGCACCCTCTCCTCGCAGGAAGGCACAGCTTGGGCCCCAGGATCCTCGCGCATCGCGGAGCGAGCGCTCAGTACCCCGAGCACACGCGGGCGGCATACGTGCAGGCCCTGCTGGACGGGGCCGACGGCGTGGAGGGAGACGTCCACCTCACGCGCGACGGCCACCTGGTCCTGCACCACGACGCCCAGCTGGGGCGCACGAGCGACGGCCGCGGACCGATCTCCTCGCACACGCTGGCCGAGCTGCGCCGTCTGGACTTCGTCTCCTGGAAGGGCATCGAGATCCCGGTCAGCCACGGCGAGCCCCATGAGCAGCTGCTGACGCTGCCGGAGCTGCTCGAGCTGCTGCGCGGCGCGGGCAGGCGGGTCGGACTCGCCATCGAGACCAAGCATCCCTCCCCGGCCGGTCATCGGCTGGAGGTGGCTGTGCTCAGCGTCCTGATGGCCGAGGGCTGGGACCCGGAGACCGGGCGCCTGGGGAACCTGCAGGTCTCGATCATGAGCTTCCACCCGGATGCCGTGCGCCATGTCCTGCAGACCGTCGCCCCGCGCAACGTGTGCCAGCTGATCGAGGATCCCACCCCGGAGTCCGTGGCCGCGAGCCTGCGGGTCCCGGCTGCGACGGCCCGGCTCGTGCACGCCGGCATGCGCTGGGTCGTGCCGTCGGCGGAGCCGATCATCACCCGGGGCCTGTGCGAGATCGCGGGTCCGGGCATCGCCTTCGTGCGGGATCACCCCGGTCTCGTGCGGACCTGGCTGGCGCAGGGCTCGATCCTGCGGGTCTGGACGGTCGACACCGCGGCGGACCTCGAGCTGTGCCTTGCCCTGGGCGTCCAGCAGATCACGACCAACCGGCCGGGGGAGCTGCTGGATCGACTCGCTGCGGGCGGTGCCCCCACCGCTGTCGGCAGCAGCGATAGAATGTGTTGAACAGCCCACTGCAAAATGCATATTCATTAGATATTCGGTGCAGCCAAGTTTCGACATCGTCCCCAGTCAGATGGGTCGAAAATATCGGAGGAAAGGTGTTGCATCTTCATTACTCGCAGGTAACGTATGGGCTGTGCCGACGGGTGCCGAGGGCCTCACCTCGCTTCCGTCGACATGGCGCGCCGATTCGACAGGGGCTGTGACAGCAGTCCGAGAGACTGGAGTCTCGGAGCATCGCGCAGAGGAACGGAGCCGGATCGCGGGCTGCGATACGTCTTCACCCTCTGTCTCCCGAAAATCTGGCCGGTGTCGATCTGCGGCGGCCTTCATCTGGTCCGGGGCATCCCCAGCCCCGCCTCATCCCCCCACGAGGTTCCCCCACCATGGCCGTTCCCCCCAGGCTCCGCCGCAGCGCCCCCACGCTGACGGCGCAGCGGACCGTGTCCGCCGTCGACCCGCTGACCCGCATGGTCGCCGAGTCCATCGCCGACGAGGTCCTCTCCGACCTGTCGCGGGTGCTCAGCACCGAGCGCCCGGACTCCGAGCTGTCCCTGCTGCTCTCCCTGAGCAGCGATCATGCGCTCACCGCCCAGATCTCGCCCACGCTGTGCGCCGTCCTCGAGGCCGCTCAGCGCGCCCAGGCTGTCTCGAGCGGCTGGTACCGCCCGATCCGCCTGTCGCGAGAGCTGACCGGCGGCGAGACCGTCGAGCTCGACACCCGCACGCGCCGGCTCACCCTGCCGCGCGGCACCGAGCTCGACCTGTGGGACATCGGCTGCGCCAGGGCCGCCGACCGCATCATGGAGCGCGTCCAGGAGGCCGATCCCTTCGCCTCCCTGGCCATCGCGGTCGGCTCCTCGGTCAGCGCTGTGGGCGCCGCCTGGGAGATCTCCGAGGCCCTGGGCGAGGACCTCACCGTGCTGGACCCCGCGCTGCAGCGCGGTGCCCGCGCCTTCGCCGTGCTCTGCGAGCAGACTCGCGGCGTCGGCGCTGAGGTGTGGGATGCCGTGGCCGTGAGCGCCGACAGCGCCGTGGACGCGCTGGCCTTCGCGGGCTCTGCCGAGGAGCTGGGGCGCATGGCCCCCGAGTGGCTCGAGACGGTCGGCGCTCAGGCCGAGCTGCGCCCGTCGCGCCCCGGACGGCTGTTCGGCCGTCGCCGCGTGCGCACCGCTGGCTGGGCGGCCAAGGACATGTGATCGGGCGGTGCGGACCTGACGGATCCGCGCCGCTGAGAGGGGATGCGAACGACGACGCCGGGCGGTGCTGCTGGACCAGCAGTACCGCCCGGTGTCGTCTGCGCGGGAGCCTCGGACGGGACGGGGCCCCTCAGCGCTCGAGATGCTCCACGAGCCTGGGGGCGATCCCGATGTAGGTCTGCGGCGTGAGCTGGGACAGGCGCTGCTCTGCGGCATCGGGCAGCCCGAGCTCGGCCACGAACTCCTGCAGGCGCTGCTGATCCACGCGGTGGCCGCGGGTCAGGTCCTTGAGGCGCTCGTAGGGGTTCTCCATGCCGGGGGTCCCGGCGATCGCCTCGGCGCGCATGACGGTCTGGATCGCCTCTCCCAGGACCTCCCAGTTCTCGTCGAGGTCGGCGGCCAGGACGTCGTGGGCCACATCCAGGCGCTGCAGGCCCTTGGCGACGTTCGAGATCGCCAGCAGCGAGTGCCCGAAGGCGGTGCCGATGTTGCGCTGGGACGACGAGTCCGTGAGGTCGCGCTGCCAGCGCGAGGTCACGAGCGTGGCTCCCAGCGTGTCCAGCAGCGAGCACGAGATCTCCAGGTTGGCCTCGGCGTTCTCGAAGCGGATCGGATTGACCTTGTGCGGCATGGTCGAGGACCCGGTGGCGCCCTCGACGGGGACCTGGCGGAAGACGCCGATCGAGATGTAGGACCAGATGTCCGTGCAGAGGTTGTGCAGGATGCGGTTGAACCGGGCGACGTCCGCGTAGAGCTCGGCCTGCCAGTCGTGCGACTCGATCTGCGTGGTCAGGGGGTTCCAGCTCAGCCCCAGCCCCTCGACGAAGGTGCGCGAGACCTCCTGCCAGTCGGCCTCTGGTACGGCGGTCGTGTGGGCGGCGTAGGTTCCGGTGGCCCCGTTGATCTTGCCCAGGAACTGCGTGGATCCGACCCGGGCGAGCTGGCGCCCCAGGCGGTGGGCGAAGACCGCGAGCTCCTTGCCCAGCGTGGTGGGCGTGGCCGGCTGTCCGTGGGTGCGCGAGAGCATGGGCGCCTCCGCGCTGTCGGCGGCAAGCTGCGAGATCTGCTCCACGAGCTCGCGGGCAGCCGGGGCCCAGACCAGCTCGACGGCATCGCGCACGCCCACGGCGTAGGCGAGGTTGTTGATGTCCTCGGAGGTGCAGGCGAAGTGCACCAGCGGGATCAGGTGCTCGAGGCCCAGCGCGGGCAGCCGGCGCCCGATGTAGTACTCGACGGCCTTGACGTCGTGAACGGTCACGGCCTCGATCTCGGCCAGCTCGGCGATGCCCTGGGCGCCGAAGTCCTCGACGATGCGGCGCAGCCCGTCGATCTGCTCCTGGCCCAGCGGCTCGATCCCGGGAAGCACGCGTCCGGCGCACAGGTGGATGAACCACTCGATCTCCACATGGAGCCGGTTGCGGTTCAGCGCCGCCTCCGAGAGGTGGTCGATCAGCGGTGCGACGGCCGGGCGGTAGCGCCCGTCCAGTGCTCCGAGGGCCAGGGGCGGCTCGAGCCCGGCGAGCGGGATGCGGGCCGTGGGATCGTCGGTCGAGGGTGCGGAAGACTGAGACATGCGGACATTCTTCCATCCTCGGGCGGCGTCTCCGGGCGCGCGGCGGGCGCGCGCTGCTCGAGCCGGCGTTCCGTCCGGAACGGGGCTCCGAGGGCGGGCCTCATGCTGGGCCGCGCCGCTACAGTGAGGGCCATGCCCTCCGTCATACCCCGCGCCGCCCTGTCCGCCCTGCCCGACTACGCTGCGGGCCGGCCCCCGCAGCCCGTCGAGGGCCTCGAGGCCTTCAAGCTGTCCTCCAATGAGAACCCCTGGGGCCCGGTGCCGGCAGCCCAGGAGGCCATCGCCCAGGCAGTACAGCGGATGCACCGCTATCCCGACCCGACCGCCGCGACGCTGTGCGAGCGCATCGCCCAGCACCTGGGCGTGCCCGCCGATGACATCGTGACCGGTGCGGGCAGCCTGGGTGCGCTGACGCAGATCATCGCGGCCTTCGCGGGAACCTCCTCCGACGGCACGGGCGATGAGGTCATCTACCCATGGCGCTCGTTCGAGGCCTACCCGATCGTCGTGGGGACCGCAGGCGCCGTGAGCGTGCAGGTCCCCAACCTGCCGGACGGCTCGCACGACCTCGAGGGCATGCTCGCGGCCATCACCGAGCGCACCCGCGTGATCCTGCTGTGCTCGCCGAACAATCCCACCGGCCCGTCGCTGCGCCAGGACGAGACGGAGCGCTTCCTGGCCCGGGTGCCCGAGGGCATCCTCGTGGTGCTGGACGAGGCCTACCTCGAGTTCCAGGGCGACCCGGAGCTCGTCGAAGGCGTGCGCACCTACCGCGCCCACCTGAACGTGGTCGCGCTGCGAACCTTCTCCAAGGCCCACGGTCTGGCCGGTCTGCGCGTGGGGTACTCGCTCTCGCAGCCGGAGGTCACAGCCGCGCTGCGCAAGGTCGCGACCACGTTCGCGGTGACCGAGATGGCCCAGACCGCGGCGATCGCCTCGCTCGATCACCTGGAGCAGGTCCAGGAGCGGGTCCAGCGCATCGTCGACGAGCGCGAGCGCGTCCTGGCCCGGCTGGCGGAACTGGGCTGGGACGTCCCGCAGACGCGCGCGAACTTCGTGTGGCTGCCGCTGGGCGAGGACGCCCGCCGCTTCGCCGAGGCCTGCGCGCAGCAGGCGCTGTCGGTGCGGGCGTTCGACGGCGACGGAGTGCGGGTCAGCATCGATGTGCCCCAGGCCAACGACAGGTTTTTGGAGATCTGCTCCAACTTCCAGACGCCCGCGCGTCACGTAGTCTCATGAGACAGCTTCGTCTCCGGGCCCTGCGCGCAGCAGACGGAGACACAGGCATGAGCTGCCGGGCCGGACGGCCCGGGGCCGTGCCACCGCGTGAACCACACCTGGAGGTGTCCCATGGCGCAGGCCGACGAGGTCCCGGAGCGGGGACCCGATCAGGACCAGCCCAGCGCTGAGCAGTCGTCCGCGCAGACGGCGCAGGCCGCGTCGGCCGTCGAGGTCGCCGCCGACGTGGCCCCGGACGGATCGCCGGAAGCGCTCGTCGCGGATCCCCATGACGCCCGTGCGAGCGCCGGCACCGGAGCGCACCCCGCGGCCGTGGCCGCGACCATGCCCGTGGTCCGCCTGCTCGACGAGAACGGCGTCCGCCAGCACGACGAGCGCTTCTCGCGCTGGGTCGAGGACGTCGATGCCGAGGCGCTGCAGCGGATGCACCGCTCGATGGTGCGGGCGCGCCGCCTGGACGAGATGGCCACTGCGCTGCAGCGCCAGGGCGAGATGGCCCTGTGGCCCCCGCTGCGCGGCCAGGAGGCGGCCCAGGTCGGCTCGGCGCTGGCCCAGGGCGAGAACGACTACGTCTTCCCCTCCTACCGCGAGCATGCCGTGGTCCTGGAGCGCGGGGTCCCGGCCGAGCGGGTCCTGGTGCAGTTCCGGGGCCACGCGGCCTCCGGCTGGAAGCCGTCCGAGACCCGGACCCATGTCTACTCGCTGGTGCTGGCCTCCCAGGTCCCGCACGCGGTGGGCTACGCCATGGGCATGGTCCAGGATCGTCGGCTTGCCGAGGAGGCGGGGGAGCCCGCGCCGGAGCCCGGTGCTGTCACCGTCTACTTCGGCGACGGCGCCTCGACCGAGGGCGAGATCCACGAGTCCATGGTCTTCGCCGCCTCCTACGACGCCCCCGTGGTGTTCTTCGTGCAGAACAACCAGTGGGCGATCTCGGTGCCGTTCTCCACGCAGTCCCGCGTGCCCCTGGCGGCCCGGGCGGCCGGCTACGGCTTCGAGGGCGTGCGGGTCGACGGCAACGACCCTCTGGCTGTCCTGGCGGTGACCCGGTGGGCGACCGCCGAGGCCCGCGAGGGGCGCGGCCCCGTGCTGATCGAGGCGGAGACCTTCCGACTGGGCGCGCACACCACCGCAGACGACCCCACCAAGTACCGCCTCTCCGCAGAGGAGGCGCAGTGGGCGCAGAAGGAGCCCCTGCTGCGCATGCGCGCCCTGCTCGAGACGGAGCTCGGCGTGCAGGAGCAGTGGTTCCAGGACCTGGAGGAGGAGACCGACCAGTGGCTGAAGGAGGTCCGCTCCGAGCTGCTGCGCTCCGATCCGGGTGAGCTGGACCAGCGCTTCGACGTCGTCTACGCGCAGTCGCACCCGCTCGTGGAGGAGGAGCGGGCCTGGCACCGCGACTACGCCGATTCCTTCCTGGACGGCGAGGGCGGACCGGGCGCAGACGCAGGGCAGAGCCAGGAGGGGCAGAGGGCATGAGCGAGCAGCAGACGCGCACGGGCGGACCCACGACCGTCCGGGTCACTCTGGCCAAGGCCCTGACCATGGGCATGCGCCGGGCCATGGGGGAGGACCCCCGGGTCCTGCTCATGGGCGAGGACATCGGCTCCCTGGGCGGGGTGTACCGCGTGACCGAGGGGCTCAAGGGGGAGTTCGGCGCGCACCGGGTGCTGGACACCCCTCTGGGCGAGGCCGGGATCGTGGGCACCGCCACCGGGATGGCCATGCGCGGGTACCGCCCGGTGTGCGAGATCCAGTTCGACGGCTTCACCTTCCCCGCCTACAACCAGATCACGACCCAGCTGGCCAAGATGCATGCCCGCACCGACGGCGACGTCACCGTCCCGGTGACCATCCGCATCCCCTACGGCGGGCTCGTGGGCTCGATCGAGCACCACTCCGAGTCGCCCGAGGCCCAGTTCTCGCACACTGCCGGGCTGCGCATCGTCTCGCCGTCCTCGCCGCAGGACGCCTACTGGATGATCCAGCAGTCGATCGCCTGCCCCGATCCCGTGATCTTCTTCGAGCCCAAGCGCCGCTACTGGCTCAAGGGGGAGGTCGACCTCGAGAACCCGAGCACCGCCGATCCCTTCAGCGCCCAGGTGCTGCGAGAGGGCTCGGAGCTCAGCCTCGTGGCGTGGGGTCCGCTGGTGCCCGTGGCCATGGCCGCCGCAGAGGCCGCCGCGCAGGAGGGCCGCTCGGTCGAGGTGATCGACCTGCGCTCGCTGTCGCCGATCGACTTCGCGACCCTCGAGGCCTCGGTGCAGCGCACGGGGCGCATGGTCGTGGCCCACGAGGCCCCGGTCTTCTCCGGGCTGGGGGCCGAGATCGCCGCGCGCATCACGGAGCGCAGCTTCTACAGCCTCGAAGCCCCCGTGATCCGCGTGGGCGGCTACCACATGCCCTACCCGCCCGCCGGGGTCGAGGCGGACTACGTCCCGGACCTGGACCGCGTCCTGGACGGCATGGACCGGGCCTTCGCCTACTAGGACCCGCTCACCGCACGCACGCGCCCCGCACCGTCGCTTCCGAAGGATTCCCGCATGGCACAGATCTTCCGCCTCCCCGATGTCGGCGAGGGGCTCACCGAAGCCGAGATCGTCACCTGGAAGGTGCGCGTCGGCGACCAGGTCTCCGTCGATCAGCCCCTCGTGGAGATCGAGACCGCCAAGTCGCTCGTCGAGCTGCCCTCGCCCTGGGAGGGGGCCGTCCTCGAGCTGCTCGCCCAGGAGGGCGAGACCCTGGATGTCGGCGCAGGGCTGGTCTCGATCGGCGACTCCGCCGAGGCCCCGGGCTCGCGCCCGGATCCGGGCTACTCCGCCACCAGCGCAGGCGGCGATGCCGCCGCCGATTCGAGCGATCCGGAAGCACCGGCACCGTCCTCCAGCGCGGAGGAGGAGCCGCAGCAGAAGCCGCTCGTGGGGTCGGGCCCCAAGGCGGATCCGGTCGTGCGCAGGCAGCGCTCGCGCCGCCCCGCCCGCCCGGAGCCGACCCGTCCGGAAGCCCCTGCTCAGCAGGCCGAGCCCTCGCGCGGCCGCAGCACGGCCGAGCCCGCCGGCGGGAGGGCCTCGCTGGGCGACGGCATCGCCGACCTGCTCTCGCGAGCAGGCCTGGGGCAGGGGCCCGGCTCGCGCGGCGACCGGCTGGCCCGCCTGGCCGGGGGCGGCTCCCGAGAGGAGGCCGCGGCCTCGGGAAGCGGCGCGGTCGCAGCGCAGCCGGCGCGGGCCTCCCAGCCGGCCCTGGCCAAGCCTCCCGTCCGCAAGGCCGCCAAGGAGATGGGCATCGACCTGCGGGAGGTCTCCGGAACGGGCGAGGCCGGACAGGTCACCAAGCGAGACCTGCTGGCCTACGCCGCCCATCTGCGCGAGGTCCCGGACGGCCCCGACGGCTTCTGGGTCTCCTCGGACGCCCCCGGGGCAGGGGACCGGACGCAGCGGATCCCGGTCAAGGGCGTGCGCAAGCTGACCGCCCAGAACATGGTCAAGTCCGCGTTCTCGGCCCCGCACGTGTCGATCTTCGTGGATGTCGACGCCACGCGGACCATGGAGTTCGTGAAGCGGCTGAAGACCTCCGATCACTTCGAGGGAGTGAAGGTCACCCCGCTGCTCCTGCTGGCCCGGGCCGTCATCTGGGCCGCAGCGCGCAACCCCCAGGTCAACGCGACCTGGACCGACCGCGAGATCGTGATCAAGCGCTACATGAACCTGGGCATCGCCGCGGCGACCCCGCGCGGGCTCATGGTCCCGAACATCAAGGACGCCCAGGACATGAGCCTGCGCGAGCTGGCGATCGCCCTCAACGAGCTGACGGCCACGGCTCGTGCCGGGCGCACCCAGCCCGGCGACATGCAGAACGGCACCCTGTCGATCACGAACATCGGCTCCCTGGGAATCGACATCGGCACTCCGATCATCAACCCCGGTGAGGTCGCGATCGTGGCCTTCGGAACCATCAAGCAGAAGCCGTGGGTCGTGGACGGGGAGATCATCCCGCGGTGGATCACCACGCTCGGCGGATCGTTCGACCACCGTGTGGTCGACGGCGACCTCTCCGCGCGCTTCATGGCGGACGTGGCCCGCATTCTCGAGGAGCCCGCGCTGCTGCTCGACTGAACCCGCTCACGGCCTGACGAGCACCCCTGCGGAAGGCCCCGGCCGGCGCGCGTCGCTGCCGGGGCCGAGGCATGCGCACAGGAGCTCGCGGCCCCTTCAGCAGCGGAAGCAGCCGTCGAGGTGGCCGGGGGTCATCCCGGTGCGGGCCAGCAGCCGGGCGATCGTGCCGGGGCCGGCGTGCACGAGCCCGTGCTCGCGCAGGCGACCTGCGACCGCCTGGACGTGATCCGTCCCCTCGGCCGGCTCCAGTTCCCGCTGCCAGTCCTCGCCGGACCAGCTGCGAACGGCGCGGGCGGCGACCACCACAGCGGTGAGCTTGGCGCGATTGCGGATCAGCCGACGGTCCAGCAGCAGCTCGTCCACGGCGTCGTCATCGAGACCGGCCACGATCCGCGGGTCGAAGCAGCTGAAGACCTCCTCGAGCGCGGGCAGCCGCGACACCGAGGCACCCGGGGCCAGCCCGGCCTGCAGGATCTCGAGGCTCAGCGCCCGGAACCACTCGGAGCGCAGCTGCGGGCGGATGCCCCACGAGGTGTCGTGATCGTCCAGGACATCCGGGGTAGACAGCGCCCACGGGCAGCGCAGCCGACCGTCGGCGCACAGCACGGGGCTCAGCAGGACGGACGGGTCGTCGCGCAGACGGTCGGTGCAGGACGGCGCATCTGAGGAGCAGTGGGCGGCTTCGGCGGTGTGCATGGCGGCACGCTACGGCGATGCTCGCAGCAGCATCGGGGCCCGAGGACCGGACTGTGCAGCTGCGGCCCCCATCTCCGCCGATCCGGGTGCTGTGGAGCCTGGTGCCCAAGGGCTCAGAACTCGGAGATCTCACCGGTTCCCTGGGCGATCTCCAGGGCGATCGCGTCCTCGTCATCGTCGCCCGGGTCGTGCACGATCAGGACGGCGGACTGGTCATCGGCGGGGAACGCGCGGATCGTCACCGAGCCCGCCTGCGCGGCGTCCAGCACCGCGGCGGACTGCCGCCCCACGATCCGCAGCACGCGCTCGGGCAGGACGGAGCCGCGCTCGTCGAGGATGTCGACGGAGACGCCGCGCTCGCGGGCACGCCGGGCCGCCTCGTGCAGCTCCGGGGTCGAGATCGACCGACCGCGGATGGAATCGCGCAGGTGGGCCTCGAGGACCCGGAAGCGGCGGATCTCCTCGTCGTCCACGGGGCTCGAGTCGTAGGCGATCCGCTCGAGCGCGGGGCCGACGACACGTCGGACATCGTGCATGCGCCGGATCGAGGCGTTGACGGTATCCTGCTCGGCGTCGTCATCGGTCCGCGCCGATGCCCCCAGCGCCCGGGCCTCGCGGCGGCGATCCAGGAGCCGCTCGATCTCCGTGATGATCAGGATGGCGACGACCAGGGTGCCTGCGACCGTGGCCATGGGCGCCATGCCCATGAGCATGCCGTGCTCGGAGCGAGCGCCGAAGGTCGCACCGAGGGCGGTCGCGATGAACACCGTCCCCCAGGCCCACGCCGTGCGCTGGCGAACGGCCAGGGCGACCGGGAACAGGTGCAGCCCCTGGTACCCCCAGTGCTGCGACAGCAGCGGCAGCCGCTCGGGGTCGGAGTCGTGGGTCAGCGCCAGGCACGAGATCATGGCCACTACGGCGGTGATGACGGGAAGCTCGTCGAGCCGGCGTCGCCCTGGGGCGATCACGAGCAGGACCGCGATCATGTACGGCACGCCGGAGATCAGCTGCAGCTGCGGATGCTGGACCAACTGCAGCAGCGGCAGCCCCGCGATCAGCGACGGGATCAGGAAGGCCAGCAGCGGGCCGAAGAACAGCACGGAGCTCTGGGCCCGGCCCTCCGCCGTGAGCCGTGCGACCCACTGGCCCACGAGGTCCAGCAGGCGGCTGCGCAGCCCGACGTCGACGTCTGCGCGGTACCTGGCGCTGCGGCGCCTAGTCCGACGGATGGGCATCGCTGGGCCACAGGATCTGGATGCGCGTCCCGCGGTGCGGGGCGGAGACGACGTCGACCCGGCCCCCCGCGTTCTCGACATTGCCGATGATCGAGACCCGCACGCCGAGGCGCCGGGAATCCATGGAGCGCATCTGGAACCCCTTGCCGCGGTCGAGGACCTCGAAGGAGAGGTAGAAGCCGAAGGGGTTCAGCGCCGTGGGAGGGCAGGCCCCTCCGTCCATGGTCACGAAGGTGGTGGCCACGCCGGAGTGCCGTGCGCTGTTGGAGACCGCCTCGGTCACCGCGTGGATCAGGGCCTGGGCCGTGTCCGAGGGCATGAAGGCACGGGTGTGGCCCATGGGCCTGATGTCGGGGACGAGGACGTTGAAGCGCACGCGCGAGCGCCACGGGGTGAGGGCGTCGAGGAGGTCGTCCATCAGCGTGTGCACGTAGGTCGTGGCGGTTCCGGTGGCCCGCTTCTCCTCGAACTCCAGGACGCTCAGGGCACGCATGGCCAGCTCTCGAGTGCGCTTGGAGACGGCGCCCGGGGCCCGTGAGGCGTCCAGCAGCGCCGCCATGACGTTGTCGTGGATCAGCCGGTCCAGGCGCTCCTGCTCATCCGACTGCGTGCGCGAGCGGCGCAGCGCGGTGGCATGGGCGATCGCCGTGCTGTAGTCGGTGTCGGCGTGATCGGCGGCGCGCAGGGTCAGCGAGACCGCGATCGCGAGCAGGATCGCATAGAGGCAGTCGACCCCGCTCTGGATGATCTCCGACTGCAGCGGATAGCCCAGCGGCATCTGCAGGACGTAGATCCCCAGGCACAGCACCGCCCATCCGATCACGGCCAGCGAGGCGATCGCTCCCCAGGTCATCGCGGTGAGCCCCGCCGCGAGGACGAGCAGGAACGACAGCCACGGGGGAGAGATCTCGGAGGCCGGTGCCCAGATCGGGGCCAGCGAGGTGTAGCAGAGCATGATCAGGACGACGGCGGCCGTGGAGGGCCAGGTGACCACACGGCGCCGTGCGCCGAAGTAGAACAGCATGCCCGCGCAGACCTGCAGCCCGGCGAAGAACAGGGTGCTCAGCAGCGCGGGCGCCCCGGTGAGCGTGCTCACCGAGGGCAGCGCGGCCAGGCCGCTGGCGAACATCGCGGCCGCCGCGCACAGCTGCGCCGACCACTGCAGACGGTAGACGTTCGGACCCATGGTGCCGGCCGAGACCGGCGAGGGCAGCCGCGAGCGCAGGGCCCTGCCGTGATAGCGCTTGAAGTCCTGGGAGGACGGCTCGGCGGCGTGGATCATGGGTGCGCGTCGTCCCCGGTCAGCAGGACGAGCGGGCTGCTCAGCGGCGGATCTCGACGTTGTTCACATCGGCCTCGGGCTCCACCAGTCCGTCCTCGATCGCGCGGATGCGCAGATCGATCTTGGTGGGGGCAGGGCGGCCGATGCGCGCGTACTTCTCGCGGATGCGGTCGATGTTGGTCTTCACGGCGGACTGCTTGATGCCCATGCGGCGGGCCACCTGCACCTGGGCGAAGCCCGAGGCGTACAGGCGCAGCGTCTCCTGCTCGCGCGGCGAGAGGTTGGCGCGGGCGAACTCGATGTCGCCTTCGATCGCGGCCGCCAGCTCCTTGGTGATCACCGGCTTGCCGTCGGCGATGTTGCGGGCCTCCTCGATCGCGTGCTCGAGCGGCTCGGACTTGCGCACCAGCCCGAGGGCACCGGCGCGCAGGGCCTCTCGGATCAGGGCGGCGTTCTCCCCGATGGAGAAGATCAGCACCTTCATGCCGGCCTCGCGCAGGCGCTCGACGTTCTCGGACGGGCGCGAGCGGTCCGTGAGCGAGAGGTCCAGCAGCACGACGTCGCACTCGATGCGCTTGGCGCCCGGGGCGGTCAGCGCGGTGTTCTCCGGGTCGCGGCCGAGCTGGTCGATCAGGCCGGGGACGGTCGAGGCCGAGCCCACCAGCTTGACGTCCGCCTGGGAGGTCATGGAGACGAGACGGATGCCCTCGCGGACGACCTCGTGGTCATCGACGACGGCGACGAGCGTGGACGGCATGTGACACCTCTGGGAGGTTGACGGAATCGGACGGCCTGAGGGTCTGTCCGGGTGACGGACTGATGACCTCTCAGGCAGGTGTGGCCCCCGAGACGGAGCGCGCGTCTGCCCCGAACAGGCGCGGTCTCCGGCGTATGGACTTGCCTCAGTGTAGTCCAGCGCGAGGTCGTCGAAGAGGATTCGTTCCCAACTGTCCATGAATATGACTTGAGAATCGCCGACTCGGTCGCCCGCCCGCCCGTCCTGCGGAGGACCCCGGCTCGATCTCGGGACCGCAGCCGGTGCGCGCACAGCCCGGACGGTATCCTCGATCTCATGCCTGAGCAGACAGATGACCCGGCGGCCACCCCAGGATCCTCGCGGGAGCTCCTCGCGACCCGGCCGTGGACCGCCTCCTACGACGACGGCGTCGCCCATGACATCGACCTGCCCGAGACCTCGCTGATCCATATGCTCGAGCGCTCCGTGGCGGTCAACTCGCAGCGCGTGGCCCTCGAGTTCTTCGGAGCTCGCTGGAAGTACTCCCGCCTGGGCGCCGAGGTCGAGCGCGCCGCAGAGGGGCTGCGCCGGCTCGGGGTGGGCCGCGGCGACAGGGTGGCCCTCGTGCTGCCCAACTGCCCGCAGCACATCGTCGCCTTCTACGCCGTGATGCGACTGGGCGCGATCGCGGTGGAGCACAACCCGCTCTACACCGCCGCCGAGCTGCGCCACCAGTTCGAGGACCACGGCGCCAAGGTCGCGGTGGTCTGGGACAAGACGGTCGAGACCGTTCGCAGCCTCCCCGGCGATGTGGCCGTGGAGAGCATCATCTCCGTCGACATCACCCGGTCCATGCCGCTGCCCATGCGCACAGCCCTTCGCCTGCCCGTGCGCCGCCTCAGGCAGCAGCGCGCGGCGCTCACTGCCCCGGCCTCCGGGGCCACGGACTGGAAGCAGCTGCTCTCCCACGGTCCCCTGGCCCACGACCACCCCCGCCCGGGCGCGGAGGACCTCGCGATCATCCAGTACACCTCGGGGACCACGGGCCGGCCCAAGGGCGTGATGCTCAGCCACCGCAACCTCGAGTCCAACGCCGTGATGGGCCGCGAGTGGCTGCACACCGGCTCCGACGAAGTCGTCTACGGGGCTCTGCCTCTGTTCCACGTCTTCGGCATGACCCTGGGCATGACCTTCGCCATGTCGCTGGGGGCCACCCTGGTGCTGTTCCCCACGCCGCGCGCGGATCTGATCGTGGGCGCCATGAAGCGCACCCCGGCCACGGTGCTGCCGGCCGTGCCGCCGATCTACCAGAAGGTCATGGAGCTGGCCGATGAGAAGGGCCGCTCCCTGGAGGGCATCACCGTGGGCGTCTCCGGGGCCATGGCGCTGCCGCATCATCTGGTCGAGGAGTGGGAGGCGCACACCGACGGCATGCTGATCGAGGGCTACGGGCTCACCGAGTGCTCTCCGCTGGTGGCCTGCAACCCGCTCAACGACACCCGCCGCACCGGCTCGATCGGCATCCCGTTCCCGTCGACCGACATCCGCACCGTAGATCCCGAGACCCTCGAGGACACCCCCGTGGGAGAGCCCGGCGAGCTGTGGGTGCGCGGCCCGCAGGTCTTCCAGGGCTACTGGAAGCGCCCCGCTGAGACCGCCGAGATCCTGCAGGACGGCTGGCTGCGCACCGGCGACATCGTCACGGTGGACGACGACGGCTTCCTGCGCGTGGTCGACCGGCTGAAGGAGCTGATCATCACCGGCGGCTTCAACGTGGCTCCGACCGAGGTCGAGCACGCGCTGACCACTGCTGAGGACGTCGCGGAGGCCGCCGTCGTGGGGCTGCGGGGCGAGGACGGCTCGGAGGTCGTGGTGGCCGCCGTGGTGACCTCCCCGGACCGCACGTTCGACGAAGCCCGGCTGCGCGAGCACTGCTACGGCAAGGTCACCCGCTACAAGGTGCCCCGACGGATCATCGAGCTCGACGAGCTGCCGCGCACCATGCTCGGCAAGATCCAGCGCCGCGAGGTCCGCCAGCAGCTCGAGCAGCTGGGCGTCGACCTGGCCCGTCGCAGCTAGGCCGCGTCCATGGAACTGCGCCAGCTCACCTACTTCATCGCCGTCGCGGAGGAGCGCCACTTCGGGCGCGCGGCCAAGCGGCTGCACATCGCCCAGCCGCCGCTGTCGCAGCAGATTCGCCAGTTCGAGGAGCAGCTGGGCGTCAAGCTCTTCGACCGCACCACCCGCCGCGTGGACCTCACCGCGGCCGGGGCGCTGATGCTCGAGCGCGGGCGCAGCATCCTCAACGACGTCGAGGCGCTGCAGGCGGACGTCTACCAGGTCGGCCAGGGCGCCACGGGCGTGCTGCACGTGGGCTTCTCCGGAGCCTCGACGTACAGCGTCATGCCCCGGATCGTGCGCGCGGCCGGCACGGCGTACCCCGGGCTGAGCCTGGACCTGCACGGCGAGATGCTGACCCCGGCCATGGAGCGCGGGCTGCTCGAGCACACGCTCGACGCCGCGATCCTGCGCCCCCCGGTCTCCAGCCCGGAGATCGACTTCCGCATCATCAACCGCGAGCCGCTCGTGGTCGCGCTGCCCACGCACAGCCCGCTGGCCTCGGACCGGCCGCTGTCGATGGTCGAGCTGACCGAGCAGCGCTTCGTGACCTACCCGCCGGAGTCCGTGATGTACCGGATGACCGCGGACCTGTGCCGCGAGGCCGGATTCCAGCACCGCGTCTCGCAGATGGCCCAGGAGACCTCCACGATCCTGTCCTTCGTGGCCGCAGGCGGCGGCGTGGCGCTGATGCCCGCCAGCGTGCGCAGCGTCCAGCTGCGCGGCGTGCGCTACCGCGAGCTCGAGGACTCCCCGCACGCGGAGCTGGCGGTCGCCTGGCGGCGCGAGGACCGCTCGGTGCTGCTGTCCAACTTCATCCAGCTGGTCACCGAGCTGGCCGATGAACCAGAATCCGAGGACCAGCCGGGTCCAGACCCCGTCGAAAGGCCGATGCACTGATGCAGATCGCACAGATCGAGGCGATCCCCTACACGATCCCGTACTCCACCCCTCTGCATTTCGCCTCCGGGGCCGTCCACGAGGCCAATCACGTGCTGGTGCGCATCGAGACCTCGGACGGGGTCGTCGGCTGGGCGGACACCCCGCCGCGGCCGTACACGTACGGGGAGACGCAGAAGTCGATCGTGGCCGTGATCGAGGACATCTTCGCCCCGCAGCTGGAGGGGCTCTCGGTCTTCGACCGGGAGAAGGCCCAGGCCGTCATGGCGCGGACGATCCACAACGAGACCGCCAAGGGCGCGGTGGACATCGCCCTGTGGGACTGCCTCGGCAAGATCCTGGGCCGACCCGTCACCGAGCTGCTCGGCGGATTCTCGGATCACATGCGCGTCTCGCACATGCTCGGCTTCAAGCCCGCGCAGGAGCTGCTCGACCTGGCCCTCGAGTTCCGCGAGACCTACGGCATCGACACGTTCAAGCTCAAGACCGGACGCCGTCCGCTGTCGCTGGACGTGGAGGCCGCCCGCGTGCTGAGAGAGGGCCTGGGCGAGGACACCGAGATCTACATGGACTCGAACCGCGGCTGGAGCGCCAATGAGGCTGCAGAGGTCCTTCGCCGCACCGCGGGTCTCGGGCTGAGCTTCCTGGAGGAGCCGGACGACGCCCGCGAGGTGCTGGGCCGTCGTCGGCTCGTGGAGAAGTCCGCGATCCCGGTCGCCGCCGACGAGTCCGCGCCCAACATGGGCGAGGCCGCGCGCGAGATCCTGACCGGGGGAGCGAACCTGCTGTGCGTGAAGACCGCGCGCACCGGGTTCACCGAGTCTGCCAAGATCGTGGGCTTCGCGCAGGCGGCCGGCGTGGACGTCTACGTGGGCAACCAGATCGACACGCAGATCGGTTCGGTCGCCTCCGTCGTGTTCGGCGCGGCGTTCGAGCACACCCACCGCCGGGCGGGTGAGCTGTCCAACTACCTGGACATGGCCGATGACCTCATCGCCAGGCCGCTGACGATCGCCGACGGGAAGATCATGGTCCCCGACGTCCCGGGCGTGGGCACCGAGCCCGATCTGGAGAAGCTGGCCGCGCACCGCGACCGCTGAGTCGCTCGGCCCTGCGAGGGCCGCTGCGGCCCTCGCAGAGATCCTGCGCCCTCACCCGTCGGTCGAGCCCATGCCCTCCCTGGCGTAGACGGCCGCCAGCTCGCTGCGCGAGCGCACCCCGAACTTGGCATAGATGCGGGTCAGGTGGAACTGCACCGTCTTCTCCGCGATGAACAGCGCCTGGGCGACCTCCTTGTTGGTCGACCCCCCGGCCACGAACTGGGCGACGGCCTGCTCCTGGGCGGTCAGCTGCACGGCCTCGGAGCCGACGTGCAGAGCGTCGGGGCCCTGCCTGCGCAGATCGGAGAGCCCGTCCGAGCCGGTCTGCTCGGCGGCCGGCACGAGGGCGTTGGCCCCGGCGGCCTTCAGCTCCCGGTCGCATCGGGACACGTAGGTCTGGGCGCCCAGGGAGGCGTAGAGCTCGCGGGCCGAGCGCAACACTCGCGAGGCCAGCCGCCGCTTGCCGGCCCGCCGCATGCTCTGCCCGTAGGCGAAGCGCACCCGGGCCTCGAGATAGGGGCGGCGCCTCGAGCGCAGCGCGTCCAGCGCCCGGTCGAAGAGCTCCTGGGAGGCATCGACCTCTCCGCGCGCGGCCAGCAGCCGCCCCTCCGCCCACGCCATGCGGGCGGCGTCGGCCGGGAAGGGCGAGGAGGGGTCGACCGACTTGAGCTCGTCCAGGAATCCCTGGGCCTCGTCGAGCTGATCGGTCATGACCAGCGAGTTCACCAGGGTGTCCTGCCAGGACCAGAACGGCTCGCGGCCAGCGGTGACCGGATCAGCCGTGCGCAGCGGGCGCAGGGCCTCCAGCGCGGACTCGTAGTCCGCCCGGGCCTCGTGGTAGCGCGCTCGGGCCAGTGCCGCCGGGACCATCATGCTGCGGTAGCCGTCGGTCGGCACGACCGTCAGCGACAGGAAGTGCTCGGCACGGTCCCAGTCGCCTCGCATGGCGTTGAGCTCGGCGGCGGTCCAGTACAGCAGAGGCCGCATCAGGCGCATGCCCGAGGACTCGAGGCGCACGGAGGCATGGGCGATCGTGGCGGCCGCGGCGTCCCAGTCGCCCAGGATCAGCCGGCAGCGCGCCAGCCAGGACTCGGCCCACAGGGAGATGCGCAGCGATCCGCCGCGGTACTCGGTGGGCACAGCCTCCTCGAAGCGCAGGCGGGCCGTCTCCACATCGTCGGTGCGCAGGGCCAGCCAGGCGTGGCCCATGAGCAGTCGCTGCTCCTGGGCGTTGCCCACGGTCGTGCCCAGATCATCGAGGTACGGCCGCTCGGCCTCGTCCAGGCGCCGCGAGGCGAACAGCCCCAGGCCGTACATGGCGCGGGCCTCGACGCTGCTGTGATGCGGCGCCTCGGCGAGCTCAGCTGTGCGCTCGCCCCAGGTGACGATGCCCTCGCCGTCCCAGTCGGCCAGGGCGTGCAGCGTGTGCCGCAGGGCGATGCGCGCTCCGGCGCTGGGATCCAGGTCCTCGCGCACCGTGCGCCAGGCCATGGCCAGCTGCGCCGCCGCCGTCGAGCGCCGCCCCGTGACGACGGCCAGGTAGCCCAGCACGGAGGCGCGCAGGGGAGACGGCGGCATGGACTCGACCACGCTGAGCAGGCTCGCGGCCTGGGTGATGTCGCCGGCGCCGATCAGGGCGTCGACCCCGCGCAGCAGCCGCAGGTCGCCGTCCCGGCGGTCCAGAGAGAGCCGAGAGGCCGAGAGCATGGCTGAGGCGACCTCCGACCAGCAGCCGTCGGCCGCCTGGCGCTCGGCATAGGCGACCAGCTGCAGGGCCAGCAGCTCCTGTGGACCGGGAGAGGCCGCGACCAGGTGGCCCAGCCGCACGCCCTCATCGTCCACGACCTCCGCGGCAGCCCGGTGCAGGGCGAAGCGGCGGGTGGGGGCGATCTGCTCGTAGACGGCGGCGGTCGCGCTGGGCTCCACGAAGTGCACCGCGGAGGGCTGCCGGTCCATGCTCAGGCGAAGCAGCCCGGCGGCGTGGCCCTCGTCGACGACGGGCAGGAAGTGGGACAGCTGCGCGAGAGCGGCCACCTGCTGCAGTGGCGCGTCCTGCCCCAGCACGGAGACGGCTTCGGCCATGCGCAGCAGCTCGGGAGAGGCTCGACGCAGCTGGGAGGCCACCCGGGCGCGGGTGCGCCGCGACGGAGGCAGCTTCGGCAGCCAGCCGTGCCATTGCTCCGAGGGGACCTCCTGGAGCAGTTCGATCACGGACTGCGGGTGGCCCTCGGTGTGGCGCAGCAGCTCGTGGACCGTCGTCATGCTCAGCTCAGCACCCACGATCTCGCGGCCCAGGGCGGCGACGGCCTCGGCCTCGAGCGGAGGCAGGTGCAGCACCTCGGTGGGATAGCCGGTCAGATGGTCGATGATCCCGGTAGGCAGCCCGGCGGCCTGGTCCAGGTCGACGGCGAAGAGGAAGAGCACCCGGCAGCTGTGCAGCCGTCGCGCGGCGAAGATCAGGATGCGCAGCGAGTCCTCGTCGAGCCACTGCAGGTCGTCGATCACGACGATCACCGGCCCGCGGCGCTGCTGGGCCTCCAGGTGGGTCTGCAGGGTCTGGGCGTAGTTCAGCGCCTGGTCGGGGGTGAGCCGCCCGACCACCTGCGAGGGCGGCTGCGGGCCGCCGTCGAACCCGGAGGGACTGCGCAGAGGGGCGCTGCCCATCAGCTGGGTGTAGCCGGCCAGCGGGAGCGCGGACTCCCACTCGCTGCCGCTGGCGGAGAGGACCGCGCGATTGCGGGACGAGGTCTGGGCGAGCAGCGCGCGCAGCAGCCTGGTCTTGCCGATGCCCACCGGCCCGCAGATCACGGCGGTGCGGGGATGACCGCGGCGCACCTCCTGGTAGAGCCGCAGGAGGTGCTCGAGCTGCGCATCGCGCCCGACGAGCGCGACATCGCCGGAGCTTCCGCTGGGAGCGTGGGGCATGGGCCGATCATAGCGATCGCGCCCGAGCGGTCCGGGGCTCGGGCCCGGGAAGGCTCGACGACGCGGGATCTGCCCGAGAAGGAGGGGCCGGCCGACTCGAGGGAGTCGACCGGCCCCGGTGAGCCGTGCCCGAGCGCTCAGCCCTGGTCGCCGCCGCCCACCGGCAGCACGGAACCGGTGATGTAGGAGGCCTCGTCGGAGGCCAGGAACACGATCGGGGCGGTCTGCTCCTCGAGCGTGCCGTAGCGCTTCATGTACGAGGAGTCGACGGTCTGGTCCACGATCGCGCGGTACCAGGCCTCCTCCTGCTCGGTCTCCGGGCCGGGTCCGCGCTGGACGGCGCGCGGGGGTGCCAGGGTGCCTCCGGGGGCCGTGGCCACCACGCGCACACCGCGCTCGGCGACCTCGAAGGCCAGTGCCTTGGTCAGGGCGTTGACGCCTCCCTTGGCCGCTGCGTACGGCACGCGGTTCAGCCCGCCGGTGGCCACCGAGGACACGTTCACGATGGTCCCCGAGCCCGCCTCGAGCATGGGCCGGAGCACGGCGTGGCACGAGTACATGGTGGGGAACAGCGAGCGGCGGATCTCCTTGTCGATCTTCTCGACGTCGTACTCCTCGTACGGCCGGGCCCAGATGGTCCCGCCGACATTGTTGATGAGGACATCGATCCGGCCGTGGGCCTCGAGCGCGGCGGAGACGAACTGCTCCGCGCCCGCGGCCTGCTCCAGGTCCACTCCCGTCACCGCGGTGGCCCGGCCGGCGCCGGAGCCCGTCTCCGCGCGCTCGTTGATGCCCACGGCGACCTCCTCGGCGATCTCGGAGCGGTCCACGAGCACGACGGTGCCGCCCTCGGCCGCCACCCGCTCTGCCACAGCGCGGCCGATGCCCTGAGCAGCTCCGGTCACCACGACCACACGGTCCGCGAAGCGGCCCGGGCTCAGGTGCGCGCGCTGCCCGGCCTCAGCCTCGACGGTCGGCATCCCAGAGACATCGGTGCCCGTGGCGCCGGGAGTGCCGGGGCCCTTGCCGTCTGCGGAGGCCATCAGGAATCCGCCCCGGCGGCCGTCTCCGGCTTCTCGTCGGCGGAGGCGTCGTGGGCGTCCACTGCGGTGTCCATGGTCTGCTTGGCCTGGACGGTGTGGGACTGGATCAGCTCGAGGGTCTTCTCGAGATCGCCGGCGCGCATGAGCTCCACGAGCTCGTGGTGCTCCTCCGTGACGGTCTCGAAGATCACGCCGCCGTTCTCCAGGGCCTCGCGCATGTGGGAGGGGGTGTCCAGGCCCTGGTAGGCCGCGAGCAGCGCCGGGTTGTCGGCGACCGTGAAGGGGTACTCGTGGAAGTCGTAGTTCGCGGCCACGAAGGCCTCGTAGTCCACGAGCTTGCCGTCCTCGACGGTGCCGTCGCACTTGTCCGCCAGGCGGCCCCAGTTGTCGAGCTGCTCCTCGGTGAGCTTGCCGATCAGCAGACGGGCGGCGGCGGTCTCCAGGCCGGCGCGGGCATCGAGGTGGGCGGCGGTGTCCACCTTGCCGAACTTGAGCACGCCGGTCTCCATGGACGAGACCGCCTCCTCGGCGGAGGTGGACGAGTCGACCTGGTCGGGGGAGACCGGAGAGCCGGTCTCGTCGTCGCCGCCGGTGGTGCCCTTGGGGGCGAAGCGCTCGAAGTAGAAGTTGGCCGGGTTGACCTTCTTCTCGTCGAGCCACGAGGACACGGCGTTGACCATGGGGGGCGGGCCGCACAGGTAGATGTCGACGTCGCCGTCGTTGAGGTGCTCCGGCTCGGTGATCTGGGTGACGTAGCCCGTGTGCGGGGCGGAGGTCCCCTCCTCCGAGGCGATGTAGTCCCAGGTGAAGTCCGAGAGGCGGTCCTCGTAGGCCTTGAGCAGGTCCAGGCCCACGATGTCGGCCTCGCGGGTCACGCCGTAGATCAGGTGCACCGGCTGATCGGTGCCGGAATCGGCGAGCTTCTCGAGGATCGACAGCAGCGGTGCCAGGCCGGTGCCACCGGCCAGCAGCAGCAGCCGGCGCTTGGGCTCGCGGAGGAAGAACGAGCCGAAGGGGCCGGAGAACTCGATGTCATCGCCCTCCTGCGCGCGGTCGCGCAGGTACTCGGACATGGCGCCCTTCTCCGAGATGCGCACCATGAAGGTGGTCTCGTCCGTGTCCGGGCCGCTGGACATCGAGTAGGAGCGGACCTCGTCGGTGCCCGGGACCTTGATGTTCACGTACTGCCCCGGCAGGAAGGCGAGCTCTTCCCGGTTGGGGATGTCGATGCCGAAGGAGATCGTGGAGTCCGAGTGGCGCTCGATCATGTCGACCTTGCCGTTGAACGTCACGGCGGAGGTCTTGGCGACCTCGGAGGTCGACGGGATGTTGATCGACATGTCCGACTCGGGGGTCGACTGGCAGGTGAGGAGGTAGCCCTTCTCCAGCTCGTCCTCGGTCATGGCGTCGTCGATGAAGTCGCCGGGATCGAATTCGCCGGACTCGCAGAACGACTTGCAGGTGCCGCAGGCTCCGTCGCGGCAGTCCGACGGGATGTTGATCCGCGCCTTGAACGCGGCATCCATGATCGTCTCCATGTCACCGACCTTGATGACCTTGGTGACGCCGTCCTCGAAATTCAGTGCGACCTGGTTAGGCATGGTCTTCTCCTCGTCCTCTGCGGCGCTGCGGCCGGCTCGGGAAAGCTCGTGGTCCGACGGCCGCGAACGGGTGGCTCGCACGGGCGTCGGCTTGCGGGGTGGCCCGGGAGGGCCCCGGGCGGGGTGCGGGGCGCCGGGCAGACGGCGACTCGCGCGGATCGATCGGGCGGTACCCGAAAGCCCGCCGCCGTGCTCTGCATCGGTCCGTGACGGAGGCAGAGCGCGGTCGGCGGGCCGGAGGGCGCCTCGGATCAGATCATGTAGACGTCGATCACCTGGTGGATGTAGTCGTTCTTGAGCACGACCTTCTTCTTGGTGATCTGGGGCTTGTCGCCGGAGAGGTCGATGTCGACCTCCGCGCAGCCCCAGTAGTACATGTCGTTGTTGTAGCGGAAGTAGCCGGTCAGCCAGTTGTACCGGACGTGGACGGTGTCGCCGTCGCGGCCCAGGACCTCGATGTCCGACAGGTTGTGGTTGTGCCGCGGCTCCGGCAGCGACGTGGCCGACGAGCGGTCCGTCTTGATGCGGAAGACGCGATCCTCGAGGCCGCCGCGGTTGGCGTAGTAGATCAGCGAGATCTCGGTCTGCGGATCGGTGGTCAGCTCGTGGTCGTCGTCCCACGACGGCATCCAGTACTCGGCGTCCGGGTGGTAGCACTCGATCCAGGCGTCGAAGTCGCGGTCGTCGAGCAGGCGGGCCTCGCGGTGGAGGAACGCGCGGACGGTCTCGAGGACCTGGATGTCCTCGATGCTCATGAGCTCAGCCATGTGGTGTCTCCTTCAGGTCTGTGGGGTCGGTCTGCCAGGGGCGGGCGTCAGCTCGAGGCGGCCGCGGACTCCGCAGCCTCCTCCGCCTGCAGGCCGGACTCCATGACCTCGTGCCAGTAGCCGTGCTGGATCGGGTACAGGCCCTCGTCCTCGGTCTTGACGCCGGAGGCGAGCACGTTGTCCATGCCCAGCGCCTTGGCCTGCTCGTCCGGGCCCTGGATCTCGTGCTCCATGCCGCGGGTCATGTCGTTCCACTGCGCGCCCTTGGCCCAGTACGTCTTGTTGCAGGAGCGGAACTCCTCGAGATCGTCCGGGGTGGCCATGCCCGAGGCGTTGAAGAAGTCCTCGTACTGGCGGATGCGGTTGGCGCGGTTCTCCTTGGACTCGCCGACCGGGGCGATGCAGTAGATCGTGACCTCGGTCTTGTCCGCGGACAGCGGGCGGAAGACGCGGATCTGCGAGGAGAACTGATCCATGATGTAGACGTTCGGGTAGAGGCACAGGTTGCGCGAGATGTTGACCATGAAGTTGGCCATCTCCTCGCCGTACTTCTCCACGAGCTCCTCGCGGCGGTCCCACAGCGGGCGGTCCTGCGGGTTGCCCCATTCCTGCCACAGCAGCAGGTGGCCGTGCTCGAAGGAGTAGAAGCCGCCCTTCTGCTTGCCCCACTTGCCGGCGTCCATGGCCTTGGTGGTGTTGGCGGAGTCGCCCGAAGAGCGGCGCGAGGTGGTCGCGGCGTAGTTCCAGTGCACCGAGGTCACGTGGTAGCCGTCGGCGCCGTTCTCCGCCTGGACCTTCCAGTTGCCGTCGTAGGTGTAGGTGGAGGCGCCGCGCAGGACCTCGAGGCCGTCCGGGGACTGGTTGACGATCGAGTCGATGACCTTGGTGGCATCGCCCAGGTGCTCCTCGAGGGGCTTGACGTCCGGGTTCAGCGAGCCGAACAGGAAGCCGCGGTAGGACTCGAAGCGCGCGACCTTGGTGAGGTCGTGCGAGCCCTCCTTGTTGAAGCCCTCCGGGTAGGCGCCGTTGCGGCCGTCCTTGACCTTGAGCAGCTCGCCGCTGTTGCGGAACGTCCAGCCGTGGAACGGGCAGGTGAACGTGGTGCGGTTGTCCGTCTTGCGGCGGCACAGCATGGCGCCGCGGTGCGCGCAGGCGTTGATGATGCAGTGCAGCTGCTCGTCCTTGTCGCGGGTGATCACGACGGGGGTGCGGCCGATGTTGGTCGTGTAGTAGTCGCCGACGTTCGGGATCTGCGACTCGTGGGCCAGGTAGATCCAGTTGCCCTCGAAGATGTACTTCATCTCGAGCTCGAAGACCTCTTCGTCGGTGAAGATCTCGCGCTTGGCGCGGATGACGCCGTTCTCGCGGTCGTCGATGACGGCGTTGTCGATGACCTCGTGCAGATGGCTCAGGTTCTCAGTCATGGCTCCTCCTGGAGTGTCGACCGGGCCGCCCCGGAAGTGTCCTGGGGCGGGTGTGCGGCTCGCGCTTCCCGACGTGCGGTCTGCGGCAATGCGGCACGCTTCGATGGTTCCCCAAGTCTGGGGCTCGGTGACGGCGCTCACATCAGGGGAATGCCTAGTGCAGGGCAAGGGGCTCGCATGTGCCGATTCGAGAAGAGAAGCAGGTCGATTGATATTTGTGATGTGAGCAATGAGCGACCTACTTTTGCTGTATCGCACATCACATGTGCGGCCGGGCTCCTCGCTCCGGCAGGACGTCCGCAGCCCCCTGGGGCTCATGGGCATCCGCTGCGGCGAGGCCGGCTCCGCATCGACGCGGCACAGCCATGGGCGGCATGCTCGCGTCGGCAACCCGAACTACGTGGAGGTCGACATGACTGATACCCGCAAGGAGAACGAGGGCACCGCCGTCGAGGCCGGCTCGCTCGCCACCCAGCGCTTCGCCGAGTCCGGCAAGCTCTCCGGCCTGGACGTCCCGGTCGAGCGCGTCAACGCGATCGCCTCGGACCTGGTCAACGCCATGAACGAGATCGCCGTCAAGCACAGCGCGACGTACGAGGAGTTCAACGCGTTCAAGGCCTGGCTCATCAAGGTCGGCTCGGACGGCGAGTGGCCGCTGTTCCTCGACGTGTGGCTCGAGCACACCATCGAGGACATCAACTCCCAGGACCGTCCGGGCGTCGTCGGCACGATCGAGGGCCCGTACTACGTTCCGAACGCCCCGCAGATGCAGACCCCGGCCACGCTGGAGATGCGCGAGGACGAGGCGGGCACCCCCTTCGTCTTCCAGGGCGACTTCACCGACACCGCGGGCAACCCGATCAAGGATGCGACCGTCGAGATCTGGCATGCCGACGCCCAGGGCTTCTACTCGCAGTACGCACCGGAGCTGCCCAAGTGGCTCTTCCGCGGCACGGTCAAGGCCGATGAGAACGGCCACTTCGAGATCCACACCATGCGCCCGGCGCCGTACCAGATCCCCACTGACGGCGCCTGCGGTCAGCTGATCGCCGCTGCCGGCTGGCACGCCTGGCGTCCGGCCCACATCCACATCAAGGTCCACGCTCCGGGCTACCAGCTGGTCACCCAGCAGCTCTACTTCCCGGGCGACGTCCATAACGAGGATGACATCGCCGGCGCCGTGAAGCCCGAGCTCATGCTGGATCCGCAGGACAACCCGAACGCCCCCGGCGAGATGGCGATCTACGACTACGTCCTGGCCCGCGAGGGCGAGACCAAGTGATCAGCCTCCGCTGATCCCGCGACGCCGGCCAGGGGGGAGCTCCCGCTGGCCGGCGTCGCATCGCACGAGCCCTCGGGAGGCACCGATCCAGGTGCGCCCGGGGGGCTTCTGCGACTCCGCCCGACGTGCGGAGAAACATGATTAGTCGATGTCTTGTCAGTGAACTGAGGTGTCCCCTATATTGGGGGGTGTCGCGCGTATCGGCCCGAGGACGTCCCCCGTATGTGTTCTCGGATGATTCCCGCGTGCGATGGTGCGTCCCGTTCCCCCGATGCGGACGCCAGAACGGGCCCTGCTGATCCCCCAAGCGGCAGGGCCCGTTCGCACACCCGGGGGCAGGATGCTCTTCAGCGTCGCTGGCCGCGGATCCAGGAGGAGTCGTAGCCGTCGTCGGGGTGCCGGTGCGGACGATCCTCGAAGCGCTCGGGATACTCCTCGGCCCATTCCACACGGCGCAGCGGGGCGTCATCGTCATCGTGGATGGTGAGGCGGGAGGCCGCCACGAGTCCGAAGCTCAGTCCGGCGAAGGTGACCAGGGTGGCTGCGCTGACCAGCCAGACGATCGTCCAGGGGGAGCCGGACTCCGGGGCGGTGCCGTCGGCCCAGAAGGCTGCGCCCAGGAAGACGAGGGCCAGGGCAAGCACCGCGGAGGGCAGCAGCCATAGCGCGCGGCCGCGGCGGTGCTCGCGAGCGGGCAGGCGCAGCCCTGCAGGCACGCCCATGCCCACGGCCAGGAATCCCGCAGCACCCAGCACCGCAGGCAGCAGGCCCAGGGCTCCCAGGAGGCTCCGGCCGGTTGTGGAGAGCGAAGCGCACAGCAGCAGGCCCAGGCTGATCATGGCCAGGGAGATCCCGCGCACAGCCCGGCGTCGCGCGCGGACGGTGCGCTCGTCTGTCGACGGCGCTTGCACGGAGTCCTCGGCCGGATCGGGGCGCTCGGTCACGGGATCACCTCCTGGTGGTTCTGATCCGCCGGCGGATCTGCGGCAGATCTGACCCGTCTTCAGGATACGACCGGAGCCTCGCGGGTCCCGGTGAGATCCCTTCGGTAGAAGGTGGTGCCGTGCAGCGGGGCCCCGCCCATCCGCTCGAACTGGCGCGACGAGCCGCGGTTCTCCTCCACGATGAAGGTCACCAGCAGCCGGCGATACCCCTTCTCGCGCAGGCGGGACATGACCTCCTGGCTGAGCATCGACAGCAGGCCCTGGCCCTCGTGCTCCGCGCGCGTGCCCTGGACCAGCAGCAGGGCCTCGCGGCGGTAGCGCCGGTTGCGCACCAGCAGCTTGGCCTGGTCCCACAGGCGCATCCGGCCGCGCGCCTCGCGCACCGCGGGCGAGATGTTCGGGATGCAGATGAAGTGCGAGGCGATCCGCCCGGTGGCCCGATCGCGCAGCAGTCCCACGATCTCCAGATCCAGCATGATCGACAGGTCCTTGACCGAGGCGGCGAACTGCTGCTCGTCCATGGGTGTGAAGTAGTGCTGGCGGCCCATGGCCTCGTTCACTGCGGCGGCGATCTCCGGCAGGATGCCGTCCACGTCGCGGCGGCGCAGCTGCACGAGCTCCACACCGCGGGCGTCGAGCTCGGCCGCCTCGGGGCGGCGCAGCGGCGCGCGGGTCAGGTCCACGCTCCAGGTCGCACCCTCGGTCCAGCGCTCGAAGCCCAGGGCCTCGAAGCTGTCCGGGACGCGGCTCGGGTTCCAGGGCTGGTCCATGAACGTCGGCTGGGAGAAGCCGCTTGTGATCACGCCGCAGCGCTCCTGCCCGTCCAGGGCCACCGGGCCGAGCAGCTGCTGCTTGCCCATGGACCGCCCGCGCTCGGCGGCCCAGGCGGTCAGCGTCTCGAGGCAGGCGTGATCTGCGAACTCGGTGGCCCCGAAGAACAGGGTCGGCGTGCCCAGACGCTGCTCGAAGGCGTCGTGGGTGTGCACGGTCGAGCGAGCCCGCGCGGCCCCTTCCTGGTCGCGGACCAGGACCAGGTCGATGCGCCCCGGGTGATCCGCGGAGCCGTGGAACCAGCTGCGGATCGTCTCCTCCATGATCGGCATGTGCAGGTGGGCCGGGTGCAGCTGCCAGGGCAGGTCGATGAACTCCTGCAGCTGCGCCTCCGTCCGCACGATGTCGACGCGAAGTCTCTGGCTCACGGGGTGCTCTCCCTCTGGCCCGCGCGCAGCGGGTCGGGTGACGGTGGGGGTGTCGGGGTGTTCCCGCCGCCCGTGGGGGCGTCTGGCGGGATCGTACGGGATGCGCGAGCGTCCTCGGTCGTGAGGCGGGTCATGGGCACTGGCCGGATCTCTTTTGGTGACGTATCATCTAAAACAGGAACGGGTCGCCGGCCCCGCCGCAGCGCGGGGCTCGGGGCCGCAAGCGCACCACGATGGAGGAGAGCCATGAGCGAGCTGACGACAGCAGGCACCGAGCACAGCACCAAGGGCGCCTACGTGCACCAGGGCGAGGAGTTCGACCGGGACGCCAACTACATCGAGGACCGGATCGTGGCGGACCCGTCGTCGGCGCGGCTGAACGAGGGGGCGCAGGCCTGGCCGGTCGAGGCGGGGCGCTACCGCCTGGTCGCCGCGCGCGCCTGCCCGTGGGCCAACCGCACGCTGATCGTGCGCCGCCTGCTCGGGCTCGAGGATGCCATCTCGGTCGGGCTCCCGGGGCCCACCCACGACGTCCGCTCGTGGCGCTTCGACCTCGACGAGGGCGGGAAGGACCCGGTGCTGGGCATCGAGCGGCTGCAGGAGGCCTACTTCGCCCGATTCCCCGACTACCCCCGCGGCATCACGGTGCCGGCGATCGTGGACATCGAGACCGGTGGGGTCGTGACCAACGACTTCCCGCAGATCACGGAGGACTTCGCCAAGCAGTGGACGGCTCATCATCGCGAGGGCGCCCCGGACCTGTGGCCGGCTGAGCTCGAGGACGAGATGCGGGCGGTCATGAAGCGGATCTACATCGAGGTCAACAACGGGGTGTACCGCGCGGGCTTCGCCGGCTCGCAGGAGGCCTACGAGAAGGCCTACGACCGGCTGTGGACCGCCATGGACTGGCTCGAGGAGCGGCTGGCGGACCGGCGCTACCTGATGGGCGATCACATCACGGAGGCGGACGTCCGCCTGTTCACGACCCTGGTGCGCTTCGATCCCGTCTACCACGGCCACTTCAAGGCCTCGCGCAACAAGCTGTCCGAGATGCCCAACCTGTGGGCCTACGCCCGCGATCTGTTCACCACCCCCGGATTCGGCGACACCGTCGACTTCCAGCAGATCAAGGAGCACTACTACATCGTCCACGAGGACCTGAACCCCACGCAGATCGTTCCGGTCGGGCCGTCGCTGGAGAACTGGCTCGAGCCCCATGGCCGCGAGGCGCTGGGCGGCAGCCCGTTCGGCGACGGGACCGCCCCCGGACCCGTGCGCCCCGACGAGCGCGTGGATCCGGCGCACACGCCCCTGGCGGTCTGAGCCCGGGCGCCGACTCCGCAGCGCGACCTGCGCTCAGCGGCCCGGCCCGGCTGGGGCGACGGCGGTACGCTGGTGGGTCGAGACTCGCCCGGCTGCCGCGCAGGCCCCGCCCCCGCCGCCGGGCCGCCCCCACTCCCCTGAAGGATGATTCCGTGACCCCCTACCGCAATCAGCGAGCCGCCGCTCTGCCGGCCCGGCTCTCCCGCTCCGTGCTCCTGGTCGGAGCCGGCGATCCCTCGGCCTTCGTCCCGGCGCTGGCCTCGGAGGCCGACTCCGTCATCTTCGATATCGAGGACGGCCTGCCCGAGGGGCAGAAGGAGCAGGGGCGGGCCGATGTCGTCGAGGCGCTGAACCAGGGCGCGGGCGCGTGGGTGCGGATCAACGACATCCACTCCGAGCACTGGCAGGCGGACCTGGATGCGCTGTCCGGGGCGCGCAACCTCCGCGGGATCATGCTGGCCAAGACCGAATCGTCCGATCACATCACGCGCACCGCCATGATGATGCCGGCCGGCACCCCGGTCATCGCGCTCATCGAGTCCGCGCTGGGCCTGGTCAACGCGAATGACATCGCCCGGGCCCCGGGCGTCTTCCGCCTGGCCTTCGGCGTGGGCGACTTCCGCCGCGACACCGGCGCCTCCGGCGATCCCATGGCCCTGGCCCATGCCCGCTCGACCCTGGTGGTGGCCTCCCGCGTGGGCGGTCTGCCCGGCCCGATCGACGGCCCGACCCCCGGCGCCTCCGGCGAGCAGCTCGCCGAGGCCTGCCGCGTGACCCAGTCCATGGGCATGACCGGCAAGCTGACCCTGGATCCGGCCCAGACCGAGACGATCAACTCCGGACTGGCGCCCTCGGAGCAGGAGATCGCCTGGGCCCGCGAGCTGCTCCACGAGCACGATTCCGGCATGTCCGGGACCATGGACGGCAGCTACCTGCCGCGCCTGGCCCGCGCCCGCAAGGTCTCGGATCTCGCCGCGACCTACGGCCTCTGGAACCGCTGACCCGACTCCGATGAGCCCTCGCCGCGCGCGACGAGGGCTCGTCGGCGGTGTGAGGGTCGACTCGTCGGGACGATGGAGCCGACCGATACGATGGCGGCATGGATCATCCCCAGGAGCGCTTGAGCACTTCCACAGGACCCACCAGCACCGGCGGCAGTCCGTCTGGGCAGACGCTGCGGCGCCTGGCCGAGCAGCTGGGCGTGAGCACCAGATACGAGGGCTTCGACGGCCAGGAGGCGCAGGTCCCGGACGCCACGCTGAGCTCGGTGCTCACGGCCCTGGATCTCGATGTCTCCTCCGAGCGGGCCGCGCTGGACTCCCTGCAGGAGCACCTGGACGCCCCCTGGCGCAGGCTCCTGCCGCCGGTGGTGATCGCCGTCGAAGGCCGCGACGACTCCTTCCCCGTGCACGTCCCCTCCGGCAGCGAGCCCACCGTGGAGCTCTTCGCGGGAGAGCGGACCCGGCCCCTCGAGGCCGTGCCCGGAAGCCTGAGCACCCGGGAGATCGACGGGTGCCCGGTCGATCGCATCCTCTACCGCATCCCCTCCGATCTGGCCCCGGAGTGGTACGAGCTGCGCGCCAGCGCCCCGGAGATCGATCACGGGGTGCCCACCGAGGTCGAGCTGGCGGTGACGCCCGCCCGCCTGTCCACCACCGATCGGCTGCAGGACAAGCGCCGCTGGGGCTGGGCCGTGCAGCTCTACTCCGTGGCCTCGAACCGGACCTGGGGCGTGGGCGATCTCAACGACCTCGCGGGCTTGGCCGCGATCGGCGGCGAGCAGGGCGCGGACTACATCCTGATCAACCCACTGCACGCCTCCGAGCCGGTGCCCCCGCTGGAGGCCTCGCCCTACCTGCCGGTGACCCGGAGGTTCTTCAACCCGCTGTATCTGCGCATCGCGGGCATCCCCGAGATCGTCTACCTCCGTCCCGGCGACGCCGAGGTCGTCCAGACGCTGGATGCCATCCAGCGGCGCAGGATCCTCGAGGTCGACGACGTCGAGCGGGACTCCGTCTACGCCGCCAAGCTGAAGGCGCTGGAGCTGCTCTACACCGTCCGCCGCTCAGCACAGCGCCAGCAGCAGCTGCGGCGCTTCGCCGCCGAGGGCGGGCAGCAGCTGCAGGACTTCGCGCTGTGGTGCGCGATCCGAGAGGAGATCGGAAAGGACTCGCCGCTGTGGGAGGACGAGGCCGCCGGTCCGGACTCGCCGTACGCCGTCGAGGCCCGCACGCGCCTGCAGAGCCGCGTCCACTTCCACATCTGGCTGCAGTGGCTGCTCGACGAGCAGCTTGCCAGCGCCCAGCACGCTGCGGACTCGGCGGGCATGGCGATCGGCGTGATGCATGACCTGGCCGTGGGAGTGTCCAAGGACGGGGCCGATGCCTGGTCGCTGAACCGGTCTCTGGCTCGGGGAGTCTCCGTGGGCGCTCCCGCCGACATGTACAACCAGCAGGGTCAGGACTGGAGCCAGCCGCCGTGGCATCCGTTCCGTCTGGCGGAGGCCGGCTACCGCCCGTGGCGGGAGATGCTGCGCGGGATCTTCCGCCACGCGGGCGGCATCCGGATCGACCACATCATGGGCCTGTTCCGGCTGTGGTGGATCCCGGAGGGCAACAGGGCCTCCGAGGGCGCCTATGTCTACTACGACCACGAGGCCATGCTCGGCATCCTGGCGCTCGAGGCCCAGCGCGCGGGCGTCGTCGTGGTCGGCGAGGACCTCGGTACGGTGGAGCCCTGGGTGCGCGAGGAGCTGGCGGCCCGCGGCGTGCTCGGCACCTCGGTGCTGTGGTTCGAGACCGAGGGCGACGGCCCCAAGGACCCTCGCGACTACCGCGTGGAGACCATGGCCTCGGTGGGCACGCACGACTTCCCGCCGACCGCCGGCTACCTCCAGGGCGTCCAGGTGGACCTGCGCGATGAGCTCGGACTGCTCGAGCGGCCCGTCGAGCAGGAGCGAGCCGAGGCTCAGCAGACGCTGCAGCGCTGGCTCGACGCCGTCGGGGCCGAGGGCCTGCTGCCCGAGGAGGCGAGCGAGCAGCAGACCGTCGAGGCACTGCACGCCTATCTGGGACTGGCGCCGTCGCTGCTGCACTGTGTCCAGCTCGTCGACGCCGTGGGCGAGCGCCGCGTGCAGAACCAGCCCGGCACGACCGGCGAGCAGCACCCCAACTGGCGCATCCCGCTGGCCGACGACGAGGGCCGACGCGTGCTGCTCGAGGGGATCCAGGGCTCGGAGCGCGTGCGCTCGCTGTCCGCGGTCATGAATCGGGCACTCGGGCGCGGGATGCGCAGGCAGAACCGCGAGGGCGCGCCCTCGCAGCCGCGGACCATGGACCCGGACGCCCCCACCGCGCCGTGGACCACCGGCTCCGTGAGCCCCGTCGAAGGCTGAGCCGCGCGGCAGGGTGTGGGTGATCCCACCCCCTGCCGGTTGGTCTTCCGCGCCGTGTCGACTAGACTCACCTCTCGTCCCATCCCTGTCTCGGGCCCGATCACGGCTCCGGACGGCACCCGGGGAGGGGCGGCATCCTCCTTCACCGGGGGATGCGGAAAGTTGCGGGCAACCCGGCGTCAACCTACTATCTAAGGCTGTCGTGTGGTGGAGTCCACCTTCCGGCACCAAGATCTTCACCGTCGTCATGGCGGACCCCTGACGGTTACCCACCGTGCCGGGCCCGAGTGCGGGCCCTGGGTTCATGAACGGTGGCTGTACTCAGGTGACGGGACGCCCTGGCCGCTGCCGCAGTTGCATCCGTGCATCAGCGCGCACCACAGCGTGCCGTCATTCGTCGACATTTGGAGGAGAGCACAATGGCAGCGTATTGCCAGGTGACCGGAGCTCAGCCGGGCTTCGGGCACACCATCTCGCACTCGCACCGCCGCACCAAGCGCCGGTTCGACCCGAACATCCAGAAGAAGCGCTACTGGGTCCCGTCCCTGCGCCGTAACATCACGCTGAACCTCAGCGCCAAGGGCATCCGCGTCATCGACGCCCGCGGCATCGATGCTGTCGTCGCCGAGATGCAGGCACGAGGGGAGAAGTTCTGATATGGCCAAGGATAAGGACGTCCGTCCCATCATCAAGATGAAGTCCACCGCCGGCACCGGGTACACCTACGTGACCCGCAAGAACCGTCGGAACAACCCGGATCGCATCGTGCTGAAGAAGTACGACCCGGTCGCCCGCAAGCACGTCGATTTCCGCGAGGAGCGCTGAGATGGCCAAGAAGTCCAAGATCGCCAAGAACGAGCAGCGCAAGGTCATCGTCGCCCGCTACGCCGACAAGCGCGCGGAGCTCAAGAAGACCCTGATCGACGAGAACGCCTCGGACGAGGCTCGCGAGGCAGCTCGTCTGGGCCTGCAGAAGCTTCCCCGCGACGCTTCGCCGGTCCGCGTGCGCAACCGCGACCAGATCGACGGCCGCCCGCGCGGCACCTTCCAGAAGTTCGGGATCTCCCGCGTGCGCTTCCGGGACATGGCTCACAAGGGCGAGTTGCCGGGCATCACCAAGTCGAGCTGGTAATTTCCAGTTCGGCGGGCATCTCCCGATGAGATGCCACTGAGTAGACCCCAATCTTCAGGAGGACTGCAGTATGGCTAAGAACCGCAGCGAGATCGTCGCCGAGATCGCCGAGAAGGCCGACACCACCCAGGCGCAGGTGAACGGCGTCCTGGACGCCCTCTTCGAGGTCCTCGAGACCTCCGTCGCTCAGGGCGAGAAGGTCACCATCCCGGGCTGGTTCTCCGTCGAGCGCACCGTCCGCAAGGCGCGCACCGGACGCAACCCGCAGACCGGCGAGTCCATCGAGATCCCCGAGGGCCACTCGGTGAAGCTCTCGGCCGGCTCCAAGCTGAAGGCTGCGGCCTCCTCCAAGTGATGCCGCGCGGCTGAGCAGCAGGACTGCTGCCCGGTCCGAGCGCCTCAGGGCGGCTCCCCCTCGGGGGAGCCGCCCTGAGGCGTTTTCAGACCAGGCGGTGCTCCGCGTCATGGCTCGGCAGCCGGCCCCCGCGGATTCGCGGGGCGGACGCGGCGCGCGGCATACTGTGGGGCATCTGCCCGGGCGGTCGAGGCCCCGCCGCCCGGAGTCCGCATCGCCGCCGGAGGCCCGAAGGAGGGACGCTCGCCGTGATCACCGCGCGCTCCCTCCGACTGCTGCGCGGCTGGACCGCGGCCGCGGTGGCCACGGGTGCAGCCGCCCTGGCCCACACCGCCGCCGGAGGCCCGTGGCCGTCGCCGCTGCTCGTGGCCCTGTGCCTCGCGCTGTCGGCGCCGGTGTGCATGCTGCTGACCGGACTGCGGCTGCCCGGGCTGGGGCTGACGCTGTCCGTCGCCGTGTCGCAGCTGCTGTTCCACGGACTGTTCTCCGTGTCCGGGAGCATGTCCGCATCCGTCGATCACACCTCGCACGCCGGGCACCTGGGTGCCGCCTCCGACGGCCCGGAGCTGGTCCTGAGCGCCACCGGAGCCATGGTCCACGACCATGCGGCGCTCGAGGCGCTCGGAGTCAGCTCCTCGAGCGCCGCATGGCTCATGCCCGTCCTGCACGCTGCGGCCGGGATCGTGACCGTGCTGGTGCTGCGCCACGGCGAGAAGCTCGCCCTGCGGGCCGCGGCCACGCTGCTGATCCGTGCTCGAGCACTGATCTCGCGGATCGGGGACCCGGTCGTCATCGCCGCATCCGCGTGGCGCTGCGCACCGATGGGCCCGGCCGTGCCGCGTCTCGCCCAGGTGATCCTGGCCGCACTGCGCTACCGGGGTCCGCCCGTGCGGATGCTCGCCATCTGATCCTCCGCGCTCCACGTCGAGCCGCGCGCTCCGGAGTGCGCCTGAGACCGCACCGGCGCGTCGGCCCGTGGACGTCGCGGCCCCTCACGGGTCCAGCGGCTTCTGCCTGCGGACGATGGCGAGATGCGCAGCTCCACGCCGAGCGGGCCAGCACCGGAACCGGATCGGCTCCATCACAGCATCATCGCCGCCCCTCCATTCCCTGAAGGGCATGTCCGAGGCGCGGCGGAGGAGGAACTCCATGTCCATCAGCAAGCACACCATGAGCGCGGGGGCCGGACTGGCCGCTGCCGCGCTGATCGCCATGCCGGCACCGGCGCTGGCGCATGACAGCCTCACCGGCTCGAGCCCCAAGAGCGGGGCCTCGAGCGCTGAGGCTCCCCAGGGGATCGATCTGACGTTCTCCGCGGCCCCGCAGGACATCGGCCTCGATATCCGTGTCAGCGGGCCCGACGGCTCGGACGTGACGGACGGCGAGCCCGAGATCCAGGGCACGACGGTCAGCCAGCCCCTGTCGGATCAGGCGGACGAGCCGGGCGAGTACTCCGTCGTGTGGCGGGTGGTCTCCTCCGACGGGCACCCGATCGAGGGCGCCTACGACTACACGGTCGAGGGCGGGGAGGCCAGCGCCTCGCAGGAGCCCGCAGGCGGGGGGCCGGCCGAGGGGTCGTCGTCCGCCGGGGCCTCCGGCTCGGCGCAGGCCCCGGAGTCGGCCTCCTCGGACGCGGACGACGCCCCGACCGAGGGGCAGGACGACGACCAGTCTTCGTCCGACACCGGGGACGAGTCGTCCTCCGGCACAGCCCTGTGGCTGCTGATCGGCGGCGGCGTCGTCGTGCTGGGTGCCGTCGCTGCGGCCGTCGTGATGATGCGGAGGATGGGGCGATGAGCGCGCAGGCAGCCGCGCGGCGGCGCCTTCTGCCCGCTGCGGCCGCCGTGGGCGGCCTGCTCCTGCTGCCCGGCTGCGCCGTGGGACAGGACGCCCTGGACGGCGACTCGGCCTCCAGCAGCGCCTCGAGCAGCGCCGAGGCGCAGGGCGGCGATCAGCTGAGCGTCGAGCAGCCCTGGATCAAGGCGGCCGATAGCGGGATGACCGCCGCCTTCGGGCAGCTGCGCAACGACGGCGACACCGCCGTCACCCTGACCGGCGCCTCTGCCGACGGCATCGCGGGCGAGGTCGAGCTGCATGAGACCGTCGCGGATCCGGAGACCGGGGCCACCAAGATGCAGGCGCTGGAGGACCCGATCGTGATCGAGCCGGGGGAGACCGTGACCCTCGAACCGGGTGGGCAGCACATCATGCTCATGGATCTGCAGTGCGCCCCCATGGCCGGCACCGAGCTGAGCGTGCAGCTGCAGTTCGAGGGCGGTCAGGAGCAGAGCCTCCGGCTGCCCGTGCGCGACTACGCCGGTGCCAAGGAGGAGTACGCACCGGGCGAGGAGCCCACCGCCGGTGAGAGCCCGGAACATGCCGACGAGAGCATGGAGGGCATGGATCACGGTGACATGGCGGGGATGGAGGACTCCTCCTCGGAGGCGCTGTCCATGTGCGAGGAGGCTGCGTGACACAGCGCCGTCCCGATCCTGCTGCGCGCTCCCGCGGCGCGCAGCAGGGCCCGGTCGAGGCCCAGGGCGGCTCAGCGCAACCGCCCTGGGCGGCGGCCGGGGCGCCTCAGGGCGAATCCCGTCCCGCGCGGGGCCTGTCCCGGCGCGGGCTGTTCGGCGCAGGCGGCGCCGTGGGAGCTGCCGCTGCGGCTGGCCTGGGCGCTGTCGGTCTGGGCGCCTCCAGGCTGTCCGAGCCGACGCGCTCGGCAGGCTCGAACGCTCAGGCGGAAGAGGCTCAGCCCGCGTTCATCGGCGACATCGCCGAGGACTTCCACGGCGAGCGCCAGGCCGGCATCGACACCCCCGCGCAGGGCTTCGCCGCCTTCCTGGGCATCGATCTGACCGAGGGCACCACGCGGGAGGACCTGCGCCGCATGCTCGTCGTGCTCACCCAGGACGCCGCCGAGCTGACCGAGGGCCAGGCCCCGATCGGCGACCAGGAGCCCGAGCTGGCGCTGAACCCGTCGAGGCTCACGGTGACCTTCGGCTTCGGGTCGGGGCTGATGCGGATCCTGGCCCCGGCGGCCGCCCCGTCATGGCTGGCCCCGCTGCCGGACTTCTCGATCGATCAGCTGCAGCCGCGCTGGAGCGACGGCGACCTGCTGCTGCAGCTGTGCTGCGAGGACCCGCTGACCCTGGCGCACGCTCAGCGCGTGCTGCTCAAGGACGTCCGAAGCTTCGGGCAGGTGCGCTGGGTGCAGGACGGGTTCCGCACCGCCGCCGGAGCCGAACCCGCGGGCACCACGCCGCGCAACCTGTTCGGGCAGGTCGACGGGACCGTCGACACCGCCGCAGGCACGCCCGAGCACGAGAGGATCGTGTGGGGCCAGGGCGAGGACGCGTTCGAGCCCTGGATCCAGAACGGCACCTCCTTGGTGCTGCGCCGGATCCACACGAACCTGGACACCTGGGACGAGGTCGACCGCATCGGGCGCGAGGACGCCGTGGGACGCACCTTGGACACCGGGGCGCCCCTGACCGGTGAGCACGAGCACGACGAGCCCGACTTCGAGGCCACGACCCCCGTGGGGTTCCCCGTGATCTCGGACTACTCGCACATGCGCCGGGCGCGGCACCCCGATGAGCGGGTGCGCATCCACCGGCGGGTCTACAACTACGACATGCCCGTCAGCGGGGCCTCCGGGTTCTCCCGCCACGACGAGACGGAGGGCGGGGTCAGCGACTCCGGTCTGCTGTTCGCGTCGTATCAGTCGGATCCGGCCCAGCAGTTCCTCCCGATCCAGCAGCGCCTGGACGAGCTCGACATGCTCAACACCTGGACGGTGCCAATCGGGTCCTCGGTGTTCGCGATCCCGCCGGCCTGCGAGCCGGGCGGATTCGTGGGGGAGCAGCTGTGGTGAGACCCTCGGGACAGCGCTGCCCGGCGGAGGCCCCGAACGCGGGCCCCGGTCGGCCGGCAGCAGATGGATGGAGGTGCGCCGCGACGGCGCGCCCAGCAGCACAGGCCGCGGCGCAGACGACGCCGGCCGGGAGGACAGCATGAGCAGCACGGCGAACTCGACCGGGACCGCCCAGCAGCGGCGGTCGGGGCGAGGCCCCGCCCTCGGAGGCGGATCCTCGCCCTCCACCGGGCCCGGGGTCGTCCACGGCCTCTCGCCCTGGTGGATCGCAGGGGTGCTCGTGGTGGTGCTGCTGTCGCTTCTGGGCGCCCTGGCCTTCTCGGGCGCCTCCGCCCCGCAGGAGGTCGCCGATCCGGGAGCCGCAGTGCGCTGGGGTCTGCCGATCGCCGAGGCGCTGCGGGACACGGGCATGATCGTCGCGCTCGGGTCCGTGCTGCTGGCCGTGTCGGTGCTCCCGCACCGGCAGCGCTCGGGGCGGGGCCGCTCGCCTCGGGCCCGCGCGGGGGAGCAGGAGCCCGAGTCCCCGCTGTTCGCGCGCACCGTCGCTCTGGCCGGGGCGTCGTCGATCGTGTGGACCGTGGCCTCGGTCGCGGTGCTGATCCTGACCTATGCCGATGTCTCCGGGGTGCAGCTGTCCGCCAGCTCGGACTACACGCGCCAGCTCGTGAGCTTCGCGACCGAGATCCCCACGGGGCAGGCGATCGCCGTGGGCACGATCGTCGCCGCCGTGACCACGACCCTGCTCTTCGGCCTGCGCTCCCGGCTGGGACTGGCCGCTGCCATGGCGGTCGGCTGCCTCGCGATCGTGACCATGGCCCTCAACGGCCACAGCGCCGGCAGCGACGATCACATGGGCGCGGTCAACTCCCTGGGTCTGCACCTGCTCGGCGTCTGCCTCTGGGCCGGCGGCCTCGCCGCTCTGGCGTGGATCTCGCCGCAGCTGGCCGCGGACACCACCACTACGGCACTGCCGATCGGCACGCGCGGGCGCCGCGGCGCCGAGTCCGGGCAGGCCGCCCGAGGCCGCCGCGTCCCCACCATCGCCGTGGTCCTGCATCGCTTCTCGACCCTGGCGCTGTGCTGCTATGCCCTCGTGCTGGCCTCCGGGATCATCAACGCCGGGGTGCGCATCGGCACCTGGGAGCAGCTCACCAGCGACTACGGGGTCCTGGCACTGCTCAAGCTCCTGCTGACCCTGCTGCTGGGCGTGGCCGGTCTCATGCACCGCCGCGCAGTGATCCCCGCGCTCGAGGAGGGGAAGGTCTCGGGGCGCCGAGCCGTATGGCAGGTCATCCTGGGCGAGCTCGTGCTCATGGGCGCGCTGATCGGCGTCGCCGTAGCACTCGGCAACTCGGCGCCCCCGGTGCCCGAGGAGCTCTCCGACAACGCCTCCCCGGCGCGCATCCTCACGTTCTACGAGCTGCCGCCGGCGCCGACGCCCGAGGGCCTGGTCACCATGTGGCGCTTCGACTGGCTGTGGGTCGCGGTCATCGCCGTGCTGGGCCTGTCCTACGCCTGGGCCCTGTGGAAGCTCGCGCGCACCGGCGGGCGCTGGTCGCCCCTGCGCGCAGTGTCCTGGTTCGTGGGCCTGGCCCTGCTGATGTACGCGACGTCCGGCGGTCTGGCCATCTACGCGCGGGTGCTGTTCTCCGCGCACATGGTCGAGCACATGTCGCTGACCATGATCATCCCGGTGTTCCTGGTCCTGGGCTCGCCCGTCACCCTGCTCCTGCGGGCCCTGGAGCCGCGCCAGGACGGCACTCGCGGACCGCGCGAGTGGATCCTGCGCCTGGTCCACTCCACCTGGGGCAAGGTCGTCACGCACCCGATCTTCGCCTCGGTGAACTTCGCGGCCTCGATCGTGATCTTCTACTTCACGGACCTGCTGTCGGTCACGCTGCGCTACCACGTGGGCCACGAGTTCATGATGGCCCACTTCCTGTTCACCGGGTACATGTTCGCCCTGGTGCTCGTGGGCCAGGACCCCATCCCGTACCGGCCGCCGCACTTCATGCGACTGGTCCTGCTGATCGCCACGATGGTCTACCACGCGTTCGTGGGCGTCACCATCATGGGCATGGACACGCTGCTGGAGGCCTCCTGGTTCGGCAACATGGGCCGCCCCTGGGGAGACTCGGCGATCGAGGACCAGCAGAAGGGCGGAGCCCTGATGTGGGGCATCGGCGAGCTGCCCACGGCCATCCTGGCCGTCGTCGTGGCCATCCAGTGGGCCATGGACGGCAGGCGCGAGAACCGCCGGGTGGATCGCGAGGCGGATCGCACCGGCGATGCCGAGCTCGAGGCCTACAACGAGATGATGCAGTCGCTGGCCGAGCGCGAGCGCCGCTGAGCCGGACGGAATACCCCGGCGCCCGCCGGGGGTTGACACGACGGGGCAGGACCGAGCGATCGGGCCCCGCACGAGACGAGCACGAGGAAGAGGACCCCAGATGAGCGCGCAGTCCCGCGTCCGAGCATCCGCCCTGACAGGCCGCAGCTGGCTGAACACCGGCGGCGAGCAGCTCGACTGGCAGAAGCTGCGCGGCAAGATCGTCATCCTGGACTTCTGGTCGTTCTGCTGCATCAACTGCCTGCACGTGCTGGATGAGCTGCGTCCGCTGGAGGAGCGCTTCTCCGACGTCCTGGTGACGGTCGGCGTGCACTCGCCCAAGTTCGAGCACGAGGCCGATCCCGAGGCCCTGGCCTCGGCGGTGGACCGCTACGAGATCCACCACCCGGTGCTCGATGACCCCGAGCTCGGCACCTGGGACGCGTACACCGCGCGCGCCTGGCCGACCCTGGTGGTCGTGGATCCCGAGGGCTACATCGTGGCCCACCTCTCGGGGGAGGGCCACGTCCAGGGGATCGTCTCGCTCGTCGAGCAGCTCGTGGAGCAGCACGAGGCGGCCGGCACGCTGCACCGCGGCGACGGTCCCTACGTCCCCCCGGAGATCACCGACGGCGACCTCCGCTTCCCGGAGAAGGCCGTGGCCCTCGAGGACGGCTCCGTGCTGGTGGCCGACACCGGCCACCACCGCCTGGTCCGCATGGCCGCAGACCTGCAGACCGTGCGCGCCGTGATCGGCGACGGCACCCGCGGCCACGCCGACGGCGGCCCCGAAGAGGCGCACTTCAACGAGCCGCGCGGGCTCGCGCTGCTGCCGCAGGGCGTCCGCGAGCAGGTGGGCTATGACGTGATCGTGGCCGACACCGTGAACCACCGCCTGCGCGGCGTGCGCCTGTCCGACGGCGAGGTCACGACCCTGGCGGGCAGCGGCGTGCAGCGCCTGCTGGATTCCGAGCGGGCCAAGGGCGTGGACGCCGATCACATCGATCCTGAAGCCGACCCGCGGGAGGTCGCGCTGTCCTCGCCGTGGGACACCGTGTGGTCCACGGCCGCCGACACCCTGGTGGTGGCGATGTCCGGCACGCATCAGATCTTCACCTTCGATCCGCGCACCGGCGAGCTGGCCGTGGCGGCGGGCACCGGCGACGAGGGCCTGGTCGACGGGGATCCCTCGCAGTCCTGGTTCGCGCAGACGTCGGGGCTGGTCGAGGCCCCGGACGGCACGATCTGGGCGGCGGATTCCGAGTCCTCGGCGCTGCGTTCCATCGCGGTGGCGGACGGCGCCCTCTCGGGCGTGGCCACGGCCGCGGGGCTCGGCCTCTACGACTTCGGCTTCCGCGACGGCGACTCGACCCAGGCGCGCCTGCAGCACCCGCTCGGCGTCGCGGTGCTGCCCGACGGCTCGATCGCCGTGGCCGACACCTACAACGGCGCCATCCGGCGCTGGGATCCCGTCGAGGGACAGCTCTCCACGCTCGAGCGCGACTTCGACGAGCCGTCGGACCTGCTGGTCGACGACTCGGGGGAGACCCCCGAGCTGATCGTGGTGGAGACCAACCGGCACCGCCTGGTGCGCCTGCCCGTTCCGGAGAAGCTGCTGCAGGTCGACGAGGGCGCCTCCGTCTCCCAGCGCAGCCGCACCCCGATCGCCGGCGGCACCATGACGATCGACGTCCGCTTCGTCGCCCCCAGCGGCCAGAAGCTCGACGACCGCTGGGGAGATCCCACGCAGCTGAAGCTGTCGGTCTCCCCGGCCGAGGCGCTGGTCGACGGCGGCGGCGCCGCCCAGGGCCTCAAGCGCGAGATCACGCTCGCCGATGGCGTCACCGAGGGCGTCCTGCACATCACCGCCCGCGCGGCCGCCTGCGACGGCGAGCCCGGCGGCGAGATCCCGGACCACGCCGCCTGCCACCTGTACCAGCAGGACTGGGGGATCCCGTTCACGGTCGCCGAGGGCGCCGAGGACTCCCTGGTGCTGGATCTGCGCGGTCTGAACGCCTGACCCCTCCCACCCGGCCTCCCGCGCCTGTGTGCCTGGATGCCGCATGCGCGGCGCGGAAGCGCATGCGGGCAGCAGGCGCGAGGGGCTCAGCGGCGGGTGACCTTCACGCTGTCGTCGCTGACGGCCAGATCGGCCTGGTAGGTGAAGGGCACCGACTCGGTGACCTCCTCGGTGGTGCCGTCGAACAGGTCCACGGAGGTGAACGAGACCTCGGCCATGCCCTTCGCCGAGCCCAGGGCCCAGTCCTTGCCGCCGTCCACGCCGATCGTCACGGGCGGCTCGGGCTGCTTGGTGATGCTCCAGGTGACGTCGCCGTCCACTCGGCCGTCGAAGTCGTAGGAGAACGGGCAGTCGGTCGGGTACAGGCTGGACTGCTCGGTGCAGGTGCTCAGGTCAGCGGCGATCTGCTCGGAGATCTCGGTCTCCAGAGCCTCCGACGGGGTGGCCTCCAGCGCGATGGTCTCGGTCTGGGCCTCATCCGTCAGCACGACCGAGGCAGGATCGGTGTCGACCCAGCGCGAGGCGTAGGAGGCCGAGTAGACACCGGGCGGGAATGCTGCGAAGCGCTGCTCGGACTCCGGCAGCGCCGCCGAGGCTCCGTTGAGATCGGCGCTGGTGGCCCCGGGCATGGACACGGTGACCGAGGGAAGCTCGGATTCCTCGAAGCCCCACACCGTGAAGAAGCCCCACTGGGTGTCCACGGGCACCAGGCGGTACTCGGAGGCATGCGGCTGACCGTCCAGGGTGAAGTCGGCGCGCACCACGGCCTCCTCCGAGTCCTGGGAGACGGTCGAGATCTCGAGGTCCTCGAGCGACTCGGTGGCCGCGGCCAGCGGCTCGCCGTCGAGCAGGACGGCATCGTCCTCGGGATCGACCTGCGCATTGAGCAGGCCCAGGGCGCGGCCGCCGTCGCCGTCCTGGAGGCTCTCGAAGTAGGCGCGGACGTCCGTCTCCGGGCCGTACATGTACTTGTTGACCAGCGAGATCGTGATCCACGCGGCAGCCATGGCGAGCACGAGAAGGACCAGCCACATGCCGATCGCCCTGCGCACCGCCGTGTTCTGATCCATCCTCCTTACGCTAGTCGACGACACCGCCCGCGCTTCGAAGGAGCCGCACTCCATGGCCGAGTCCATCCGCCAGATCCCCGCGAAGTACGGCACCGCCGAACGGGTTCTGCACCCTCGCATCGGCTCGATGGGCCGGCGTCTGCTGGCCTGCCTGCCCACGGTCGTGCTCGGGCTGCTGTGCCTTGCCGTGCTGGGGGTGCGGCGGCCGGCGCCCATGGGGATCATCGTGCTGGTCATCGTCATCATCGGCTGCGCCGTCAGCGCGTGGCGCTGGCTGCGGCCCGTGACCGTGGCGATCACGCCCACCCATGTGCTCGGCTCGCGCACGATCGGCTTCCACACGATGGAGCGGGCGAAGATCGAGCGGCTGGTGGTCGTGGACTCCCTGCGCCGCCCGGCGCGCACCGGCTCCGACGGGACCAAGCGCCGCCGCGGCGTCGCTCGGCCCTACCTGTGGGCGGCCGACGACGCGGGGCGGCGCCTGTTCCGCATGGACGGGACGATCTGGGACCGGAAGTCCATCGACCGCCTCGTGGAGCACCTGGGGGTGAAGACGGAGCGCTTCGCCCAGGCCAGCCCAGCGCACATGGCGAAGACCTGGCCGCGGCTCGTGGGCCCCTTCATGCGCTTCCCGTGGCTGCGTCCCCTGCTCACGGGTCTGGCGGCGATCGCCGCGGTTCTGCTGCTGGTGTGGATGGCCTGGAACCAGGGCTGAGCCGCCGGCCCCGCCGGATCGCCGTGCGGGAATCAGGCGGACGGCCACCCTGCGACCCGGCACGACGACAGCGGCCGGTCCTCCCGTGAGGGGAGGACCGGCCGCTGTCGTCAGGCAGGAGGCGGGTCAGGCCTGCTGGTCGCGCATCCGCGCGATGTCGGCCTTGCGCTCCTCGTTGGCCTCGCGGGTCAGCTCGGCACCGGCCTCCTCGTCGCGGGTGAGGTTCTCGCCGGTCTGCGGGTCGAACACGTGCATCTTGGAGGTGTTCAGCCACAGCCTGGCCTGCGAGCCGCCGCGCACGCGCGAGCTGGCGGGCAGCTCGACGACCACCTGGGCGGGCATCTCATCGGCGTCCAGGTCGCGGGCGAGCTCGTCGAGCTTGTCCTTGACGTCCCGGTCCTGCTCGAACTGCACGTAGCCGTACTGCTGGTTGCCCAGCCACTCCGTGTGCGAGAGCTCGGCATCGAACGTGGCGCCCTTGGCCGACCACGGGGTGTCGGCGACGTCGCGGGCATCCGCGAAGTGCTCCGGGCGCACGCCCAGCACGAGCAGCTCGCCGGCCGAGTCCAGACGGCCCTGGGCGTGGGCCGGGACCGGGATCTCGCCCAGCGGGGTCACGAAGACGTCGCCGTTGCGACGGGCCGGCAGGAAGTTCATCGACGGGGCGCCGATGAACCCGGCCACGAACAGGTTGACGGGCTGCTCGTAGAGCTCGCGCGGAGAGGCGATCTGCTGCAGCTCGCCCTTCTTCAGCACAGCCACGCGGTCGCCCAGGGTCATGGCCTCGGTCTGATCGTGGGTCACGTACAGCGAGGTGATGCCCAGACGGCGCTGCAGCTGCGCGATCTCGGTGCGCATCTGACCGCGCAGCTTGGCGTCCAGGTTGGACAGCGGCTCGTCGAACAGGAAGGCGTCGGCCTCGCGCACGATCGCGCGGCCCATGGCCACGCGCTGGCGCTGACCGCCGGACAGGTTGCCGGGCTTGCGCTCCAGGTGATCGTCGAGATCCAGCAGGCGCGAGGCCTCGCGGACCTTGGCGTCGATCTGGTCCTCGGAGAGCTTGTCCGAGCCCTTGGCCAGGCGCAGCGGGAACGCGATGTTCTCGTACACGGTCAGGAACGGGTACAGGGCGTAGTTCTGGAAGACCATCGAGAGGTTGCGCTCTCGTGGCTGCTTCTCGTTGACGCGGGTCCCGTCGATCCGCAGCTCGCCGTCGGTGATGTCCTCCAGACCCACGACCATGCGCAGGAGGGTGGACTTTCCGCAGCCGGACGGGCCGACGAGGATCAGGAACTCGCCGTCGGCGACGTCGATGCTGACGCCCTTGATGGCGGGGAAGCCGTCGTCGTACTTCTTGACGAGATTGTCGATGGTGATGGATGCCATGGTGCTGTGCGCCTCTCGTGGGGAGGAAGTGTGGTTTCGGGTCCGTGCCGGGGGTCAGCCCTTGACGGCGCCCTGGGTGAGGCCGGCGACGATCTGGCGCTGGAACAGCAGCACCAGCAGGACCACCGGGATGGTGACCACGATCGCGGCGGCGGAGATGGCGCCGGCGGGGTCCTCGAACTGCGAGGCGCCGGTGAAGAAGCCCAGTGCGGCCGGCACGGGGCGGGCCGCCGAGGTCGAGGTCAGGCCGATGCCGAACACGAAGTCGTTCCAGGCGATGAAGAACGCGATGATCGCGGTCGTGAAGATGCCCGGGGTCACCATGGGCACGATCACCTTGCGGAAGGACTGCAGGGTGGTGGCGCCGTCGACCTGGGCCGCGGAGTCCAGATCCCACGGGATCTGCTGGAAGTAGGCCGCCAGCGTCCAGATGGAGATCGGCAGGGTCAGCGACAGGTACGGCAGGATCAGGCCCAGCCAGGTGTCGTAGAGCCCGATCTGGCGCCACATGTTGAACAGCGGGGTCACGATCGACACGACGGGGAACATGGAGACCATGAGCGAGGTCGTGAGGATCAGGGACTTGCCGCGGAAGTCCAGGCGGGCGATGGCGTAGGCGCACAGGGTCGCCAGCACCACGGCGATCGCCGTGGCGATCAGCGTGATGCCGATCGAGTTGCGCAGCGCCGGGACGAAGAGGTCCTGGGCCGAGCCCACGAAGATCATCTCGTAGTTCTCCCACGTGAACTGGGTGGGGATGAACCCGCCCGAGGTCAGGTCCGAGGCGGACTTGAAGGAGTTCATGAGGATCGAGAGCACCGGGAAGAGGCACCACACGAGGACGAGGACGGTGATGACCGCCCAGCCGAGCTTCTGCTTGCCGGTCATGGGATCAGCCCTTCCTTCCGGTGAGATCCACCTTGAAGCCCTTGATGGCCACGACGGCGATCAGCAGGACGCAGATGAACAGGATCACGGAGATCGCCGAGCCGAGGCCGATCTCCAGACGGGTGATCGAGGTGCGGTAGGCCAGCAGCGACAGCGACTCGGTCCCGTACTGGCCGTTGGTCATGATGTAGATGTTGTCGAAGATGCGGAAGGCATCCAGGGCGCGGAAGACGACCGCGACCATGATGGCGGCCTTCATGGAGGGGATGGTCACCTTGACCATGCGCTCCCACCAGCCGGCGCCGTCGACCCTGGCGGCCTCGCCGAGCTCGTTCGGCACCTGCGCCAGGCCCGAGAGCAGCAGCAGGGAGATGAACGGCGTGGTCTTCCAGATCTCGGAGGCCATGATCACCAGCAGCGCGGACCAGCTCTGGCCGAACCAGTTGAAGTCCGGGCCGATGACCGGCAGCCAGGCGAACCACGAGTTCACGTAGCCGGTGTTGATGTCGAAGGCGTAGAACCAGGCGAAGGCCGACACGACCGTGATGATGCCGTAGGGCACCAGGATCACGGTGCGCAGCAGGCCGCGCAGCTGCTTGATCGCCGAGTGCATGACCAGCGCCAGCGCGAAGCCGAGCACGAGCTCCACGGCGACGGTCACGAGCGTGATGAGCAACGTGACCCACAGGTCCTTCCAGAACACACCGTCCGTGAGGACCGTCCAGTAGTTCTGGAGGCCGATGAACTCGCGGTCATCCGGGGCCGTGAGGCGGTAGGAGAACAGCGAGTCGAACAGCGCCTGGATGATGGGGTACATGGTCACCAGCAGCATGACCGCGAAGGCCGGTCCGGCCAGCAGCCAGCCGAGGCGGCGCTCGGACTTCAGCCGGTCGGAGACCGGGGCGGAGGCGGGCCGTCGGCGGCCCTGAGTCGAGGTGCTCACAGCAGCGACTCTCCCTTCAGGACGGAGTCGATGAACTCCTGCGAGTTCGCCGGGGTGTTCTCGTTGACCTCATGGATCGGGGTCCACTCCTGCTGGATGCCGGAGGAGATCTCGTTGTAGTACGGGGTCTGCGGGCGCGGGGCGGCGCTGTCCAGGGACTCGCGGATAGCCTCGTACATGGGGTAGGCCTCCTGCACGGCCTTGTCCTCGTAGGCAGAGGAGGAGGAGGCGGGGTTGCCGTCGGAGACCATGTACTGCGCCTGGTTGGCCGGGTCCGAGATGCACTCGATGGCCTCCCATGCCAGGTCCTGGTTCTCGGAGCTGGCGCCCACGCCCAGGTTGATGCCGCCCAGCGGGGGAGCCGACGGGGTGTCCGCGTCCACGCGGGGCCAGGTGGTCCAGGCGATGTCGTCCATCACGGACTGCTCGACCGAGCCCTCCGCGACAGCGCCCTGGGTGGCGGAGTAGATGAACGGCCAGTTGACCATGAACGAGCCCTTCTCGCCGCGGAACTGCTCCATGGCGGCGTTCTCGTCCTGGGTGTCGATGCCCGGACCGCCCAGTCCCTCCTCGCCGATCGTCCCGACGATGCCTGCGGCCTTGCCCCCGGCCTCGGAATCGAGCGCGAGCTCCAGGGTGTCGACCGAGGCGGGGTCGCCCTCCACGATCGAGCCGCCGGCGGACTCCACGAGGCTGTTGACCCACACGGTCATGGACTCGCCCTGCACGCCCTGCACTCCCAGGTACTTGTCCTGGTCCTTCGCGGCCGTGATGATCTGCTCCCACGTCACGGGCTGGGTCATGTCCAGCCCGGCGGCCTCGGCCACGGACTTGCGGTACCACAGCAGCTGCGTGTTGGCCCAGAACGGGATGGAGACGTACTCGCCGTCCCACTGCGCACCGGCCTGGGCGCCCTCGAGGGTGTCCTGCGTAGCTGTCTCCACGAGCTCCTGCGGCGGTGCGGCCAGGAAGCCCGGCTCGGCCAGCTCGGGGATGAAGGGCGGGTCCAGGGACATGATGTCCATGGACCTGTCGCCGGCAGCCAGGCGGCGGGCCAGCTGCTCGCGCTGCGTGGCGGCATCGCGCGGCAGCAGCGAGGTGGTGATGGTGTACTTCCCGCCCGAGTCCGCGGAGCACTGCTCGGCGATCGTGGCCTGCCCCCCGTTGTCCGGGTTGATGTACCACGTCAGCTCGGTGGGACCGCCATCATCCGATGCGCAGCCCGCCAGCATCAGTGCTCCGATCGAGGCGAGCGCTGCGGTGCGCAGCCTTCGCCGATGGTGCTCTGCTCTCACGAGGTTCCTCCGTGTGCTCGATTCGTGCGAGGCGCACCGTGGACACGGCAGGCACCTCCACGGCCCAGAATACTCCCAGATGTGAATTGGCACACAATCATCTGGGCGAGTCCCCGAAAGTCGCGCAACGGCAGGTGAACGGGGGCGGCTCAGGCGAGCAGCAGGGCCACGACGGCCATGGTCCCCATGGCGGCCACGGAGGTCACGAGCACGACGTCGCGGGTCACGGCCTCAGCGCTGCGATAGCGCACGGCCGCCACATAGACGTTCTGCGCCGTCGGCAGCGCCGCCATCAGGACCACGCCGTAGAGCATGGCGGGGTCCAGGCCCAGGGCGAGGCCGAACAGCCAGGCCAGGACGGGCTGGGCGATCAGCTTCAGCGCGGAGAGCAGCGCGACCTCCTGGCGGTGGGCGCGAGTGCCCTGCAGCGGGCGGTGGGAGACCAGCGACATCCCGAACGCGGCGAGCATGCACGGGATGGCCGCCCCGGAGATCAGCTCGATCGGCTGGTGGGCCACGGTCGGCAGCTGCCAGCCGGTGGCCGAGAAGACCACGCCGAGCAGCGAGCCCAGGATCATGGGATTCGTGGCCACAGAGCGCAGCAGCGACAGCGGGTTCGGGCGGCGCCCGAGCACTGCGATGTCCATGAGGGCCAGGTAGATGGGCGTGTAGATCGCCAGCTGGAACAGGATCACGGGCACGACGGCCGAGGCATCGCCGAGCACGAAGGTCGTCAGCGGGATGCCCAGGTTGGCGGAGTTGACCATCGAGGCGGACTGTCCGGACATGATCACGGAGCCCAGCCGCGCGCGTCCGCCCTGGGCGCCGCGGCGCTCGATGGAGCTGCCGTCGTCGTCGGCCGAGGGGAGGCTCTGCGCGGCCCGATCCCGTTGATCCCGCCGCCGCAGGGCGCGCCGTGCGAAGGCGAAGCCCCACCACAGCGAGGCGGTGGCCCAGGCGGAGACCAGGGCCACGAGCAGCGGGGCGGAGAAGATCTGGGAGACGTCCGCCCCGGAGACCGTCAGGAACAGCAGGCAGGGGGAGGCCACCCAGAAGGAGAAGGCGCTCAGGGAGCGCTGGCCGGCATCGCCCAGGATCCCCGCGCGGTAGACGATGGCCCCCACCAGGATGATGATCCAGATGACCGCGAATCCCGCGAGGACCCCGGCCATCTCAGCCGCGCTCGCCCAGCTCGGCGCGCGCGTCCGGGGAGCTCACGGCGTGATCGGGGGTCTTCACGTCCCCGACGACGGCCTCGGCGGGGTCCTGTCCCAGGTGCACGATGCGGTTGCCGGCATCCACATGGACGACATGCGGCTCGTACGTGCGGGCCTCCTGGTCGTCCATCTGGGCGTAGGCCATCAGGATCACGAGGTCGCCCACGGACACGAGGTGGGCGGCGGCGCCGTTGATGCCGATCACGCCCGAGCCGCGCTCGCCGGGGATCGTGTAGGTCTCCAGGCGCGCCCCGTTGGTGATGTCGACGATGTGGACCAGCTGGCCCGGGAGGATGTCGGCGGCCTCGAGCAGGTCCAGGTCGACGGTCACGGAGCCCACGTAGTGCAGATCCGCGTGGGTCACGGTCGCGCGGTGGATCTTGCCGGTGAACATGGTGCGCAGCATGGCTGCCTTTCACGAGACGCGAGCAGGGGTGCGGGGAAGCTCGGATGCCGCTGACGGCATATGCGTGTGGCGTCGGGGCTGCGGCCGCACGAAGCGCCCCGTCCGCAGCGGGACGGGCCTTTCCGATGAGAAGCGCCCGCAGACCGGAGGGTCTGCGGGCGCGGTCGGCGCAGGCCGACGAGAGAGCGGCTGACGGGAATCGAACCCGCGTATCAGGCTTGGGAAGCGTGCGCTCTACCATTGAGCTACAGCCGCGCGACGAACGCCGACTCTAGCGCAGTCCACGACACGGCGCCAATGCGTCGGGCGCCCGCGTGGACTACCGTGGCAGCCGTGCTGCTCTCCGATCGCGATATCCGCGCCGAGCTCGAGGCCCAGCGGGTCCGGCTCGAGCCCTGCGACCTCGACCTCATCCAGCCCTCGAGCATCGACGTCCGCCTGGATCGATGGTTCCGGCTCTTCGACAACCACAAGCACGCCGTGATCGACCCGTCGATCGAGCAGCCGGGGCTGACCCGGCTCGTGGAGGTGGATCCGGAGGAGCCCTTCGTGCTGCATCCCGGCGAGTTCGTGCTGGGCTCCACCTACGAGTGCGTGAGCCTGCCCGACGACATCGCCGCCCGGCTCGAGGGCAAGTCCTCGCTGGGGCGCCTGGGCCTGCTGACGCATTCGACCGCGGGCTTCATCGACCCGGGCTTCTCGGGGCACGTGACCCTCGAGCTGTCCAACATGGCCACGCTGCCGATCAAGCTGTGGCCGGGCTCGAAGGTCGGGCAGCTGTGCTTCTTCCGGCTGTCGTCGTCCGCCGAGGAGCCCTACGGCACGGGGGATCACCAGAACCGCTACCAGGGCCAGCGCGGACCCACGGCCTCGCGCTCGCACCTGAGCTTCCACCGCACGCAGCTGCCGCGCTGAGGAGCACTCGGGCGGTGCGGGCTGCTGTGCGCAGCCGCATGCTGCAGGACTCAGGCGGTGTGCGCGGTGGAGACCGCTTCGGCGGCGGCCACGGCGGGCCGGGGCCGCGTGGGCAGCCCGATCATCATGAGAAGGCCCAGCAGGACGACGGCCACGATGCCCAGGATCCCGTAGCGCTGTTCACCGAAGACGCCGATGGCCGTCCCGAACAGCAGTGGGGCCAGGAAGCTCACCGCACGCCCGGTCGTGGCGTAGAGCCCGTAGAGGGAGCCCTCCGTGCCCTCGGTGGTCAGCCGCCCCAGATAGGACCGCGACGAGGCCTGGGCCGGGCCGACCGCCACGCACAGCGCCAGGCCGCAGACCCAGAAGGCCCCCTTGCCCTCGAGCAGCATCAGGGCGGTGCCGGCCACGGCGACCAGGGCCAGTGCGGCGACGATCACCGGCTTGGGACCCAGGCGGTCGTCGAGCTGGCCGCCCAGCAGTGCACCGAGGCCCGCGATCAGGTTGCCCGCGATCGCGAAGATCATGACCTCGGTGAGGCTGAACCCGAAGGTCCCCGCAGCGATCAGGCCGCCGAAGGCGAACACGGCGGACAGGCCGTCGCGGAACACGGCCGAGGCCGCGAGGAAGTGCAGCGCCCGACGATCTGTGCGCCAGAGGTGGACCACCATGCGCACGATCTCCCGGTAGGGAGCCAGAGCTCCGCCGCCGGTGCCCGGGACCCGGTGGCTGGGACACCGGACTTCGATGCGGCGCAGGCTCACGATCAGCGGGACAGCCAGGACGACGCACCACACGGCGCAGAACAGGGCGACCGCCCGGACGTTGAGGGCCTCGTCCGTGGGCAGCCCCACGAAGCCGGGCGTGATGAAGCCGAACAGCACGAACGCGGTGGCCAGGATCGAGAAGATGTAGCCGACAGCCCAGCCGCGTCCGCTGACGCGTCCGATCGACTCCGGGGAGGTCAGCCCGGGAAGGGCCGCGTAGTAGTCCACGACGGCGAGCTCCTTGGCCGCGTTGGCGGCGCTGAGCAGGACGACGCCGAGCATGAGCAGCTGCTCCTCGGGGCGCACGAGGAAGCAGGCTGCCGTGCACGCCGCGCAGATCCCTGTGAACACGGCGATGCCGGTCGATCGGCGGCCGCTGCGGTCGGAGAGCCAGCCGATCAGCGGAGCCGCCACGGCGATCATCACCGCGGCCACGACCGTTCCCCGGGACAGCATCTGCGTGGCGTGCTCGGTGCTGCCGAAGGACCCTGACGTCAGGTACGTCCCGAAGACGAACGTGATCATCAGCGCATCGATCACGGAGATCGCGGCGTCGTAGAGGTACCAGGAGCGCAGGGCGCCGGGCCCGGCGGGGGACAGCGGAGCAGGGGGAACCGTCGGATCGACGGCCGCGGGCCGCGCAGTGGATTCCATGATGCTGAAGACTAGGGGTGACGGCGGCCGTCGGACGATTTCGCGACAAGGTGAAGGTGGCCCTGGGCACGGCGGGGCCTGCCGGCGAGTTGGTAGTCTGCTGGGCAGTTCCCCGCAAGACGACCCCGCAAGACGACTTACGAGCCGCTGCCCTCGTCGCCGGTCCCTCGACCGATCGGCCGGCCTGCAGAGCCGCTGGTCGTCGACTCCTCGAGCCGCAACGGAGGCGCACGTGCTGGCAGTGCTGATAGCCCACGCAGCCATCGCTCTGCTCGCACCGCTCCTGTTCACCCGCTTCGGCCGGTCCGCCTTCTACGTCATCGCGGCGGTGCCGGCGGCCTCGTTCATCTGGGTGCTGCTGCAGGGCGGGGCCGCGCATTCCGGGCAGTGGCAGCAGGTGATCCCCTGGCTGCCCACCATGGACCTGGCGATCGCCCTGCGCACCGACTCCCTGGCGTGGGTGATGTCGCTGATCGTGCTGGGCATCGGTGCGCTCGTGCTGGCCTACTGCGCCCGCTACTTCTCGGAGGACTCTCCGGACACGGGCTCCTTCGGCGCGCAGCTGGTCGCCTTCGCCGGGGCCATGTACGGGCTCGTCGTGGCCGATGATCTCCTGCTTCTGTTCATCTTCTGGGAGATCACGACCGTCCTGTCGTTCCTGCTCATCGGGTATGCCCGCGTCCGGCTCTCGGCTCGTCGCGCCTCCATGCAGGCCCTGATCATCACGACCGCCGGCGGCCTGACCATGCTCGTGGGCGTCATCCTGCTGGGGCAGAGCGCCGGCACCTACCGGATCTCCGAGCTCGTGGCCATGGGTCCGCAGCTGGCCTCGCACGGGCCGATCATCGACGTCGCGATCGCGCTGCTGCTCGTGGGCGCTGTAACCAAGTCGGCGCTGATCCCGTTCCACTTCTGGCTGCCCGAGGCCATGGCCGCCCCCACGCCCGTCTCGGCCTACCTGCACGCCGCCTCCATGGTGAAGGCCGGCGTCTACCTGGTGGCCCGGCTGGCCCCGGGCTACTCGGACACCGCCGCCTGGCAGCCCATGCTGCTCACGCTGGGCGTCGGCACCATGGTCTTCGGCGGCTGGGTCGCCATGCGCCAGTACGACCTCAAGCTGCTGCTGGCCTACGGCACCGTGTCCCAGCTGGGCTTCATGATCCTGGTCCTGTCCGTCGGCACCCCCGACGCCGCCCTGGCCGGCATGGCGCTGCTCGTGGGCCACGCGCTGTTCAAGGCGACCCTCTTCCTCACGGTCGGGATCATCGACCACGAGACCGGCACCCGAGACATCCGCAAGCTCTCCGAGGTCGGTCGCCAGATGCCCGTCCTGCTGGTCGTGGCGATCATCGCGGCGGCCTCGATGGCAGGCGTCCCGCCGTTCGGGGGCTTCGTGGCCAAGGAGGCCGTGCTCGGCACCCTGCTCCACGACGTCCAGGCGGACACGGGAGACGCCCTGGCCTGGATCCGCCTGCTCGGCGTGATCCTCGGCTCGGTGTTCACCGTCGTGTACTCGGCCCGCTTCGTGTGGGGCGCCTTCGGGGTCAAGCGCAGCGCGTTCGCCCAGCTGCCCACGGGCGAGGACGGCCGGCCCATGCGCACCCCGGCCCACCACGCAGCCCGCTCCTTCGTGGCCCCTGCCGTGGTGCTCACCGTCCTGACGATCGTCTACGGCTTCGTGCCCGGACCGGTCGAGCACTCGCTGCTGCCCTGGGTGGGCGAGTTCGCCGGCGAGGCCACGCTGCACCTGGCGCTGTGGCACGGCATCAACGGCGCGCTGCTGATCTCGCTGGGGATCATCGCGCTCGGGCTCCTCATGCACGCCAATCGCCGCACGCTGGCCGCGGTGCTGCACTCCCTGCCGCACATGACCCCGGCCGAGCGGATCTACCGCGAGGTCATCGACTCCCTGGACAAGCTGGCTGTGTGGGTCACGGGCAAGACCCAGAGGGGCTCGCTGAGCTTCTACCTCTCGGTCATCCTGATCACGGCGATCGTCGTGCCGGTCACCGTCCTGTTCCTCTACGAGACCCCGCCGCTGGGCTCCATGCGCATCGCGGACTCGTGGGGACAGCTCGTGGCGGCCGCGCTGATCATCGGCGCGTGCCTGGCCGTGCTGCGCGCGGGCAAGCGCTTCCTGGCCGTGCTGCTCGTCTCCGTGACGGGCTACGGCCTGGCGCTGACCTTCGCCCTGCAGGGCGCTCCGGACCTCGCGCTGACCCAGACCCTCGTGGAGACCATCGCCCTGGTGGCCTTCGTGCTGGCGCTGCGGACCCTGCCGGCGCCCGTGTGGGACCGCAAGGCCGATCGCACCCGCCTGCCGCGGGCCATCATCGCGATCCTCTTCGGCGGCTTCATGATGCTGCTGGCGGCCTTCTCCATGGCCTCGCGCACCGAGTCCCCGGTCTCGTTCGCCATGCCGCGGCTGGCCTACGAGGAGGGCGACGGCGCGAACGTCGTGAACGTGCTGCTCGTGGACATCCGCGTGTGGGACACGTTCGGGGAGATCTCCGTGCTGGTCCTGGCAGCCACCGGCATCGCCTCGCTGATCTTCGTGCTCGGGCGCCGGGACCGCCCGCACGCCACGGCTCAGCCCAGCACCGGGCAGATCCGCCAGATCCGCCAGCGCGCCGAGATCACCGCGCGCAGCTTCGAGACCGAGTTCGACCGCGCCTCGCGGTCCTTCCGCGGCGACGAGGACGATCCCTACATAGTGGCCGGGCGCACGCTGTCCCCGGAGCGGCGCTCGATCGTGCTCGAGATCGTGACCCGGCTGCTGTTCCACACGATCATCATGGTCTCGCTGTACTTCCTGATCGCCGGTCACAACCTCCCCGGCGGCGGATTCGCCGGCGGCCTGACCGCCGGTCTGGCGCTCACGCTGCGCTATCTCGCGGGCGGGCGCTACGAGCTGTGGCGCTCGACGCCCATCAACGCGGGCACCATGCTGGGCCTGGGCCTGGCCATTGCCGCGGTCTACGCCATAGCCCCGATCTTCTTCGGCGGCTCGATCATGCAGAGCTACACGTTCGAGTGGACCTGGCCGATCATCGGCGAGGTGAAGTTCGTGACCGCCATGATCTTCGATGTCGGCGTCTACCTGGTGGTCGTGGGCATGGTCCTGGACGTCCTGCGCTCGCTCGGCGGGCAGATCGATCGGCACACCGAGGACGAGGCGCTGCGCCGCCGTCGTCGTGCCGCCGGTCGCGGCGGTGCCCGCATCCGCGTGGTGCGCCGCCCCTCCTCGGACCCGGGCAGCACCGGGGCGATCACCGTCCTGCGCGAAGAGGCCAGCGACGACGTCGACCTGACCAAGAGCGACGCCACGCAGGACGTCACCGTCTCCGAGACCGACCTCAAGGACTTCGGCGGCGGGGGCATGGACCGGCAGCAGATCCTCAGCGCCGGCAAGCGCACGAGCACCGATGACGACCGGACGGGGGAGGGACGACGATGAGCCTGAACCTCACCATGCTGGTGGTCATGGGCGTGCTCTACGCCGTGGGCGTCTACATGCTGCTCGAGCGCTCGCTGACCCGCGTGCTGCTGGGCATCATGCTGCTGACCAACGGCACCAACCTGCTGCTGCTGCACACCGGAGGGCTGCCAGGGCGCTCGCCGCTCTACGACTCAGGTCTGGACCCGAGGGCCTACTCGGACCCGCTGCCGCAGGCGCTCGTGCTCACGGCGATCGTGATCGGCTTCGCGATCACCGCGTTCCTGCTCGGCATGATCTACCGCTCCTGGGTGCTCTCCCATCGCGATGAGATCACTGACGACGCCGAGGACCGCCGCGTGGCAGTCCAGTCGTCGTACGACGAGGAGCTGGACGCCGAGGTGCCCGAGGAGGACTCGGAGTTCGACGACGACGAGATCGACAAGCACGAGAAGGAGAGGGCCGAGGAGCTGGCACGCCACCGCAGGGAGCATGAGTCCGCTGAGCGGCGGCGTCAGCGCAAGGAGGGACGGCGGTGAGCTTCGACATCATCCAGCTCGCTCCGCTGGCCATCGTCCTGCCCTTCCTGGGCGCGGCGCTGTCGCTGGTGCTGGTGCGCCGCAACCGGGCCCAGCGCTTCGTGGCGATCGTGTCGCTGTCGCTGACGCTGCTGGCCGAGTGCCTCGTGCTGGCCACGGCATGGGAGTCGGCCCCCACCTCGATCAACATCGCCGGGTGGCAGGCCCCGTTCGGCATCGTGCTGGTCGTGGACCAGCTCTCGGCCATCATGCTCGTGGTCTCGACCCTGGTCTCGCTGGCGGTGCTGCTGTTCGCGACCGGGCAGGGCATCGCCGACGGCGACGACGACGGCCCCATCTCGATCTTCTACCCCACGTTCCTGATCCTGGTCGCAGGCGTCTCGAACGCGTTCCTGGCGGGTGATCTCTTCAACCTGTACGTGGGCTTCGAGATCCTGCTGATGGCCTCCTACGTCCTGATGACCATGGGCGGCACGGCCCAGCGCATCCGGGCCGGCGTGACCTACGTGGTCGTCTCCGTGATCTCCTCGGTCCTGTTCCTGATCGCCATCGCGATGATCTACGCGGCCACCGGCACCGTGAACATGGCGGATCTGGCCGTGAAGCTCGGCGATCTGCCGGTGGGCACGCAGATGCAGCTGCACCTGATGCTGCTGATCGCCTTCGGCATCAAGGCCGCGGTCTTCCCGCTGTCGTTCTGGCTGCCCGACTCCTACCCCACGGCCTCGGCACCCGTCACGGCCGTGTTCGCGGGACTGCTCACCAAAGTCGGCGTCTATGCGATCATCCGCACGGAGACGCTGCTGTTCCCCGGGGACAGAGCGGACCAGCTGCTGCTGTGGGTCTCCCTGCTCACCATGGTCGTGGGCATCCTGGGAGCGCTGGCCCAGATCGACATCAAGCGACTGCTGTCGTTCACGCTGGTCAGCCACATCGGCTACATGATCTTCGGCATCGCGGTCGGCTCGCAGACCGCGCTGGCCGCGGTGCTCTACTACGTGGTCCACCACATCATCATCCAGACCAGCCTGTTCCTGGTGGCCGGTCTGATCGAGCGCCGGGGCGGGTCGACCAATACGGACCGCCTGGGCGGTCTGGTCGGGCTGTCACCGCTGCTGGCCCTGCTGTTCATGATCCCCGCGCTGAACCTGGGCGGCATCCCGCCGTTCTCCGGCTTCCTGGGGAAGGTGGGCCTGATCCAGGCGGGCACCGACCAGGGCGGCTGGGCCATCTGGGTCGTGATCGCCGGCTCCGTGCTCACCTCGCTGCTGACGCTGATGGCCCTGATGCGCATCTGGAACAAGGCGTTCCTGCGCGCCCCCGACGACGCCGACTACCCGGATCCGGTCCTGCTGGTCTCCCGGGACGAGGCACGGGAGCACGGGCCCCGCAGCGCCGCCTCGGTGTCCATGGAGGCCGAGGGCGGCGGCCGGTGGGCCGGTCGCAGCAACGTGCAGCTCATGCCGTTCTTCATGGTGATGCCCACCGGGATGCTCGTGGCGGTCGGGGTCGCCCTCACGGTCTTCGCGGGACCGCTGTTCTCGGTGGCCGACAACGCCGCGGAGAACCTCATGCACCCCGAGCGCTACGTCGAGGCGGTCTTCGGCGACGAATCGGGACCGCGCGGCGTCGTGGACGACGGCGAGGACCCGAGCTCCGACGACCCTGCCGCACCGAGCGTGCCGGAGGGCGAGCAGTACGGGGAGGATGTGGGCGAGGACAGCGGCGCCGGCATCCAGCGCGAGGTCTACGACGGCACGGATTCGCGGCCCTCGGCCGAGGCCGACGCGCAGCGGCAGGGCTCCGAGCAGTCCGAGGAGGCAGATCAGTGAGCTCGACAGCGACATCCCGCGGGTCCTCATCCGCCCGGCCCCGGCGGCGCGAGCACCGCTGGGCCGTGGAGATCCCCCTGATCCTGTGGCTCATGCTCGTATGGGCCGTGCTGTGGGGCGAGCTGACGGCCAAGAACCTCCTGGTGGGACTCGTGCTGTCCCTGCTGGTCACCCGGGCGCTGGCACTGCCGCCCGTGCAGCTGTCCAGCCGCTTCAACGTGCTGCACGCCGTGACCCTGTTCGTCACCTTCCTGTGGCAGGTCATCCGCGCCAGCTTCGAGGTCATGTGGACCGTGATCGCCCATGGGCCCAGGGCCTCCTCGTCGGTGACCGCCGTGCAGATGCGCTCGCACTCCGATCTGATCCTCACGGCCACCGGAAGCACCATGGGACTGATCCCGGGCTCGGTGCTGCTGGAGGTGGACCGTCCGAACGCGACCCTCTACTTCCACGTCCTGGACGTGCACGACGACGAGGACATCGAGCACTTCCGGGAGTCCGTGCGCAACACCGAGGCTGCCTGGATCCGCATGATGGGCTCTCCGGAGGACTACGCCGCGCTGCGGCGCGAGGACGCCCAGAAGGGCCGTGGACTCAACCCCCGGGCCGTGCTGCGCAGCTGGGCGGGCTACGCCCACAGATCGAAGGCCGAACGACGGGATGAGGAGCAGAGCCGATGAGCACCATCGTCATGGCCGTGTGCCTCGTGATGCTCGCCGGTGGGGCCGCCGGCGTGCTGTACCGACTGGTGAAGGGACCCTCGCTGCTGGACCGCGTGCTCTCCAGCGACGTCCTGCTCTCCGTGGTGGTCGCCGCGATCGCCCTGGAGATGGTCTGGAGCGATCACTCCGACTACATGATGGTCATCGTGACCGTCTCGCTGCTGGGCTTCATCGGCTCGGTGTCTGTGGCGCGGTTCGTCCAGCCCACGCGGCCACGGAAGACGGGCCAGACCGATGAGGGCGCCACCAAGGAGCCGGTCGAGGGCGAGCGGGCCGAGCAGGATCACCGGCCCGCCCCGATGCAGAAGCCCGCCCCGTCCGAGAAGGAGGGACACCGCTGATGGATCCCATGGACCTCGTGCTCGACATCGTCGTGGGCGTGCTGCTGCTCGTGGGCTGCCTCATGTCCCTGACGGCCGGCCTCGGCCTGATCCGGCTGCCGGACGTCCTGTCGCGGATGCACGCGGCCACCAAGCCGCAGGTGCTCGGTCTGCTGTGCATGCTGCTGGCCGTGGTGATCCACTCCCGCGAGTGGACGCTGCTGCCGCTGGCCCTGCTGGGCTGGGCCCTGATGCTGCTCACGGCGCCGGTCTCGGCGCACATGGTGGGGCGCTCGAGCTATCGGACCAAGCACGTGCTCGATGAGACGCTGATCGCCGATGACCTGGCCGCAGCCCTGGACGAGGCCGACACCGCCGAGTCGCAGGGCGGCGCGGACCGCCCGTCGTGATCCGCAACGGCTCGCCGAGCGCGCTAGGGTGAGCACCGAACCTCCGGCGCCGGCTGAGGCGCCGGTTCCGCGATCTCCCGAGTGGCTCACTCGGGGTAGGAGATGACATGAACCCCAAGATCATGGGACTCATCGGCACCGGCGCGTCCGTGCTGGGCGTGCAGGCCGCCACAAAGGGCCTCGACGCCACGTGGAAGAAGGTCACCGGCCGCCAGGTCCCGTCCAAGGGCGACGACCCCCGTGAGGACCGCTGGCTCGACATCGTCCTGTTCGCCGTGGTCAGCGGTGTGCTGACCACGGTCGTGCGGACCCTGGTCAACCGCCAGGTCGCCGAGCAGCGCGAGAAGGCCGAGCTCAAGGCGCAGGAGAAGGCCAAGGGCCGCGGCTGATCTCGACCGGTCCGGGCTGGCCGCTGCGCGCGGCCTGCTGATCGATGGCGAAGGCGCCGGGAGCATCCGCTCCCGGCGCCTTCCTCCGTTCCGTGCGTGGCAGCGGCCGACCTGCATCGCGGCCGCGTCTCGCGTAGGATCTCAGGCACACGACAGGGGAGCGCCCGACGGCGCTGAGAGTGCGGTCCGCCGCAGACCCTCGAACCTGCTCCGGTTAGCACCGGCGAAGGGAGTCGAGCATCTCGAGGGTGCTGTCGCGCAGCGGCATCGGCGCCTTCCGGCCCCGCCGTCGAGCGCGGCACGCATCCTTCCCCTCCTGATCAGCGGGACGCCATGGCGCCCCCGATGCCCCAGGAGGAGCACCATGACGCAGCATCGCAGCACCGACCCGCTGAGCCCCGATCGCAGCAGCGCCGATCCCGGCCTCGATCCGCGCTCGCAGAGCGGTCCCCACCCGCGCCCGGATGGCGCCGCCCGCTCCCCGCAGCGCGGCTCCCGCTCCCGCCTGCGGTGGCGCGTGCTCGACCTCGTGGTCCTCGCGGTGCTGGCCGCCGCCAGCGGTGTCCTGTTCTGGGCTTGGTCGTCGCTGGTCTACCCGGTCTCCGAGGCGCTGACCGTCGGCTACCCGCCGGCAGGCGGGCTGCTGGTGGGCGGGTGGCTGCTGGCCGGACCGCTGGGCGCGCTGATCATCCGCCGTCCGGGAGCGGCCCTGGCCTGCGAGCTGCTGGCCGCCTCCTTCCAGGGGCTGCTGGGCACCACGTTCGGCGCCACAGTCGTGATCTCCGGCCTGATCCAGGGCGCTGCGGCGGAGGTCGTCTTCCTGGCCTTCGGCTACCGCCGCTTCGGACCGGCTGTGGCGATCGCCTCCGGGGCGCTGGCCGGCGCCCTCGGGACGCTGAGCGAGTGCCTCCTCTACTACTACGAGTGGCCGGGGGCTCACCAGGCGGTCTACGTCGTGCTGGGCACGGCCTCTGGCGCGGTGATCGCCGGGCTTGCCATGTGGCTGCTCGTGCGCGCGCTGCGTGCCACCGGTGTCCTGTCGGGCCTGGCCTCCGGGCGATGACGGAGGCTGTCCGCACCGCTGGGGCGAGCGTGACGGCCCGCGGCTTCGGCTGGCAGCCCGACGGCCGCGGCGAGCCCGCGCTGCAGGGCCTCGACCTGCAGATCCCCGCCGGTCAGCGGATCCTGCTGCTCGGGGCGAGTGGGTCGGGCAAGTCCACCCTGCTGCACGCCCTGGCGGGGGTGCTGCCCCAGACCGAGGACGAGACCGACGACGGCGCGGGCAGCGGCCCCCGCGGGCAGCTGCTGGTGGACGGGCGCCCGGCGGCGCAGCGGGACGCGGTCACGGGGCTGCTGCAGCAAGATCCGGAGTCTTCGATCCTGCTGGCGCGGGCCGGTGACGACGTCGCCTTCGGGCCTGAGAACCTCGCGGTGCCGGCGGCCGAGATCGGCCCGCGCGTGGACCGCGCCCTGGACTCCGTGGGGCTCGAGATCTCCACGGACCGGGACACCTCCGCCCTGTCCGGCGGTCAGCAGCAGCGCCTGGGGCTGGCCGGGATCACCGCCATGCGCCCGCGGCTGCTGCTGCTCGACGAGCCCACCGCCAACCTGGACCCCGAGGGCGTGGCCACGGTGCGCCGGGCCGTCGAGGCGGTCGTCGAGGACACCGGGGCCACCCTGGTGGTGGTCGAGCACCGCACCGAGGTGTGGGCCGATCTCGTGGATCGCGTGGTGGTCCTCGGTCCGCGCGGCGTGGTGGCCGACGGATCTCCGACGCAGCTGCTCGACGCCCACGGAACCTACGCCGAGCAGCTGCGCCGAGCCGGTGTGTGGACTCCCGGGGCGCAGGTCGAGCCGCTGCTGCCGGAGGCCTTGGCAGGCGGCCTGCTGCTGAGTGCCGGGGCCCTGGAGGTCTCGCGCGAGCAGCCCTCGCAGCGCCGGCTGTCCAGGCGCCGACGGCGCGTGCGCTCGGGGCGGCCCGCTCCGGAGGACTCGATGGCCGGAGCCCCCGCAGCCCTGCCGGTCGACCTCCAGCTGCGCGCCGGGTCGGCCGTGGCCCTGACCGGTCCCAACGGAGCCGGCAAGTCCACGCTGGCGCTGAGCCTGGCCGGGCTGCTCGTGCCCGCCTCCGGTGCGGTGCGCGCCGCCGACGCTCTGGCCGACGGGATCCCGAACGATCCTTCGGTGTGGTCCGGTCCCGAGCTCGTGGAGCGGATCGGCACGGTCTTCCAGGAGCCGGAGCACCAGTTCCTCACCGGCACGGTGCGCGAGGAGCTCGCGGTCGGCCCGCGCCGGGCCGGGGTCCCGGAGGAGGAGATCGCCGGGCGCGTGGACGAGCTGCTCGATCGGCTGCGGCTGACGGAGCTGGCCGAGGCCAACCCGTTCACGCTCTCCGGCGGGCAGAAGCGCCGCCTGTCGGTGGGCACGGTGCTGGCCGCGGCCCCGCGGATCCTGATCCTCGACGAGCCGACCTTCGGCCAGGATGCCGTGACATGGGCGGCCGTCGTCGATCTGCTGGCCGAGCAGGTGCAGCGGGGTCGCTGCGTGGTGGTCGTGACCCATGACGCCGAGCTGATCCGCGCTCTGGCGGCTCGGGAGGTCCCGGTGCGGCCCGTGCCGCGCGCGGTCGGCACGCAGCCCTCCACCGCGCCTGGGCGCCAGCGCGGGGTGCTCGCCCGACGGGACGCGCTGGCCAAGCTGGCCGCCGTGGCCGTGCTCAGCCTGGCGCTGCTGGTCTCGGCGGATCCGGTGACCTCGGGGCTGATCCTGGCCGTCGAGCTCGTGGGCCTGGCGGTGATCGGCCAGCGCCCGTCCGCGGTGCTGCTGCGGGTCTGGCCGCTGCTGCTGGCCGCCGTGCTCTCCGGGTGGGGCACCGCGGTGCTCTCCGATGCCGGAGGCGAGCTGTGGGTCTCCGCTGGGCCGCTGCAGCTGACGTCCGGCTCGGTGGCCGCCGGTGCGGCGATCGCCCTGCGCGCCCTGGCCCTGGCGCTGCCGGGGGTGATGCTGCTGCTGAGCACGGATCCGACCGATCTGGCCGATCGCCTGGCGCGCACCCTGCGGCTTCCGGTGCGGATCGTGCTGGCCGCACTCGTGGGCCTGCGGCTGGTGACGGTGATGATCGATCAGTGGCAGGTGCTCGTGACGGCGCGGCGCGCCCGCGGCGTGGGCGGCTCCCGGCGTCCTGCGGCTGTGCTGCGCGAGGCCGGCGGGCGGGCGTTCGGGCTGCTGGTGCAGGCCCTGCGGCGGGCCTCGCGGCTGGCCGTGACCATGGAGGTGCGCGGCTTCGGCGGCGTGGTGGATGCCAGGGATCGGACCTGGGCCCGTCCGCTGCGCTTCGGGCGCGCGGATGCGCTGCTGCTGGGGGCGGCCGTGGCCGCAGCGGCGGCCGCGCCGGCGGTCTCCGAGCTCCTGGGGACCCACCGCTTCATCTGGCAGTGAGGCCGAGGGCTCAGCCGGTGGGGCCGGGCTGGATGATGGTGGCGGACTCCCACACGGGATCGCGCTGCAGGTAGTCCAGCTCCTGCTGGGCCCACATGTCCCAGTAGGGCTCGAAGCCGCTGTCGCGGTTCAGGGCGCGCTCCCGGCGCTGGGCCTCCGGCAGCTCGACCCACACGGAGACGTCGAGGACCTCTCGCGCCGGTGCGCTGCAGGCTCCCACACCCTCCAGGACCACGATCTCCGCAGCACGGGTCAGCCGCGGTCCGCCCGGCGAGTCGGCCAGCCAGTCCCACGCCGTCCAGTAGGCGTCCCGGCCGTCGCGCAGCGGGGAGAGGATGGACTCCTCGTACATGGCGATGCCCCGATCCAGGCCGTCCCAGCCCGGGTAGAGGTCCTCGAGGTGGAAGACCACGACATCTCGGGTCACGGACAGCACCTGCGCGAGCTGCCCGGCCAGCGAGGTCTTGCCCGCCCCGGAGCGCCCGTCGATCCCGATGAGGTGGGGCCGGTGGATCGGCTCGGTGAGCTGATGCATGAGGGCGATGCCCGAGGGGTTGCGCTCGGCGATCGCGGGGTCCATGTGCAGCTCGACGTCCTGCATGGCTCAGGCCCCTGCCTGTTCGCGGGCGTGCTCGACGATCCCCGGCAGCGCGTCGACGACCATCTCCCACGTAGTCTCGAAGCCCTCGGCCCCGCCATACCAGGGATCGGCCACGCCCTGCTCGGACTCGGGCAGCTCGGCGGCCTGCGGATCGAAGGAGCGGTACAGGCGGACCCGGTCCTGGGTGCCCTCCGGGGCCATGGCGCGCAGCGCGCGGGCATGGTCCGGGGTCATGGCCAGCAGGAGGTCGTGGTCCTCGAGCCACTGCGGGGTGACCTGGCGTGCGCTGTGCCCCGAGGGATCCAGGCCCTCGCGCTCGAGCACGCGCGCGGCACGGGGGTCCACGGGATTGCCGTGCTCCTCGTCCGAGATCCCGCCGGAGTCCACGGCCACCGACCCGCTGAGCCCTGCCCAGTCGAGCTCGCGCGCCAGGGCGAACTCGGCCATCGGCGAGCGGCAGATGTTGCCGGTGCACACGACTGCGATGCGATACATGCGCTCCAGTGTAGGCGGCATGCATGTGCGGCGTATGAGCGGGCCCTGACGAGCGCGGGACAGCGGAGTGCACGGGCACATCGGAAAGTTGATACGAACTGACTCAAGTCTTCTTGACATGAAGGTTGGCAGGGCTATACTTGAGTCCAGAAAGCTCAACGAGAGGCCGTCCGGGGCTGAAGGATCCGGCAACCGCTCGCAGATTGAGCACCGCAGAACAGATCCGAAAGCCCCGTCAGAGGCTTCGGCAGAAGGAGGAACCACCATGGCTCGAGCAGTCGGCATCGATCTGGGCACCACCAACTCCTGCGTCGCAGTGCTGGAGGGCGGCGAGCCCGTCGTCATCGCCAACGCGGAGGGCGCCCGCACCACCCCGTCGGTCGTCGCCTTCTCCAAGGACGGCGAGACCCTCGTGGGCGCCGTCGCCAAGCGACAGGCCGTCACGAACGTCGATCGCACCATCGCCTCGGTCAAGCGCCACATGGGCACGGACTGGACGACCACGATCGACGACAAGAAGTACACCCCGCAGGAGATCTCGGCCCGCACGCTCATGAAGCTCAAGACGGACGCCGAGTCCTACCTGGGCGACGACGTCACGGATGCGGTCATCACCGTCCCCGCCTACTTCAACGACGCCGAGCGCCAGGCCACCAAGGAGGCCGGTGAGATCGCGGGCCTGAACGTCCTGCGCATCATCAACGAGCCCACCGCGGCTGCCCTGGCCTACGGCCTGGAGAAGGGCAAGGAGGACGAGAACATCCTCGTCTTCGACCTCGGCGGCGGCACGTTCGACGTCTCCCTGCTGGAGGTCGGCAAGGACGACGACGACTTCTCCACCATCCAGGTCGCGGCCACCGCCGGCGACAACCGCCTGGGCGGCGATGACTGGGATCAGCGCATCGTCGACTGGCTGCTGGAGCAGGTGAAGTCCAAGACCGGCGCGGATCTGTCCAAGGACAAGATCGCCCTGCAGCGCCTCAAGGAGACCGCCGAGCAGGCCAAGAAGGAGCTGTCCTCCGCCTCCTCGACCAACATCTCGCTGCAGTACCTCTCCGTCACCAGCGAGGGCCCGGTGCACCTGGATGAGACCCTGACCCGCGCCAAGTTCGAGTCCCTGACCTCGGATCTGCTGGCCCGCGTGGAGAAGCCCTTCCGGGATGTCATCTCGGAGGCCGGGATCAAGGTCTCGGACATCGACCACGTGGTCCTCGTGGGCGGCTCGACCCGCATGCCCGCGGTCGTGGAGAAGGTCAAGGAGCTCTCGGGCGGCAAGGAGCCCAGCAAGAGCGTCAACCCGGATGAGGTCGTCGCGATCGGCGCCGCCATCCAGGCAGGCGTGCTCAAGGGCGACCGCAAGGACGTGCTGCTGATCGACGTGACCCCGCTGTCGCTGGGCATCGAGACCAAGGGCGGCGTCATGAACAAGCTGATCGAGCGCAACACGGCCATCCCGACCAAGCGCTCGCAGGTCTACACGACCGCCGAGGACAACCAGCCCTCGGTCTCGATCCAGGTCTTCCAGGGCGAGCGGGAGTTCACCCGGGACAACAAGAACCTGGGCACGTTCGAGCTGACCGGCATCGCGCCGGCCCCGCGCGGCGTGCCGCAGATCGAGGTCACCTTCGACATCGACGCCAACGGCATCGTGCACGTGTCCGCCAAGGACAAGGGCACCGGCACCGAGCAGTCCATGACGATCACCGGCGGCACCTCGCTGTCCCAGGAGGACATCGATCGCATGGTCAAGGATGCCGAGGCCAACGCCGAGTCGGACAAGAAGCGCCGCGAGGCCGCGGACATGCGCAACAACGCCGAGCAGCTGGCCTACTCGACCGAGAAGCTCGTCAAGGACAACGACGAGAAGCTCTCGGACGACGTCAAGACCGAGGTCCAGGCGGACATCGACGCGGTGAAGACCGCGCTCGAGGGCGACGACGACTCCGCCGTGGAGTCGGCCGTCGAGAAGCTGCAGGGCTCCATGGGCAAGATCGGCGAGGCCGTGTACTCGCAGGACGGCGCCGAGGGCGCTGCCGCAGGCGAGCAGCCCGCTCAGGACGAGGACGAGGACATCGTCGACGCCGAGGTCGTGGACGATGAGAAGGACGACTCCTCCTCGAAGTGACCCGCACCTGAGGCTCGCCCGAGCGCCGCGCAGGATCCGTCGCCCAGCAGCGACGGACCTGCGACGGCGCCGGGCGGGCCTCACCCGCATCCGCACCCCGTCGTGCGCCGCAGCCGCAGGCCGAGCGGCCGGGCACGGCGACCCACCGCTTGAGGAGCCAGATATGACCACCAACCCAGAGGATCCGCGCTCGCAGGGCCAGGAGCCCGGCGATTCCGAGCAGCCCGCTCAGGATCAGGAGCAGACCTCGGCAGAGCAGCCGCTGACCCCGGAGGACGTCCTGGGCGCGGAGCAGACCGAGGAGGCCCGCCAGGCCGATCAGGACCAGCAGCCCGAGGGCGATGACCTCGCCCGCGAGCGCCTCGAGGACCTGCGCCGCCTGCAGGCCGAGTTCGTGAACTACAAGAACCGCACCGCGCGCGAGCGCGAGCAGCTGCGCGACCACGTCGTCGCCGATGTCATCGGCTCGCTGATCCCGGTGCTCGACGACATCGACGCCGGCCGCCAGGCCGGGGAGATCACCGACGGCCCCTTCGCGCGGATCTCCGAGAAGCTCGAGGACACGCTGCAGCGCAGCGGTCTGGAGCGCGTGGGCGCGGTCGGGGAGGCCTTCGACCCGAACGTGCACGAGGCCGTGCTGCAGCAGCCGGCCGAGGGCGTCGAGGCGGATCACGTCTCGCTTGTGCTGCGCTCCGGCTTCCGCGTCGGCGGGCGCGTGGTGCGCGCGGCCCAGGTGGCCGTGGCCCCGGGCGAGTGAGCCCGAGCGCTCACGAGCACCGCGCCCCGAGCCGCCGCCTGCGGCTCGAGCACCTGAGCTGACGGGGCCGTCCGCCTCGGCGGGCGGCCCCGTCAGCTCCCCGGCAGGCCCCGAAGAAGCGGGCCGGCCGCACACCGACACCGTCAACTGCCCCTGAAAGGAGGCGTCATGGCCAGTCAGGACTGGATCGACAAGGACTTCTATGGCGTTCTGGGCGTCTCCAAGGACGCGACCGACGCCGAGATCAAGAAGGCCTACCGCACGCTCGCCAAGAAGCATCACCCGGATCGCCACCCCGGTGACCCGGAGGCGGAGGCCCGCTTCAAGGAGATCTCCGAGGCGCACGACGTCCTCGCAGACCCTGAGGAGCGCCAGCAGTACGACCAGATCCGCGCCATGGGCTCCGGCGCCCGCTTCGCCGGCGGCTCCGGAGGCGGGGGCTTCGAGGACCTGTTCGGCGACGCCTTCGGAGGGGGCGGGCGCACCCGCACCCGCTACACCACCACCGGCGGCGGTGGAGGCTTCAGCTTCGAGGACCTCTTCGGAGGCGGCGGCTTCGGCGGTGGGGGCTACAGCGCCGGAGGCTTCGACGGCTACGAGTCCCCTCAGCCGCCCGCCAAGGGCGAGAACCTCACCACGTCCACGCTGATCTCCTTCGACGACATGCTCAAGGGCACCACGGTGCGGCTGCGCCGTGGCGACGGCGAGACCACCACGGTCAAGGTCCCGCAGGGCGTGCGCGACGGGCAGAAGCTCAAGCTGCGGGGCAAGGGCCACAGCGGCCCGGGCGGCCCCGGCGATCTGATCCTCACGGTCAAGGTCGGCGGCCACCCCGTCTTCTCCCGCAAGGGAGACACCGACGACCTCCAGGTGACGGTGCCGATCTCCTTCCCGGAGGCCGCGCTCGGTGCCACCGTGCAGGTCCCCAAGCCGACCGGAGGCACCGTGTCGCTGCGCATCCCCGCCGGGACGTCCTCGGGACGCCGCTTCCGCGTGAAGGGCCAGGGCGTGCACTCGTCCAAGGGCCAGGGCAACCTGATCGTCACGGTGGAGGTGGCGGTGCCGGCCGATCTCGACGAGGCTTCCCGCAAGGCGGTCGAGGACTTCGCCGCCGCCACCGCCGGCGAGGATCCTCGGGCCAAGCTCATGGAGCGCGCCGGCGCGTGAGCCGGCTCCGGGCCCGGCCTCGCGCCGCGGACCCGGGAACGCTCCCGGGTCCCCCCGCCGGGACACTGGAACCCCATCATCTGGAAAGGAACGTGAGTGCAATGGCTCTCGACGCGGACAAGCCGCTGTTCGTGATCTCCGTGGCCGCCGAGCTGGCGTCCATGCACCCGCAGACCCTGCGCCAGTACGACCGCCTCGGACTCGTGCGCCCGTCCCGGGCGCCTGGGCGCGCCCGGCGCTACTCCCAGCGCGATGTGGAGAAGCTGCGCCAGGTCCAGGAGCTGTCCCAGGATGGCGTCTCCCTGCAGGGGATCAAGCGCATCATCGAGCTCGAGAACCAGGTCGCCGCCCTGCAGCACCGGGTCACCGAGCTCACGCAGGAGCGCGACGAGGCCCTCGAGCAGCTGGAGTCCGATCAGTCCGTGTTCGCGGCCATGCCCTCCGGCGAGATCGTGCGCCTGCCCCGCGGCAGGCGCCGCCTGCCGACCGAGCGCCCCGAGCTGTCCAGCTCCCGGGCGCTGATGCTCTACCGCCCGAGCCGCGCCCAGGGGCGCGCCTCCGCGACGGAGCGGCAGCGGCCCTGAGGCAGCACAGCGGCACTCGGACGTCGAGGCTGTGAAGGCGGCGGTCCGTCCTCCCCGGGACGGGCCGCCGCCTTCGCCTATGGTGAAACGGTCCACATCACCCGCGACACCGAAGGTCCCCCCCCATGCCCAGCAGCGAAGCGCCCGGCACCCCCGCCGCATCCCGACGACACGGGAAGGAGGCCGCAGCAGGGCGATCCTTCCTGCGGGAGATCAACTACCCGCACAACATCCACCCGGTGCTGGTGCCCGGTATCTCGGTGGACGACCAGCTCAACCGCTACGGCGTGGATCGCATCGTCACCGTGGTCTCCGGAGCGCTGATCCTGGCGTTCATCGTGTGGGGACTGCTCGACACGCAGTCGCTGACCGAGATCTCCACGGCAGCGCTGCATTGGACCAGCGTGAACATGGGCTGGGCCTTCAACTCCCTGGCCGTGGGGCTGCTGATCTACCTGGTGTGCCTCGCCCTGTCGCGCTACGGGCGGATCCCCCTGGGGCTGGACACCGACAAGCCCGAGTACTCCACCGCGTCGTGGGCGGCCATGCTCTTCGCGGCGGGCATCGGCATCGGCATCATCTTCTTCGGGCCGTTCGAGCCCATGACCTACTTCCTCTCCCCGCGCCCCGGCTCGGTGGATCCGGCCACGCAGGAGGCCATGAAGCTGGCCTCGGCCCAGGCCGCTCTGCACTGGGGGCTCAATGCCTGGGCGATCTACGGCATGGTGGGCCTGGCCGTGGCCTACGCCTCCTACCGCCGCGGCCGCGTCCCGCTGATGAGCTCGGTGTTCGCCCCGTTCTTCCGCGACGGGCGCACGGACAACGCCGCGGGGAAGATCATCGACATCCTGGCGATCATCGCCACGCTGTTCGGCACGGCCGCCTCGCTCGGCATCGGGGCGCTGCAGATCGGTCGCGGCGTCGAGATCTTCGCCGGCCTGGGCGAGACCGGCAACGCCATGGCGCTGATGATCATCGCCCTGCTCACCGCCGGGTTCATCGCCTCGGCGGTCTCCGGGGTCTCCCGCGGCATCCGCTGGCTGTCCAACATCAACATGGTGCTGGCGGTGGCCCTGGCGCTGTTCTTCTTCATCGTGGGGCCCACGGCGTTCCTGGCGAACTACGTCCCCGCCGTGGTGGTCACCTACTTCGCGGAGCTGCCCACGATGCTCTCCGCCTCGATGTCCGACGGCCCCGAGATGCAGGAGTTCCTCTCCTCATGGACCACGTTCTACTGGGCCTGGTGGGTGTCGTGGTCGCCGTTCGTGGGCGTGTTCGTCGCCAAGATCTCGCGCGGGCGCACGATCCGGCAGTTCATCTTCGGCGTGCTGTTCATCCCGTCGTCGATCGTGGTGCTGGCCTTCACGATCCTGGGCGGCACCGCCATCCGGGAGCAGCTGCAGAACCAGACCATCGCCCCGGACGGGACCGCCGCGACCCTTGCCGCCCCGGAGGAGATCTTCTTCGTGGTGGCAGACACCCTGCCCGGCGGGGCGATCGTGACGGGCATCGTGATCGTGATGCTCGCGGTCTTCTTCATCACCACGGCGGACTCCGCCTCGGTCGTGGCCTCGCAGATGTCGCAGAAGGGCAACCCCGAGCCCCGCAAGCTCGTCACCGTCTTCTGGGGCCTGTGCATGGCCGGGATCGCGGTCGTGCTGCTGCTGGTCGGTGGTGAGAACGCCCTGACCGGACTGCAGAACATGATCACCGTGACCGCGCTGCCGTTCACGCTGATCATCTTCGCCATGGCCGTGGCCTTTCACAAGGATCTGCGCACCGACCCCTACATCCTGCGCAGCGCCTACGGGGAATGGGCCCTGGAGAAGGCCGTGCGCCACGGCGTGGACGAGCACGGCGACGACTTCATGCTCGCCGTGCAGAAGGCCGACGGCCCCGACCGGGAGTGGGCCACGGCGGCCGATTTCGACTCCTCGGCCAGCGAGTACACCGACTGGTACCAGCGCACCGATGAGAACGGCCGTCCCGTGGACTACGACTGGGGCACGGGCACGTTCCCCGCTCAGGAGGACGAGCCCCGCAGCCCGGACGCCGACGGGTCGTCGGTCGAGGGGCGCCCGGAGGCCGGCGCCCAGCCGGGCGCCGAGGCCGGCCCCGCCGGGGATCAGCCCGAGAAGCGGTAGGTCAGATCCCGCGGAGTGCGCCCGGCCTCCCTGGCCTTGCGCTCGAAGCTGGTGAGGGTGCGGCCCTCCCAGCGCGGCGCCCAGCCCTGATCCGGCTGGGCGTCATCGGCCAGGGGGCCGGGGTGCAGGTTCTCGAAGCGGCCGTCGGCCTCGATGACCTCGCGCATCTGGATCGCGTACTCCTGCCAGTCCGTGGCCAGTCGCCAGGTGGCGCCCGGGCGCAGCACGCGGGCGACCTTCTCGACGAAGCCGGGGGAGACCAGGCGGCGCTTGTGGTGGCGCTTCTTGTGCCACGGATCGGGGAAGAAGACCCACAGCTCGTCGACCGAGGCCGGCTCCAGGAAATGCTCGAGCACCTCGGGGGCATTGGCCTGCACGGCGCGCACGTTGGTGGCCCCGGCGGCGTCGGACTTGGAGAGCAGGTCGGCCAGACCGGGGGTGTAGACCTCGACAGCCAGGAAGTCCTGCTCGGGGATCTCGGCGGCGCGGTGGGCCATGGCCTCGCCCAGCCCGGAGCCGATCTCGACGACCAGCGGGGCGCGCCGGCCGTAGACGGCCTCCTGGTCGAACACGGCGTGGGCGGCCACGGAGGTGTCGGTGATCTCGCGCGGGACCTGAAGGATCCGCTCGGGGGCCAGCTCGTCCCAGGCCCTCTGCCGGCGATGGGTCAGGCGGTCGCCGCGGCGCACGAAGGACAGCGGCTGGCGGTGGAAGCGGGTGGGATCCGCATCCCCGCCGGTCTGGTCGTCGGTCTCGGGCGCGGTCTGATCGGGGGAACTGTGCTCGCTCATCAGTCGGTGAGTCTAGCCAGCCGCTAGGGTGATGGGGCCGCCGCCCACCCCTCCCCGCCCCGACCGGGCATGTCGCGCAGGAGCACCGTGTCGTCGCTGACCAGGCTGAAGCTGTCCTCCGGAGCAGATCGGGCCATGTTCATCGTGGCCCTGGGCATCATGGCGGCGGTGAGCCCCATGGCCACGGACATCTACCTGGCCTCGATCCCGGCGGCCGCCGAGTACTTCCGGACTCCGATCACGGCGGTCCAGCTCTCGCTGAGCACGTACATGATCGGCATGGCCCTGGGGCAGCTCGTGCTGGGGCCCGTCTCCGATCGCCTGGGGCGCTACGGCCTGATCGTGGCCGGCACCTCGGTGTTCACGCTGAGCTCGGCGGGCATCGCCCTGTCCACGAGCATCGAGATGATGCTCGTGCTGCGCGCCGTCCAGGGGATCGCTGGTGCCGCGGGCGTGGTGGTCGGTCGTGCGATGGTCTCGGACACGGTCTCCGGCATCGAGGCCGCCAAGGTCTACACGCTGCTCGGCACGATCACCTCCATGGCGCCCATCGTCGCGCCGCTGATCGGCGGAGTGATCGCCTCGCAGGCGGTGTGGCAGACGGTCTTCTGGCTGCTCACGGGCTTCGGCCTGCTCATGCTCACCGGGACGCTCGTGGTCCTCAAGGAGACGCTGCCTCCGGCCGAGCGCAGCCGTGCCGGCCTGGTGGGGATCTTCGAGGGGCCGTGGCGCATGCTGGGCCAGCCCGTGTTCATGGGCTGGGCGCTGGCCCTGGCCTTCGCCTTCGGCTGCCTGTTCTCCTACATCTCCGCCTCCTCGTTCGTGCTCCAGAACATCGTGGGGCTCTCGGAGCTCGGCTACTCGCTCGTCTTCGCCCTCGGCGCGCTGTGCGGGCTGCTCGGGGGCCTGGTCAACGTCCGCCTCCTGAACCGCTTCTCCCCAGGCGCTATCCTGCGCACGGCGCTGATCGCGCTCAGCTGCATCAACCTGGTGGGTCTGGCGGCTCTGCTGGCCGGTGCGCCGATGTGGACGCTGATCGCCCACGTGGTGGCCGCCCAGGCGTGCTTCGGATTCGTGATGGGCAATGCGATCGCGCTGGGCCAGGCCGAGGCGCGGCACCGGGCCGGGGCCGGCTCGGCGGTTCTCGGGCTGCTGCAGTTCCTGCTCGGAGGGATCGCCAGCCCGCTGTCCGGACTCGGCGGCGACAGCACTGCGGTGCCCATGGCGGTGTGGATGCTGATCTTCTCCGGACTGGCGCTGACCTGCGCCGTGACCGCCCTGCGGCTGTCCCGGCGCGCCGACGCCGACTGAGCGGACCAGCGACGGGCAGGCCTGCCGACACACTTCTCCCGTGAGCAGGCCGAGCACCGGCTGGCAATCACCTGTGTGCTTAGATGCTTTCGGATGGGGCGTGTCGCGCGTCTCACCGGCTCCAGACTCCCTGACGAGAGGACCCCCCGTGATCCAGGACCTGCTCGACCAGCTCGCGGGCATCGGCTCGTACTGCTTCACCCCCGGCTCGATCGATGCCGCCCAGTGCTTCGGCAGCTTCGGGTCGATCATCTGGGGGCCCTTCTGCCTCATCCCGCTGATGCTGCTCACGGGCATGTACCTGACCATCCGCCTCTCGGGCCTGCAGCTGCGCAAGCTGGGCCCGTCGCTGCGCCTGGCCCTGCTCGACCGGGCGGACGACGACGCCGTGGGCGGCGACGTCTCCCAGTTCCAAGCGCTCACTACGGCCCTGGCGGCCACGGTGGGCACCGGCAACATCGTGGGCGTGGCCACCGCGATCTCGATCGGCGGCCCCGGCGCCCTGTTCTGGATGTGGGTCACGGGCGTGTTCGGCATGGCCTCCAAGTACTCCGAGGCCTTCCTGGGCGTGCGCTTCCGCACGACCGATGCCAAGGGGGAGATCTCGGGCGGGCCGCAGTACTACCTGCAGCGCGGCATCCCGGGCGGCATCGGCAAGTTCCTGGCCCTGTTCTTCGCGGTGGCCGCAGCGCTGGCGTCGTTCGGCATCGGCAACATGACGCAGGGCAACTCCATCTCCTCGAATGTCGAGGGCTCGTTCGGCATCCCCCTGTGGATCACTGGAGCGGTGCTGGCCATCCTGACGCTCGCCGTGCTGGTGGGCGGCATCAAGTCGATCGCCAAGGTCTCCTCGGGCTTCGTGCCGATCATGATCGTGTTCTACGTCGTGGGCGCGATCTGGATCCTGATCGTCAACATCGTCGACGTCCCCGCGGCGATCGCCCTGATCTTCACCGACGCCTTCTCCGGGACGGCCGCCGTGGGCGGCTTCGCCGGCTCTGCGCTGATCCTGGCCGTGCAGATGGGCGTGGCCCGCGGCGCGTTCTCCAACGAGTCCGGCATGGGCTCGGCCGCCATCGCCGCCGCCGCCGCCCAGACCACCCACCCGGTGCGCCAGGGCCTGGTGTCCATGACCCAGACCTTCATCGACACGATCATCGTGGTGACGTTCACCGGCCTGGTGATCATCACGACCGGCGTGTGGGAGCAGGGCTCGGACTTCGCCGCGACCATGACGGGCGACGCCTTCTCGCACGGCCTGCCCGGCAACTGGGGCCACTACGTGGTGACCATCGGACTCGTCCTGTTCGCCTACTCCACGATCCTGGGCTGGGCCTACTACGGCGAGCGCTGCATGGAGCGGCTGTTCGGCCGCAGGGCCGTCATGCCCTACCGCGTCGTGTTCTCGATCGTCGTCTACATCGGCTGCACCGTCCCCCTGGCGGTCGTGTGGAACTTCGCCGACGTCATGAACGGCCTCATGGCGATCCCCAACCTGATCGGCCTGCTCGTGCTCTCCGGGCTGATCTACCGGGAGACCAAGTACTACCTCGACAACGATCCGCAGCTGCGGGCCGGCAAGGCGCAGATCGACGCCTTCATGGCGGGCCACCCCGGCGGCATCGACACGTACGAGTCGACCGGGCGCTGAGCGCACTCGGGAGGGGCCTGCCGGCGGACCGGCAGGCCCCTCGTCGCTTTTCCACGGCAAACGACGACGACAGCTTCCCCTGCGGCAGCCGAGCGTGCCTAGGGTGGGAGCATGAGCGAACTCAACCACCCTCTGGCCCTGAGCGGCGACGCCGGGATCGCCACCGTCTACGACCAGGGCGCCCACGTCGCCTCCTGGACCCCGTTCGGCCACGACCCGGTCCTGTTCGTGTCCCGGCGCTCCGGATTCCAGGTGGGCAGGTCCATCCGCGGCGGGATCCCCGTGTGCTTCCCGTGGTTCGGTCCCGGCCGCAGCGGGGACCGGAAGCCGGCGCACGGATTCGCGCGCACCGTGGACTGGGCGCGGGTGAGCACCGAGCAGGATGCGGCCGTCTTCGAGCTCACCGACGAGACGCTGTCGCAGGAGCACCGGGAGTCCTTCCCGCACGCGTTCCGCGCTCGGCTCTCCGTGCGTGCCGGGGCGTCGCTGGAGGTCGTGCTCAGCGTGGAGAACACGGGGGAGGAGGCCTTCGAGATCGAGGAGGCGCTGCACACCTACCTGGCCGTCGGCGACGTCCGGGAGGTCGAGGTGCGCGGCCTCGAGGACGCCGAGTTCATCGACAAGACGCAGGACAACGCGCTCGTGCCCGCCGCCGGCCGGTCGCTGCGGCTGACGGGGGAGACGGACCGCGTGTACCTCTCGGGCGGGCCCGTGACGGTCGCGGATCCTGTGCTGGGCCGGCGCCTGCGCATCACCATGCGCGGGGCGGCGGACACCGTCGTGTGGAATCCGTGGAGCGAGAAGGCCGCGGCCATGTCCGACTTCGGCGACGAGGAGTGGCCGGCCATGCTGTGTCTCGAGGGCGCCAATGCGCTCGAGCACGCCGTGCGGGTCGCACCCGGCGAGGTCCACGAGCTCGGCTATCGGATCGACGTCGAGACCGACTGAATCCATCGAGAGCCTGCTGCCCGGACATGCGAACGCCCCCACCGTGACGGTGGGGGCGTTCGCCTGCTCTCGGGGCGGCAGCTGTCAGCGGCTGCGCCCGGGCGGAAGCGGAGCGCTCAGCTCACTTCTTGCCCTGAGCGATCAGGCTGGCGCCGATCGCGGCGAGCCAGACGTCCTTGGACAGCGGCGTGCCCTCCTGGGAGGGGCGGATGCCGTCCGCCTGGGTGAGCTCGTCGTTGCGGAAGTACATGCTCAGCATGCCGGCGGAGAACGCGAGCAGAGCGGCGCCGGCCAGGCGCTTGTTCACGAACGGGGTGACCAGCGCTGCGCCGATGCCGACCTCGGACAGCCACAGGAACTGCCCGAAGGTCTTGTCGTCCCACTCGCCGAACTGCGGGATGCCGCTGGCGGCCATGCCCTTGAGGTGGCCGTAGGCCTCCGCGGGGAGGTCCTTCTTCCCCAGCCCGGACTGGATGAGGTAGGCGCCGGAGACGCCGCGGAGGATGGCATTGGAGAGGCGCATTCGTGCTCCTTCAGGTCGGGGGTGTCGGCTCCCGCGTGCCGCGGGGAGCCGATGGGTGATCCGTCACGATGTTAGCAGGGCCTCCCGGGGTGGGCCGGTGCGCGTCGGGGCGCCGGCCCCGCTGAGCGAGGGCCGGGCTCGTGCTGCGCCTCACGGCGGTCAGGGGCCTATTCATGTAGGGTCGATGAGTTGCACATGGCACTGCCCGCCGCGCACCGGACCCGACGGCCGTTCATCGGCCAGGGACGTGAGATCTGAAGCGAGATGGGCAGGCAGCGCGTCGAACACCCCGCGGGCACGCGGACGGCGCAGGACGCAGACGGACCCTCGAGGGCAGACCTCGGGTCTACGCCTGCTGCGGACCGGGAGCTCGGAAGCCCCGGACGTCACTGCGCGAGTCCGGTACGTCGCCTCCATGCGGATCGTGAGATCGGCGCACCCCGGCCGGCCGATACCGGCGCCGGGACATCCGATCGAAAGTGCTCTTCCCTTGACGTCCTTCATCGACCTCGGCGTGCCCGAGGCACTGGCTCGCGTCCTCTCCCAGCACGGGATCGACCAGCCCTTCCCCATCCAGACCAAGACCCTCCCGGACTCGCTGTCCGGGCGCGATGTACTCGGCCGAGGCCGCACCGGCTCCGGCAAGACCATCGCCTTCGCCCTTCCCCTGGTGACCCGCCTGGCAGGCCTGGCCCAGGGAACCAGCCGCGCGCCGCGCAGGGCCAACCGGCCCACCGGCCTGGTGCTGGCCCCCACTCGCGAGCTCGCCACCCAGATCGATCGGGCGATCGCTCCACTGGCCGAGGAGGCCGGGCTGTCGACCACCGTGATCTTCGGCGGCGTCTCGCAGGTCCACCAGGAGCGCGCGCTCTCCCGCGGCGCCGATATCGTCGTGGCCTGCCCGGGCCGCCTCGAGGACCTGCTCAAGCAGGGGGTCCTGACCCTCGACGACATCCGCGTGACCGTGATCGACGAGGCCGATCACATGGCCGACATGGGCTTCCTGCCCGTGGTCACCCGCATCCTCAAGCAGACCCCGGACGACGGCCAGCGCCTGCTGTTCTCGGCCACGCTCGACGGCGGCGTGGACGTGCTGGTCAAGAAGTTCCTGCACGACCCCGTCACCCACTCGGTGGATGCGCCCAAGGCCGCGGTCTCGACCATGGAGCACCACGTGCTCGTGGTCGATGCCGATGAGAAGCAGGCGCTGATCGAGACCCTGGCCTCCGGCACGGGTCGGCGCGTGATGTTCACGCGCACCAAGCACCGCGCCAAGAAGCTGGGCAAGAAGCTCTCGCAGAAGGGCATCCCGGCCGTCGATCTGCAGGGCAACCTCTCGCAGAACGCGCGCGACCGGAACCTGGCGAGCTTCTCCCAGGGCGATGTCCGCGTGCTCGTGGCCACCGACGTGGCCGCCCGCGGTGTGCACGTGGATGACGTCGAGCTGGTCGTGCACATCGATCCGCCGGCCGAGCACAAGTCCTACCTGCACCGCTCCGGTCGCACGGCCCGCGCCGGCGCCCAGGGCCAGGTCATCACGATCGCCACGCGCGAGGAGCGTCGCGACGTCGAGAAGCTCTTGAAGCAGGCCGGCGTGACCGCCGAGTTCTCCGAGGTCTCGATCGGCTCGCCGGTCGTCGCCGATCTCGTGGGCGAGCGCGCAGAGCGCGTGGCTCCGGCCCAGCAGCAGCCCTCCGGCGGCCGGGGTGCGCGGCGCTCCGGCGGCCGCGGCGGCGAGGGTCGTCCCGCCCAGCGCCAGGGCGGTCGTCAGGGTTCGGGCCGCGGCGGACGCGGCGGGGACGACGCCCGCGGCGAGTCCCGCGCCGAGGGCGGCCGCTCGCGCGGCGGCCGCGGCGCACAGCCCGAGGCCCAGCGCGGCCAGCGGGGCGGGCGCTCCGAGGGCCGCGCCGGTGAGCGCGGCCAGTCCCGCTCGGGCGGTCGCGGTGGACGCGGCGGCGAGCAGGGCCAGGGCCAGGCCCAGGGCCGGCGCGACGGAGGCCGCGGAGGCCGTCCGGGCCAGGGCGGCGGCCGCTCCGGCGGCGGTCGGGCCGCCGGTTCGGGCCGCGGACGCAGCGGCGGCGCTCGCAGCACCGCTGCTCGCACGGACGCCCCGGCAAGCGCTGTGGCGCTGCACGGCACCGCGGACGCGGTGGCCGATCGCGCCACGCAGGCAGCGGCTCGTCGTCGTGACCGCCGCGCCGGCGGCTCGCTGCGCGGCTGAGTCCCTCGCCGTGAGGCGCCGGGCAGGCTCGGCCGATGCGGCCGAGCCTGCGCGGTCCCGCCTCCCGACTCCGGGCCCCGTCCTCCCAGGACGACCGGACCCGGATAGGCCGAAAGCCCGGGATCTCCGTGAGGAGGTCCCGGGCTTCTTCTGTGCCCGCAGGCTCGGGGGATCAGCCGCGGTTCAGGCGCAGCACCTGGCTGGCGGGGCGTCGGGTGGCCCGCTCGAGCTCGGCGCGGGAGCGATCGGCGGCATCTGCCCGAGCGGAGGCCTCGGACGGATCCCCCTGCAGATCTGCCGTCATGTCACAGCGGGGCAGTTCGGGCACCAGCGGGCCGATCGAGCGAAGCAGCTCGAGGGTCACGTCCTCGTGCCGGGCCACGGGCACGAAGCCCGGCTCGGTGGGGACCTCTCGCTCACCGGGGACGATCACCACCGGCATGCCGGCGGCAGTGGCCGACTGGGCGCCGGCGATCGAGTCCTCCACGGCGATGCAGTCCTCGGGGGCCGTCATGAGCCGCTCGGCGGCCGTCAGATAGGGCTCCGGGTGCGGCTTGGCGTGCTCCACGTCCTCGCGCGAGACCGCCGCGCGGATCGCGTGCGGGGCTGCGGCCGCGGTGCCCGCGATGACCGCGGCCAGCGCATTGGTCACGATCGCTGCGGGGATCGCGGCCTCGGCGAGCTCGTCGAGCAGCTGCGGGCGTGCGGGCAGGAAGGGGACGTGCTCGGCGGTCGCCGCCGCCACCTCGGCGCCGATGCGGTCGGTGACCTCCTGCAGCTCTCCTTGCGCTCCGCGATCGAGCATCAGCTGCGCCGACTCCTGGACGGTGCGGCCCAGGGTGGCCATGTCGTCCTCCTCGGTCCACTCCTGGCCGAACGAGCGGGCCACGGTGCGCTTGGCGATGGCCCACTCGGGCTCCGTGTCCACCAGGGTGCCGTCGTGATCGAGCAGGACGGCCTTGGGCCACGAGCGGTGCTGGGGATCCAGCCACTCGAGCAGGGCCAGGGAGAGCTGGCGGTGATCGGTCAGATGGACGGTTCCCCGCTGTGGGTCCACGGGCAGGGCCCCGGGGACGACGACCACGGTCATGCCCGCGGCCTGGGCGGCCTCCACACCGGAGGGGGAGTCCTCGATCGCGATGCACTGCGCCGGGTCCACCCGCAGGCGGCGAGCGGCCTCCAGGTAGCCCTCCGGGGACGGCTTGGCGGCGATGCCCTGGGCGAGCTCGCGGTCGCCGATGATGACGTCGAACATGTTCTCGGGCCCCTTGGTGGCCGTGTGCTCGGCGATCTCGGTGGTGGCGTTCGTGACGATCCCGGCCGGGATGCCGGCAGCGGCCACCTCCTCGAGCAGCGCCTCGACACCCGGGATGAGCTCCGGGTCCTGCTCGCGCAGCAGCTCGCGGGACAGCAGCACCAGGCGCTCGCCCATGGCCCGGTCCTCGAGCTCCACGCCGCGCTCGCGCAGCCGCTGCAGCGTCAGCCCGATCGACCGGCCCATGACGTCGTCGGTGTCCTGGGCGGTCCACGTGCCGCCGTGCTCAGCGGCCAGCCGCCGCTTGGCCAGGTCCCAGAGGGGCTCGGTGTCCATCAAGGTGCCGTCGTGGTCGAACAGGACGGCCTGGGGGAAGGTGCGAGAGGACATGCGCACCAGCCTATCGGCGCTGGGCGGACTCGGATTCCGACAGCGGGCGGATGGGCTCGGTGATCCGGTCGCGGTCGTAGACCACCAGGGCGTCGTTCTCGAGCAGGGTCTCGCTCGCCACGATGTTGCCCGTGCGCTTGTCCCTGGTGCTCCGGCTGACGATGTTGTGCCGGCGCACCTGCAGCTTCCCGGTCTGCGGGTCCAGCGCCTCGTAGAACCACCCGTCCTCCTCGCGGACATGGAACTTCTGGTCCAGGGGAGCATCGGCGCGCAGCTCGCCGCGCAGGTGCTCGTCATCCGTGCGGACCCGGAACTGGAAGGTGATGCCGGTGTCGTTGCGCAGGCGGTAGTCCAGGAAGTTCCACACGATGGAGGTGCCGGTGCCGAACGGTATCTGCCGCTTGAAGTCGGGGAAGAGATCCAGGCCGGAGTGGTGGTGGTGCTCCACGATGCTCAGCGGCGAATGCAGCGCCATCCAGTGCAGGAGGTTGGTGAACTGGCACAGCCCGCCTCCCACACCGGTCTCCGCGTGGTCGTCGAAGATCACCACCCCGGGCTGGAAGCCGCGTCGGGCGCTGGGCTCTCCCACCAGCCGCCAGAAGGAGAAGGTCTCCCCGGGGCGGATCAGGATCCCGTCCACGTGCGGTGCGGCCAGACCGAGCGAGACGGCCTTGCCCTCCTGCAGCTCGGGCTGCGCATTGCCCAGGCGGCGGCGGATCAGCGAGTTGTGGGTGTAGACCTTGACCGGCAGCGACTCCTGCGACGCCTGCCGCGCGAAGCTGCTGCGCCGGAGGCCGTCGGCGATCCTGCGCTGCATCCGGCGGCGGGCGAGGGCGATCTGATAGGTCGTCGGCGAGAGCTCGGAGAAGAGACGGCGTGCCATGATCTGCCTCCTTCGGCCTCGGGGGCACGCCATCCAGGGTAGCCCTCCGGTTTGCAGAAGGGAACAGGTGACGCCGAGGGGCGGCGCAGCCTCAGTCGTGGGCGGGGCCCAGAGCCTCGTGGCGGCGGTGCGATGCGGGCTCGAGCTGGAAGGTGGTGTGCTCCACGGCCACGGGGAAGTGCTCCACCGCGCACAGCTGCAGCGCGTCCAGGACGGCGGGCAGGGAGCCGTCGTGGAAGCAGTCGTCGTCCACCACCACGTGCGCGGTGAGCACGGGCACCCCGGTGGCCACCACGGAGGCGTGCAGATCGTGGATCGCCGCCACATGCGGGACGGTCTCCAGGTGCTCGCGGACCTCGGTCACATCCAGACCGCGGGGGGCGGATTCGAGCAGCACGGAGCCGGACTCGCGCAGCAGCATGAGCGCCCGGGGCAGGATCAGCAGCGAGATCAGCAGGCCGGCCAGGGCATCGGCGCCGGTCCAGCCGGTGAAGTGGATGACGGCGGCCGCCGCGATCACGGCGACGGAGCCCAGGGCGTCGTTGAGCACCTCCAGGAAGGCCGCGCGCATGTTCATCGAATCCCCGCGCCCGCCCGCCAGCACCAGCAGCGAGGCGATATTGGCAGCCAGGCCCACGGCGCCGATCACGGCGAGCAGCACCACATCCGTGTCCGCGGCCGGCGGGGGATCCAGCAGCCGCCGGACGCCCTCGACGATCGCGTAGAGGCCGACCACGAGCAGGACGGCGGCCTGCATGCCCGCGGCCAGGATCTCGGTGCGCAGCCATCCCCACGTCCGGTGCGACGAGCTCGGCCTGGCCGCCAGCGAGGCGGCGAGCAGGGCCAGCAGCAGACCGCCGGCGTCGACGAGCATGTGGGCGGCATCCACGAGCAGGGCCAGGGAGCCGGTGATCACCGCCCCGATGACCTCGGCGATCAGGATGCTCGACGTGATGGCGAAGGCGATGGCCAGGCGGCGACGGCCCGCACCCGCTGCATGGTCGTGGGAGTGCCCGCCTCCGTGCGCATGGCCGTGGCTGTGGCCGGAGGCCTCTGCGGCGGCGCCGTCGGGGGCGGCATGGGCGCTGCGGGTCTGCGCGCAGGCATGGTCGTGAGGGTGGGGGATCGCGGGGCGATCAGCCATGGCGCACCTCCTGCAGCACGGGTCCTCGTCGACGCCGACCCTTTCGGAGATTATCACGCGGCCAGCAGCTCCTCCGCCGTCGGGTGCGCTGCCCGACCCCGGGGGCGGTGGGCGGGAGCGTCGGAGAGCGCTTCTAGGATGGAGCCATGAGCGCCCCGCTGGATGACCCCCGACGCCGCGGAGCCGTCGCCCGGACGGTGCCCCTGCTGGCTCCGGTGATGCCGCTGCTGCTGGCCGCCTGGCTCGCGCTGTCCTCCGTGCCCGTCGGCGGGCCCGGGCAGCGCTGGCCGATCTGGCTCGGGGCCCTGGGCGCCCCGTTGGCGCTCCTGCTGTGGATCGCCGCGGGCATGGTGCTCGCCGATGCCCGCCGCTACGTCCAGCGCCGAGCCCGGCCCCTGACCTGCTGGCTCATGATCGTCGCCTGGGCCCTGGCCGTGGTGCTGGGGGCGCTGCTGCCGGACCTGGTCCACGGCGAGCCCGCCTCGATCTTCCTGGCGGTCTTCCCCGGCGCCACCGCCGGGCTGAGCTCGGGCTTCGCCAACACCGTGGGCGTGCTGATGTTCGCGGCGGCCGCCGCGAGCCTGCTGGCCGCGGCCCTCGACGTCCGCCGCACCCGCCTGCTGAGCCGCGGCGTGCCCCTCATCCCTGAGCCCGAGGACGAGGACCGCCTGCGCGAGCAGTGGCTCGACTCCTTCCGGTGACCGCGCCTGCACCCCTCCCGCCGAACAACGGATCCGCACCATGAACAAGGCCCTGACCGCTCTGCGCGACGGACTCCTGCCGCCGTCCCTGCGAGGCGATGAGCCCGCGGGACAGGGGCGTGCCGCGCAGTCGTCGTCGCACGCGGACAGCGGCGTGGTCACGGTCCCCAATGCCTTCACCGCGCTGCGCTTCCTGCTGATCATCCCGGCGGTCATCGCGATCCTGCAGATCCAGGAGCGGCCCTGGATGCCGCTGGTGCTGGTGGCGATCTTCTCGCTGACCGACTGGGTCGACGGCTTCCTGGCGCGACTGCTGGACCAGTTCAGCGAGTTCGGCGCCAAGCTGGATCCGCTCGCCGACCGGATCGGCCTGGGGCTGGTGATCATCGCGCTGACGGTCGAGGGCATGCTGCCGCTGTGGGCGATCCTGGTGATCGCCGCGGTCGATGTGGCGCTTCTGGTCATGCTGGTCCGGCTGCGCCTGAGCGAGGGCATGGCGGTCACCTGGGCGGGCAAGCTGCGCACGGCCCTGACCATGCTGGGCGTGGTCGCGGTGCTGGCAGGGCCGGCCTTCGACTGGTCCTGGCTCACCGCCCTGGGCTCGGTGTGCGTGCAGGTCGGCGCCGTGCTGCACGTGCTCAACGGGATCGGCTACGCACGCACCGCCCTGCGGATCAGCCGCGGCGCATGACCGCCTGCTCCACCCCGGCGGAGTCGGTGATCAGCTCCACGAGCTCGAAGCCGCTGCGCTCGTAGAGCCGACGGCTGCCCGGGGTGGTCGACTCGAGGCCCACGGGCAGGCCCTCGGCGCGGGTCAGGCCGTGCTCCAGCAGGGTCGAGCCCACGCGACGGCCCTGCGCGGCCGGAGCCACCGTGAGGTAGGACAGGCGCCAGTGCGGCTCCTGGGGGTGCAGGCGGTCGTAGGTGCGGCTGTCCTGCTGCTGCTTCTGCGGGTCCGTCCCCAGGATCTCGCCGGCGCGGCGCTCGGCCTCCCGGGCCGCTGGGTCCTCGTGGGCCTTCGACTCGGGGCGGTCCCAGATGGCCGCACCCAGGATCTGGGGACCCTGAACGCCGTGCAGCTCCGCGACGTCCACCGCGGCATGGGGCAGCCATACCTGCTCGAGCAGCAGGCGGTAGCGGGCCTCGAGCCGCTTGGTGAGGTCCTCGCCCGGCGCCGCATGGGCGCGGGCCCACGGATCGTCGGTGAAGGCCAGTGCCATCACTCCGGCGATCGTCTCGAGGTCCTCGGCGCCTGCCGGGCGGACGCGGAGCGCGGTCTCGGAGGTGGTCATCGCGGAGCCTTTCGGGTCGGGACTGCGCCGCTGCGGAGCGCGTCGGGGCAGCGGGGCCACACTATCCAGTCCGGCGGCGGCCCTGCGGGCATTCAGCGCCTGGCCTCCGAGAGCCACAGGGGGATGACGCCGCGCACCACCTCGGTGCCGTCGCGCAGGTGGGCCGTCACGCGCACGGGCACCTCGCAGGGGAGGGACTGCTCCCAGTCCGCCGGGTCGGTCTCGGCCAGGCATCGGACGTCGCCGGGGACCTTGGCCACGTAGTCGAGCCGGATGCCCTTGGGGATCCAGCGCGTGCCCTCCGGCAGCGAGGCCTCGGCCAGCAGGCCCATGGCCGCCTCGAGGCCGTTGCCGACGGCCAGGGCGTGGACGGTGCCGATGTGGTTCTGCACTGCCCGCCGCTTGCGGATCTGCACCACGGCGCGGTGCGGGGCCATCTCGAGGACCTGCGGGCGCACGGAGGCGAAGTAGGGGGCCTTGAGCATGTATGCCAGGGAGAACGCCCGCTTCCCCAGGGGGCGGGCGGCGAACTGCTGGTACATCCGGTAGGTGGAGGTCATGCCCCGATGGTAGAGAAGATAGCGGGGAGAGGTGTCGAGCATCACTCCGGCGACGCAAACCCGTGCCCATGGTCTATGGCGCAATAAACTTGAGTGGAGTAGACTCAAGACAAGACAAGACAAGAGGCGTCGAGGTCCGCAGGAGTGCAGCGGGCGGCAGCGCCGGAACAAGGAGGAACCTGTGGACACTCAGCTGACCACTCGCTCGCAGGAGGCCGTCTCGGCTGCGGCCGCTGCGGCCTCGACCGGAGGCCACCCGCAGATCGAGCCTCTGCACCTGCTGGACGCGCTGCTCCAGCAGCGCGACGGCGTCGCCGTCGCCATCCTGGAGGCCGCAGGCACGGACGTCGCCGCACTGGCCGCGGCGGTCACCGCCAAGCTCGGCGCGCTGCCTTCGGTCTCTGGCGACACTGCCAACCAGGCCCAGTTCAACCGCGCCGCCCTGCAGGCGGTCAAGGCGGCCGAGGCCTTCGCCCGCGAGCTCGGGGACGAGTACGTCTCGACCGAGCACCTGCTCTACGGCATCGCCGAGGGCGAGGGCGCTGCGGCCGAGCTGCTGGCCTCGGCCGGCGCCTCGCCCGCGGTCATCCGGGAGACGATCCCCAAGGTGCGCGGTGACCGTCGCGTGACCTCGCCGGATCCCGAGCAGACCTTCCAGGCGCTCGAGAAGTACGGCACCGACCTGACCGCGATCGCCCGCGAGGGCAAGCTCGATCCGGTGATCGGGCGCGACGGCGAGATCCGCCGCGTCATCCAGGTGCTGTCGCGGCGCACCAAGAACAACCCCGTGCTGATCGGCGAGCCCGGCGTGGGCAAGACCTCGGTCGTCGAGGGTCTGGCTCAGCGCATGGTGGCCGGGGACGTCCCCGAGTCGCTGCGCGGCAAGACCCTGATCGCCCTTGACATCGGTGCCATGATCGCCGGCGCCAAGTACCGCGGCGAGTTCGAAGAGCGCTTCAAGGCCGTCCTGGATGAGATCAAGGCCTCCGAGGGGCAGATCGTCACCTTCATCGATGAGATCCACACCATCGTGGGCGCCGGCGGCGGCTCCGAGGGCGCCATGGATGCGGGCAACATGCTCAAGCCCATGCTCGCCCGCGGCGAGCTGCGCCTGATCGGTGCCACCACGCTGGACGAGTACCGCGAGAACATCGAGAAGGACGCCGCGCTGGAGCGCCGCTTCCAGCAGGTCTTCGTGGGGGAGCCGTCGGTGGAGGACACCGTCGCGATCCTGCGCGGGCTCAAGGAGCGCTACGAGGCGCATCACAAGGTCCAGATCGCCGACAGCGCCCTGGTGGCGGCTGCGAGCCTGTCCAACCGGTACATCCCGCAGCGCCAGCTTCCGGACAAGGCCATCGACCTGATCGATGAGGCTGCCTCCCGGCTGCGCATGGAGATCGACTCCGCTCCGGAGGAGATCGACCAGCTGCGCCGCCAGGTGGACCGCCTGACCATGGAGGAGCTGGCCCTGGAAGGGGAGACCGACCCCGCTTCGGTCGAGCGGCTGGCCGCACTGCGCAAGGACAAGGCGGACAAGCAGGCCGAGCTGGATGTCCTGAACTCCCGGTGGGAGCAGGAGAAGGCCGGGCTGAACCGCGTGGGCGATCTCAAGGCGCAGATCGATGAGCTGCGCTCGCAGGCCGAGCGCGCCCAGCGCGGCGGCGATCTGGGGGAGGCCTCGCGCCTGCTCTACGGCGAGATCCCGGCTCTGCAGAAAGAGCTGGAGCGCGCACAGGAGCAGGAGGACGCCGCTGCCGATCGCGAGCTCATGGTCTCGGAGGAGGTCACCGCCGATGACATCGCCGAGGTGGTCTCCGCCTGGACGGGCATCCCCGCCGGGAAGATGCTGCAGGGCGAGGCGGAGAAGCTGCTCGAGATGGAGTCCATCCTGGGTCGGCGCCTGATCGGCCAGAAGAAGGCCGTGAAGGCGGTCGCCGACGCCGTGCGGCGCTCGCGCGCCGGCGTCTCCGACCCCGACCGCCCGATCGGCTCCTTCCTGTTCCTCGGCCCCACGGGCGTGGGCAAGACCGAGCTGGCCAAGGCGCTGGCCGAGTTCCAGTTCGACGACGAGCGCGCCCTGGTGCGCATCGACATGTCGGAGTACTCGGAGAAGCACTCCGTCGCCCGTCTCGTCGGGGCCCCTCCGGGATACGTGGGCTACGAGGAGGGCGGTCAGCTCACCGAGTCGGTGCGGCGCCGGCCCTATTCGGTCGTGCTGCTCGACGAGGTCGAGAAGGCCCACCCCGAGGTCTTCGACATCCTCCTGCAGGTGCTCGACGACGGCCGCCTGACCGACGGACAGGGCCGGACCGTGGACTTCCGCAACACGATCCTGATCCTGACCTCGAACCTGGGCAGCCAGTTCCTGGTGGATCCCGAGCTCGACGAGACCGCCAAGCGGGAGGCCGTGATGAGCGTGGTCAATGCCTCGTTCAAGCCGGAGTTCCTGAACCGGCTCGACGAGACGATCATGTTCGATCCGCTGAGCACCGAGGACCTCTCGCGCATCGTCGAGATCCAGGTGCGCGAGCTGGCGCGTCGCCTCGAGCCGCGCCGCTTGCGCCTGGAGGTGACCCCGGCGGCCAGCGAGTGGCTGGGGCTGGCCGGGTTCGACCCGGCATTCGGTGCCCGGCCGCTGCGCCGCCTGGTGCAGCAGCAGATCGGCGATCGGCTGGCCCGCGGTCTGCTCGCCGGCGACATCGTCGACGGCGACACCGTCCGCGTGGATGTCGATCCGGGCATAGACAGCGACGGACTGGTCGTCACCGCCGAGCGCGACTGATCGTCAGACGCCGCAGCCGCCCGGCGGTCGCCCCTTCCTCCCGCGGAGGGGCGACTGCCAGGTCTCTGCCAGGTGGGGTCGGGTCGATCCAGGAGCGTTCGAACGTGTACCCTGGGGCCACGATTCATACGCACATCACCGGGGCAGCACTGTGTGTCGACTGGCTGCCGACCGGAACCGAGAGACAGAGGGGGTCACGCTCATGGGGCGCGGCCGTCAAAAGGCGAAGGCAACGCGACAGGCTCGGGAGATGAAGTACTTCACCCCCGACACCGACCTCACCGCACTGCAGCGCGAGCTGCGGCAGTCGGGGCCGACCGAGAGTCGGCACCCGGCGTTCGAGGACGACCAGCACAGCGCGGTCGACTCGCACTCCGAGGATCAGGACAGCTACGAGTACGACGATCGTCGCCGCTGAGCCTCCCCTCTCCCGAAGGGGTCAGCCGGTGCGACCGGCACTCGAAGAGCCCCCCCCACCGAACGGTGGGGGGGCTCTTCGCATCCCTGCTGATCACGGGGCCAGGAGACTGCGGGCCGTGAGGGGCCCGGCGCAACCGCGGGGAGTCGCAAGTGCAGGGCTTCAGCACGCGAAGGCCTGCACGAGCGACTCCTCGCGGGGCTCGATCGCTCAGCCGGCGTAGTCGCCGACCAGGTGCACTGCGCCGCCGTCGACGCCCTTGGCTCCCTGCACCCAGTCCGGTCCTCCGCCCAGGCCGTCGGCCGGCAGGTCCTCGACCTGGCCCATGATCCAGGCGTCCATGCCGCGGGAGTGCAGGCGGGCCAGGGCGGAGTCGGCCGCGGACGGATCGACGACCGCGATCATGCCCACGCCCAGGTTCAGCGTGCGCTCCAGATCGGGCTGCGGGACGCTGCCCAGGGTGCCGATCAGCTGGAAGACCGGCGGAACCGACCAGGTCCCGCGATCGACCACGGCCACGGTGCCCTGCGGCAGCACGCGGGCCAGGTTGGCGGCCAGTCCTCCGCCGGTCACGTGGGTGAACCCGCGCACACCCGAGCCGGTCGTGCCGTCAGGGCCGTTGACGGGGAAGGAACGGGCCAGATCCAGGACGTCGGCCGCGTAGACGCGGGTGGGCTCGAGCAGCTCCTCGCCCAGGGTGCGCCCGAACTCCTCGACCTCGCGCTCGAGCGACCAGCCGGCCACGTCCAGGACGCGGCGGACCAGGGAGTAGCCGTTCGAGTGGATGCCCGAGGAGCCCATGGCGATCAGGACGTCGCCCGAGCGCACGCGGTGCGGTCCGAGCAGCTCGTCGGCCTCGACCACGCCGGTCGTGGCGCCGGCGACGTCGTACTCGTCCGGGCGCAGCAGGCCCGGGTGCTCGGCGGTCTCGCCGCCCACCAGGGCGGCACCGGCCGCGGAGCAGGCGGCGGCGATGCCGCGCACGATATCGGCGATGCGCTCCGGCACCACCTTGCCCGTGGCGATGTAGTCGGTCATGAACAGCGGCTCGGCGCCGACCACCACGATGTCGTCGACGACCATGCCCACCAGGTCCCAGCCGATGGTGTCGTGGATGTCCAGGGCCTGGGCGATCGCGACCTTGGTGCCCACGCCGTCGGTCGACGAGGCCAGGTACGGCTTGCGGTAGCCGGTCAGCGCCGAGGCGTCCCACAGCCCGGCGAAGCCGCCGAACCCGCCGACGACCTGGGGCGAGTGGGTGTCCTTGACGGCGGCGCGCATCAGCTCGACCGCGCGGTCACCGGCCTCGACGTCGACGCCGGCCGAGGAGTAGGTGATGCTCTGGGCCGCGTCTGTGCTCTTCTGATCGGTCACGATGCTCCTGGGGTGGCGTGGTGGTCGTGAGGTGTGCGATGCGGGGCCGACGGCCGCGCTCAGCGCTGGGACGAGCTGTGCTCGTGGGAGGTGCGGGTGTCCTGCTCCAGGACCAGGTCCTCGAGCTCGGAGTCGGGTCCTGGATCGCACGAGCCGACCTCGGAGGAGGGCTCGGCGTCGTCGGCCAGCCGGATGCGCTCGCCCGAGGCCTCGACGGTCTTCTCCTCGCTCGCGGCGGCTGCGGACTCAGTCCGGCCGTGGGGCGCCGAGGGGGCGCGACGAGCCTCCACGACGGACTTGCCGAGAGCATCGGCTGCGGGCAGCTCGGTGGGATAGCGCCCGGAGAAGCACGCCGTGCACAGCTCGGAGGGCTCCTGCCGGGTGGCCTCGATCATGCCGTCCTCGGAGATGTAGCCCAGGGAGTCGGCGCCCAGGGAGGCGCGGATGTCATCGACGGCCAGCCCGTTGGCGATCAGCTCCGCGCGATTGGCGAAGTCGATGCCGTAGAAGCAGGGCCACTTGATGGGCGGCGAGGAGATGCGCACGTGGATCTCGGCCGCGCCGGCCTCGCGCAGCATGCGCACCAGCGCGCGCTGGGTGTTGCCGCGCACGATGGAGTCGTCGACCACGATCAGCCGCTTGCCCGCGACCACGGACTTCAGCGGGTTGAGCTTGAGGCGGATGCCGAGCTGGCGGATCGTGTCCGAGGGCTGGATGAACGTGCGGCCGACGTACGAGTTCTTGACCAGGCCGTTGCCGAACGGGATCCCGGAGGCCTCGGCGTAGCCGATCGCCGCTGGCGTCCCGGACTCGGGGGTGGGCATGACCAGATCGGCCTCGACGGGGTGCTCGCGGGCCAGGGCTCGGCCCATGTCCACGCGGGACTCGTAGACCGAGCGGCCGTGGATCGCGGTGTCCGGGCGGGCCAGGTACACGTACTCGAAGACGCAGGCGGCCCGGCGGGCCTCGGCGAAGCGGTGCGAGCGCAGGCCGTCCTCGTCGATCGCGATGAACTCGCCGGGCTCGACCTCCCGCACGAACGAGGCGCCCACGATGTCCAGGGCGGAGGTCTCCGAGGCCACGACCCAGCCGCGCTCCAGGCGGCCCAGCACCAGCGGGCGGATGCCCTGCGGGTCGCGCGCGGCGTAGAGGGTGTGCTCGTCCATGAAGCTCAGGCAGAAGGAGCCCACGAGCTGCGGCAGCAGCGCCAGCGCGGCCTCCTCGAGGGAGTCGTGCGGGTGCTCGGCCAGCAGCGAGGTCACCAGGGCGGTGTCCGTGGTGTTGCCCCGGGCCATCTCGCCTCGCGAGGGGAAGCCCGACTTGTCGATGAGCTTGTCGTAGAGCTCCGCGGAGTTCGTGAGGTTGCCGTTGTGGGCCAGGGCGACCGTGCCGTGGGGCGTGGCGCCCAGGGTGGGCTGGGCGTTGGTCCAGGTCGAGCCGCCGGTGGTCGAGTAGCGGCAGTGCCCGACGGCCATGTGCCCGATCAGGGTGTTCAGCGTCGTCTCGTCGAAGACCTGGGAGACGAGCCCCATGTCCTTGTAGACGCTGATGCGCTCGCCGTTGGAGGTCGCGATCCCCGCGGACTCCTGGCCGCGGTGCTGGATCGCGTACAGGCCGAAGTACGTCAGCTTGGCGACGTCCTCGCCGGGGGCCCAGACGCCGAAGACCCCGCATTCGTCCTGCGGAGCCCTGTCGTCGTCGAAGGTCTCGTGGGTCAGTCGTCCATCAGGTCGCAGCACGGGTTCAGTCTCCCACGTCGGCGGATCGGTCGTTCGGGGCGGCGGTGGGGGACTCCAGGCGAGCCTGCACCTCCCGGGCTCGTCGCACCGAGATGCGGTCGGCGACCACGTAGGCCACCGCTCCCAGGGCCATGCCGAGGAGTGCGAAGATCACCGCCATGTAGCCGATGACCTGGGTGGTCGTGAACTCCACGTTGCCCGATCCCAGCACGCCGATGACGATGCCCGCGATCAGGCCGATCGCTGCGCCGGTGCCCAGGAACACGGAGACCCTGGGCGCCCGGCGGAGGCTGAGGGTCGTGAGCTGCTCCTGGTCCTCGACGGGAGCCGTGGAGCCGCGGAGCGGGGTGGTCGGGGAGTCTTCGGAGGGCATGGGTCTCAGGATAACGGCCGCGGAGGCCGAGCGATCCCGCCGGAGGCCTCTCGCTGGGAGGCGTGCGTCTCAGGCCCCGAGCAGCGGCAGGACGCCCGAGAGATCGGTGCGGGTCCCGGAGGCCGCCACTCGGCGATCGGCCACGGCATCGGCCCAGCTCAGGCGCCCGGTGGCTAGCTCGAGCCACGTCCGGGCGTCGGTCTCGACCACGTTCGGCGGGGTGCCGCGGGTGTGGCGCGGGCCCTCGATGCACTGGGTCACGCCCAGGGGCGGAACGCGCACCTCCACCGAGTTGCCCGGCGCGCGCTCGGCGAGCTCCTCGAGGGTGAAGCGCACGGCCGTGGCGATCGTGCTGCGCGGGGGCTCGTCGTCGCGTCGCCAGGCGGCCACGGCCAGGGTGCCGTCGGCGGGATCGATTCGTCGCCGGGCCATCAGCCGCGCCTCCGGTCTCCGGCCGGCTCGACCGGCTCCTGCCCGTGCTCGCGCAGGACGTCGACGACGGCGGGGGCCAGCTCGAATCCGCCCACGACCGCCTCGGCGCCCGTGATGGACGGGGTGGCGTCCTCGATCACGGGCCGGGCCCGCTCGGGGTCGAGCGCCCCGACGGCGATCAGCAGGTTCAGGCCCACGAGCGCGTTGATGCGCCCGGAGCCGTCGAGGGTCTTGACGGCCACCGAGTAGCCGTCGGTGGTGCCCAGCCCCAGCACGCCCTCGGCGCCGAGCTTGGCGATGACGTCGAGCTGCTCCATGATCACGGTGTTCGACCGGCCGGGGCCCTCGACGAACTCGGGGTAGTCGAGCATGGCGGTGGCGACTGTGGCCATGCGGGCCTCTGCGCGGATGTTGCGCGCGGCGGCGCCCAGGGAGGCGTACGCCCTGCCGAGTCCGCTCAGCGAGATCGCGGCCAGGGGAGCCCCGCAGCCGTCGACCCCCACGAGGGAGGGCTGCTCGCCGGTGACCTCGGCGATCACGCGCAGCACCTCCTGCTGCAGCGGGTGCTGCGGATCCAGATAGGTCTGCGGATCCCAGTCGTTGACCGCGCATGCCGCCAGGAAGGCCGCGTGCTTGCCCGAGCAGTTGTAGAACAGGCGCGAGTCCTGCTCCTCCGGGCGGTGGCGCCCCACGGCCGGGCACTGCAGGGCCGTCTCCGCCACGCCGGCCTCCTCGAGGATGGAGCGCACGGCGGCAACCTGGTCGTCGTCGGCGCGGTGGGAGCCGGAGGCGATCGCGATCTGGCCCAGGCTGAGAATCGCCCCGGAGTTCATGGCGGCGATCGTCTGGAACGGCTTGAGAGTGGAGCGGGGGAAGATCGGCGTGTCGACATCGCCCAGGCTGATCAGCCGGGAGCCGTCCGGGCCGGTCACCACTGCGGAGCCGATGTGGCGGGTCTCCACGAAGCCGCTGCGCCGCAGGCGGGCGATCTCCACGGCGGAGGAGGCGGCGAAGGTCTCGTCGGGACTCGGATTCTGCATCGTCATGGCCCCAGTATCGGGCATGGGCGGGCCCGCGCACCCGGCCCCGGGTGGGCACTAGGCTGGCCCCGTGAAGATTCTGGTCATCGGCTCAGGCGGTCGAGAGCACGCCATCGTCCGCACCATCCTGCGAGATCCGGCCGTGAGGGAGGTGCACGCAGCCCCCGGCAACGCCGGGATCTCCCGGGAGGTGCCGGTCCATCCGGTCGACCCCCAGGATCCGGCTTCGGTCCTCGCCCTGACGCGGACGATCGGCGCGGACCTGGTAGTCGTCGGCCCTGAGGCCCCGCTCGTGGCGGGAGTGGCCGACGCCCTGCGCGCCGAGGGCATCGACGTGTTCGGGCCGTCGGCCGAGGCCGCACGGCTCGAGGGCTCCAAGGCCTTCGCCAAGGAGGTCATGGACAAGGCCGGGGTGCCCACGGCCCAGGCCCGGACCTGCACGACCGAGCAGCAGGTCCAGGACGCCCTCGACGCGTTCGGCGCTCCGCACGTGGTCAAGGACGACGGCCTGGCCGCGGGCAAGGGCGTCGTGGTGACGGAGGACCGCCAGGCGGCCGCGGCCCACGCGCTGGCCTGCCTCGAGGCGGGCTCGACCGTGGTGATCGAGCAGTTCCTGGACGGCCCCGAGGTCTCGCTGTTCGTGATCTGCGACGGCACCGAGGCCGTGGCCCTGACGCCCGCCCAGGACTTCAAGCGCATCTTCGACGGCGACGAGGGCCCCAACACCGGAGGCATGGGCGCCTACACGCCGCTGCCGTGGCTTCCGGCAGGCTTCGCCGACGAGGTCGTGGCGACCGTGGCCCGTCCGGTGCTCGAGGAGATGGCCCGCCGCGGAACCCCGTTCAACGGCGTGCTGTTCTGCGGCCTGGCCGTGACCTCCGAGGGCCTGAAGGTCATCGAGTTCAACGTGCGCTTCGGCGACCCCGAGACCCAATCCGTGCTGGCGCGGCTCGTCTCGCCGCTGGGCCAGCTGCTGAAGGCTGCGGCCCAGGGGCGGCTGGCCCAGGAACAGGCCTCGCCCGACGACGGCCCCCTGCCGCTGCGCTGGAGCCCGCGCAGCTCCGTCAATGTGGTCGTGGCCTCGGCCGGCTACCCGGGCACCGTGCGCACCGGCGATCCGATCACCGGCATCGAGGACGCGGAGGCGCTCGAGGGCGTCGAGGTCATCCATGCGGGCACGGCGCACGGCACCGGCGCCCAGGACGGGGCCGTGCTCAGCTCGGGAGGCCGCGTGCTCTCGGTCGTGGCCCTGGGCGATGACCTGGCTCAGGCCCGGGCCCGTGCCTATCAGGGCGTGGAGCTGATCCGGCTGGAGGGCTCGCAGCACCGCACCGACATCGCCGAGGGCGCCCTGCGAGCGCAGGCGCGCGCGCAGGCCGAGGACGAGGCTGCGGCACCGGCCCCTGCAGTTCCGACGGCAGCTGCCGCCGCCCAGGGCGAGCGTCGACCGGAGCATCCCGAGTTCCCCGGCCACCCCGCCCCGCCCGAGCTGCCGGGCTGGAGGCACATCTACTCCGGCAAGGTCCGCGAGCTCTACGTCCCCGAGGACGAGCACATGGCGGCCACGGGCGCGTCCGTCGGCGATGACGCCGAGTACCGGGCGGGCAGCGTGCTGGTGCTGGCCACCGACCGCATCTCGGCCTTCGACCAGGTCCTGCCCACCGAGATCCCGGACAAGGGAGTCGTGCTGACCCAGCTGTCGCTGTGGTGGTTCGAGCAGCTCAGCGAGGTCCCCAACCACCTGTGGAGCACCGATGTCCCGGAGGAGGTCCGCGGACGGGCGGTGATCTGCAAGAACCTCTCGATGTTCCCGGTCGAGTGCATCGTGCGCGGTTATCTGACCGGCTCCGGGCTCAAGGACTACCGCCGCGACGGCGAGATCTGCGGCGTGGCCCTTCCCGAGGGGCTGGAGGACGGCTCGCGGCTCGAGGAGCCCATCTTCACGCCCACGGGCAAGGCGGAGGTCGGCGAGCACGACCTCCCCATCACCTTCGAGGAGATGTCCGAGGGCATGGGCACGGCCGTCTCGGAGCGGCTGCGCGAGCTGAGCCTGCAGATCTACGCCCGCGCCGAGGCGATCGCGCGCGAGCGGGGGATCATCCTGGCCGACACCAAGCTCGAGTTCGGCCTGGACTCCTACCGCGGGGCCATCACTCTGGGGGATGAGGTCCTGACACCGGACTCCTCCCGGTTCTGGGATGCCGAGACCTGGCAGCCGGGGCGCTCGCAGCCGTCGTTCGACAAGCAGTACGTGCGCGACTGGCTGCACAGCGAGGCCTCCGGCTGGAACGGCGAGGGGCTGGCGCCCGCGCTGCCGGCCGATGTCGTGGAGCCCACGCGGGCCCGCTACATCGAGGCGTTCGAGCGGCTCACGGGGCGCAGCTTCAGCCCCCAGGGGCCCTTCCTGGAGGTCGACGCCGTCGACTGATCGGGTCCCCTCCGGCGGCTCGGATCCCGGGGTCCGCCAGAAAATCCCGAGAACCTGGACCAAAGTCCATAGTGCGAAGGCATGGACTCGTCGGATACTAGTGGTGAGCGAAAGCCGTGACGACCAGACGCGGCTGACGACTCGGTGAGGAACTCCTCGCCGCGCTCCCGGGAAGTTCCACCTTCCGGATCCAGGGCGCAGCGCGGAGTCCGTGTCGGTGTCGCTCCTGAAGGACTTGTCGAGGACCGGTGCTCTCCCCACCGCCTCGACTCCGGACAGCCGCGCGAGGACTGGATCCCCTCGCAGGACGGCGCGGAGCAGGTCCCTGAGGTGGAACGACGAGCGGCCCCTTCTGCCCATGGAGGGGCCGCTCAACGTTTCCCTGGGTCTTCTCAGCGCCGCTCGGGCGGGGCCGAGAGGTGCTCGTGGATCAGCGACACCGCCGCAGCTCCCTCGCCGGTGGCCGAGGCGACGCGCTTCATGGATCCCGCACGCACGTCGCCGGCGCACAGCACGCCCGGCACCGCGGTGGACAGCTGCGCAGGCGGGACGTCCTGCAGCCAGTGGTCGGCCGGGACGTCCCTGCCGGTGAGCACGAAGCCCCGCTCGTCCCGGCACACGGCCGCGGGAAGCCAGTCGCAGTGCGGGGCCGCCCCCAGCAGGAGGACGAGCCCGCCGACCTCCTGGTGCCGGCGCTGCCCGGTGGCGATCTCCTCGAGCTCGACCCAGGACAGCTCTCCCTCCTCGGCGCCGCCGTCGACCACTCGGGTCCCGCCCTGGACCTCGATCCGGGGGTTCGCCTCGATCTCGGTGATCAGATACTGCGACATGGTCTCTCCGAGCCCGGGCCTGCGCACGACGATCGTGACGGAGCGGGCGAATCGTGCCAGGTGCACTGCGGCCTGCCCGGCGCTGTTCCCTCCGCCGACCACCACGACGTCCTGGCCCTCCATCTCCGGGGCCGAGGCCATCGCGGCGCCGTAGTGGACGCCGTGGCCGACCAGCTGCTCGAGGGAGTCGACGCCGAGCCGGCGGTAGCTGACCCCGCTGGCGATCAGGACGGTGCGTGCGCGCAGGGCCTCGGATTCGGTGTGCACGGTGTGCAGGTCTCCGTCGATCCCGGGCTCCAGGCGCTCGACCGGCCAGCCGGTGCGGATCACTGCGCCGAAGCGCAGCGCCTGGGTGCGCGCCCGCGACGTCAGGCGCATGCCCGAGATGCCGCGCGGGAAGCCCAGGTAGTTGCGGATCATCGAGCTCGTGCCGGCCTGGCCGCCGACGGCGTCGGATTCGAGCACGAGCGTGCTCAGTCCCTCGCTGGCCGCATAGACGGCCGCTGCGAGCCCGGCGGGTCCCGCGCCCACGATGATGACATCGAGCTCATCGGGCAGCTGCTCGACCGTGAGGGCGTGATTCGCCGAGAGCCTCCGGGCGAGGTGGCGGGCCGAAGGGCAGTGCTCGGCTGGCAGGCCCGAGGCGCTGATCATGGGCCAGCGGATCTCCTCCTCCGTCTCGGCCAGGATCCGCCGTCCGGTCTCGGAATCCGGGGAGTGCATCCCGTGCGGAGTGCCCATCCGATACAGGTGGTCCTGCAGCTGCCGGGCGATCGGGTGCCCCGGCGGGGCCACGATCGAGAAGGTCTCCACCTGCGGCCTGCCGGTCGTGGCGACCCAGTCGTTGAGCAGGTCGACGATCGCCGAGTGGAACTCCTCGTCGCGCTGCCCGCGCGGCAGCAGCAGGTGGGCATCGACGACGCCCATGGCCACCTTGTGCCGCAGCAGCTGCACGTGGGGCATGAAGCTGGACCAGGCGGTGACCGCGATCCGCCGCGCCGTGGGCACGGCCGTGCGCACGGACTTCAGCGACGCGAAGGTCTGCGACCAGTCCTGGTCCTCGGTCTCGGGGGAGGTGTCCAGGACAAGAAGCGCCACGGGCGAGCCCTGGGCCTCGAGCTCCTCCAGGTCCGCGCTCAGCGCAGGCTGGGAGTCCACCGCGCGGACGTCGTACTCGTGGGCGTAGCGGCGGAACTGCCGGGCCAGCACCTCGCCGTGAAGGGCCGAGACGAGCAGGATCGCCGGCTGCGGCTCGACGGGCCGGTCCGGCTCGGAGGTCGTGGGCTGGGACGGGGGCGGGGTGGACATGGCGGCTCCAGTGCTCGGGCAGGACGGGGTTCCAGGACGACGGAGGAGGCTCCGACGAGCGCCGGATGCGTCGGGATCGGTTCAGGCGGTGGTGCTGTGCACGTAGCACCAGCGCCAGGTCTCGCCGGGCTCGGCCGACTGCATCACGGGGTGGCCGGTGGCGCGGAAGTGCGCGTTCGCGTGCTGGCCGACCGAGGAGTCGCAGCAGCCGATCTCGCCGCAGGTCAGGCAGCGGCGCAGGGCCACCGGATGGGTGCCCTGCTCCAGACAGGCGCGGCACACGGCGTCGTCGTCGGCATGCGGGCTCACCGAGGGCTGGGCGGCGAGCTCGTCGCAGGTGCCGCCCTGGCCGTCGCCGGTGGCCACGATCTCCTCGCGCGCCTCGGCGCCGGAGTCCAGCATGGACTCCTCGAGATCGAGCATGCCCAGGACCTCGCGGACCACGTGGGAGGGCACCTGGCCTCCCCACCCCCCCCCCCCCGGTCTCCAGCACGCGCTGGCGCTCGGCGGCGATCATGCTCAGCCGCAGCCGGGTGTAGGCCTCCGACGGGGACTCCTCCCCGGTGCGGGTGGACAGCCGCTCCCAGGCCGCGAAGGTGCGCTGGTCCAGGCGGGCGCGGATGGACTCGGCCACACCGTGGTCCTCGTGGTGGTCGCACCGATCGAGCTCGTGCAGACCTGCCTCGCTCGCCTGCTGCAGCAGGGTGGCCCGGGCCAGCGCGTCCACGGCGGGGTTGTTGGGCCTGACCCCCAGCGCGCGGGTCAGCCAGGGCAGGGACAGGCCCTGCAGGTAGAGGGTTCCCAGCACCACCACGAGCGCGCATAGCACCAGCAGGTCGTGGTGGGGGACATCGGCCGGGATGATGAACACGGCGGCGATCGTGACGACGCCGCGCATCCCCGCCCAGCCCGTGATGATCGCGTGCGACCACGGCTCCCGCTCCTGCGGGGCCTGGCACAGGCCGCGTAGCCACTGGGTCAGCAGCACCCAGGCCATGCGCGTCAGGATCACCGCGGCGAGCACGCCTGCGCATGCGAGCACCACGCGCGACCAGGGGACGGTGCCGTCCAGGCCCGTGATGATGGAGACCACCTGCATGCCGATCAGCAGGAAGACCGCGTGCTCCAGCAGGAACGCCACGGTGGACCAGGTGACGCGCTCGGTGATCCGGGATCCGGAGGTCTGGACCACGGGCGCCTTGTGCCCGATGAGCAGGCCGGCGACGACCACCGAGATCACTCCGGAGGCGTGGATCTCCTCGGCCGCCAGGTAGGCCAGGAACGGGACGACGAACGAGAGCCCCGTGTCGATCAGGGGGTCGTGGATGCGCCGGCGCAGCAGGTTCACGACGACGGCCACGGCCAGCCCGAGCAGGATGCCCCCGCCGGCGGCGATGAGGAAGTCCAGGGAGATCGAGCCGACGGCGACGGCACCCGTGATGGCGGCGATCGCCGTGCGCAGGCTGACCAGGGCGGTGGCGTCGTTGAGCAGGGACTCGCCCTCGAGCACCGTGACGATCTGGAGGGGCAGCCCGATGCGGCGAGCCACGGCGCTGGCGGAGACGGCGTCCGGAGGGGCCACTGCCGCACCCAGGGCGAGCGCGACCGGCCAGGGGATGTCCGGCACGAGGGCGTGCAGCGTCCATCCGACGGTGAACGTGGTGACGACCACGGCCGTCACGGACAGCAGGATCACCGAGGTCAGGTTCGCCTTGATGTCGATGATCGAGGTCTGCAGCGCGGAGGAGTACAGCAGGGGCGGGAGCAGCCCCACGAGCACGAGCTCCGGGCCGAGCTCGATCACCGGGACGAAGGGCAGGAACGAGCCGATCACGCCCAGGACGATGAGGACCATGGGTGCGGGGAGCCGCAGCCGCTCGCTCAGGGAAGTGCCGGCGAGGACCGTGACGACGATGCCGACGAGCAGCAGAGCGGTGTGCATGGCGACATGCTAGTCAGCCGGGGGCGTCGGCGGCCCCGGTCGAGCGATCGGCGGAGCGGGCCTAGAACTCGATGATGTTCATGACGGCAGCCGCTCCGACGAGGATGAAGCTCAGACCCGCGAGTCCGACACCGGAATGACGAACGGCCGGATCCGCGCTGCGGCGGATCCGGCCGTTGCGATGTCCTGAGACATCACATGGTCGGGATGACAGGATTTGAACCTGCGACCTCCTCGTCCCGAACGAGGCGCGCTACCAAGCTGCGCCACATCCCGATTGCGCCGACTCGCGTCGCGCGCAACCCGACCAGTGTAAGGGCATCCGCGGGGGGAAGGGAAATCCGCTCCCTGCGGCCCGCGCGGCTCAGGAGCTGGCCAGCAGGAAGGCCTCGCGCATCCGCTGGACGTCGGGCTCCAGCCCGGTGAAGTGCCGGAAGGCGTCGACGGCCTGGAAGACCGCCATGCGGCCGCCGTCGAGGGTGCGGCAGCCGCGCTGGGCGGCCTCCTCGAGCAGCTGCGTGCGCAGCGGCATGTAGACGATCTCCGCGACCCACTGCCGCGGGCTGAGCAGGCCGGTATCGAAGGAAGTCCCGGGGTGGGCGGGCATGCCCATGGGGGTCGCGTTGACGACGCCGTCGCATGCCTGCAGCGCGGGCTCGAGCTGATCCTGGGGCAGCGCCTCTGCCGCCTGGCGGCCGGCCCCGCGGTTGAGCGAAGCCACGAGCTCCTGGGCCCGCACGGGGTCCAGGTCGCTGACCAGAAGGCGCTGCACGCCCATCCCGACCAGGGCCGAGGCCACCGAGGTGCCCGCCCCGCCGGTGCCGATCTGCACGACCGTCCCGGTCTCGGCATCCGGGAGACCCTCCAGGAACCCGCTGCGGAACCCGGAGACGTCGGTGTTGTGCCCGACGAGCGTCCCGTCCTCCCGGATCACGACGGTGTTGGCCGCGCCCAGGCGGCGCACGTCGTCGTCGATCTCGTCGAGCAGCTCGACGACGGCGCGCTTGTGCGGGTGCGTGATGTTCAGCCCGTCGAAGCCCAGGTCCCTGGCCGCGTGCAGGATCTCCGCGAGCGGCCGGCCCTTCAGCCCCGAGCGCAGGGTGTCCAGGCGCCGATAGATGGTGGGGCGGCCCTGTGCCAGGCCCTCGGCCTCGTGCATGGGGGGAGTGCGGGACAGGGCGATGTCGTCGCCGATCAGCCCCAGCAGCAGCGTGCGCTCGCTCATGCGTCTGCGCCCCGTCCGTAGCGGGTCATCAGCAGGTCCACGGCGTAGAGATAGCCCTGCGCCCCGGCGCCGGCGATCACGGCGTCCGCGATCGGCGAGAGGAAGGACACGTGGCGGAAGTCCTCGCGGGCGTGCGGGTTGGACAGGTGGACCTCGACCGTGGGCAGCTCGGAGGCCTTGACGGCGTCGTGGAGGCTGACCGAGGTGTGGGTCAGCCCGGCGGCGTTGAGAACGCAGCCCACACGGCTCCCGCGGGCCTGCTGGAGGGCGTCGATCAGCTCGCCCTCGAGGTTGGACTGGCGGAAGTCGACCTCGGCGCCCAGCTCTTGGGCGCGCTGAGCGACCAGGGCCTCGATATCAGCCAGGGTCTGGCTGCCGTAGATCTCGGGCTCGCGCGTGCCGAGCATGTTCAGGTTGGGGCCGTTGAGGACCAGGATGCGCGGACGGGTCATGGTGCGTCTCCTCTCGGGGCCGCCGCGGCGGCCGGGATCTGGGATCGGGGATGGGAGCGTAGAAGGGCGGGCGAGCTCAGCGGGGCCGCGGCGGCAGCACGGCTGCGAGCTGATCGGCGGCCTCGCGCAGCAGGGGCACCTGGTCCTGAAGCTCCTCCCGGGTGCTGCGGAAGATGGGGGCGGCCAGGCACAGGGCGGCGATCAGCCCCCCGGCGGGGTCCAGGACCGGCACGGCGACGGCGGCCATGCCGTCGTCGTGCTCCTCCGACTGCGAAGCGAAGCCCTGCCGCTGCGTCTGCGCCACGAGCTCCCGCAGCCGATCGCGCTCGGTCAGGGTGCTCTCGGTCCGAGCCGGCAGGGGGATCGACTCGAGCAGGCGTTCGCGCTCGGCGGCGGGAGTGTAGGCGAGCAGGACCCGGCCGATCGCCGAGGAGTGCAGAGTGCCCTGATCGCCCGGGTCCGTGGTGACCCGGAAATCCGGGCCGTCGATCTTGGCGGTGGTGAGGAAGCACTGCCCGTGCAGCACGGCGAGCAGGCAGCTCTCCCCGGTGGTCTCGACCAGTCCCTGCAGCACGGGTGCCGCCGAGGCGTCGAAGCCGCGGGCGTGAGCGACCTTCTGCCCGAGCTGGAACACGGGCAGCCCCAGGCGGTAGCGCTTGTCCTGGGGGGAGTGCTCCGCGAAGCCCGTGTCCACCAGGGTGCGCAGCAGACGGTAGGCGGTGGAGAAGTGGTGCCCCGAGGCCTCGGCGAGCTCGCGGGCGGTCGCGCCGTCCGGATGCTCGCCGAGCAGGCTCAGCATGTCCAGGGCCTTGCCCACCGTGCCGGTGCTCTGGGTGCTCACGCGCATCTCCCTCTGGGTTCTGCTTGACAGGCGCTGTTGTGTGGATCACAGTGAATCTATCACTATTCGGAAGTCATTTCCAATATATGGAAATCAACCGCGCGGGGCATCTGTCCCGCAGGACCCGGCGCGCGTCGATCAGCTCGCCGCCCATGCCCGCCATCGTGAGGAACTGCCATGACCACTGCCTCGGCTGCTGAGCAGCCCGCCGCCTCGCCCTCCGGCAAGACTCCGCGCAAGGCCGCGCTGTCCAGCTGGGTGGGCTCCGCCCTGGAGTACTACGACTTCGCCGTCTACGGCACCGCCGCCGCACTCGTGCTCAACCACCTGTTCTTCCCCGCGGACACCAGCCCGGGGGCTGCGATCCTGTTCTCCATGGCCACCGTGGGCGTCGCCTACGTGGTCCGTCCGCTGGGCGCCCTGATCATGGGCCCGCTGGGGGATCGCATGGGTCGTCAGTTCGTGCTGATGCTCACCCTGTTCCTGATGGGCGGGGCCACCTTCGCCGTCGGCCTGCTGCCGACCTATGAGCAGGCCGGCCTGCTGGCCCCGATCCTGCTGACCCTGTGCCGCGTCATCCAGGGCCTCTCCGCCGCCGGCGAGCAGGCCAGCGCGATCTCGGTCTCGCTCGAGCACGCCGATGACGACCACCGCGCCTTCACCTCCAGCTGGACGCTGCAGGGCACCCAGGCCGGCACGCTGCTGGCCACCGCCGTGTTCATCCCCTTCACGCTGATCCTCACCGAGGAGCAGCTGATGAGCTGGGGCTGGCGCGTCCCGTTCTTCGTCTCGGCCCTGGTCGTCGTGACCGCCTGGGTCATCCGCCGCACCCTGGAGGAGCCGCCCAAGTTCCACGAGGTCTCCGAGCAGCTCGAGAGCGGCCCCACCAAGGCGCCGAACCCGCTGGGCATCCTGTTCCGCTACCACAAGGCGGCCGTGGCTCGTGTGGCCCTGGCTGCCATGGTCAACACCGTCAACATGGTCTTCACGGTCTGGTCGGTCTCCTTCGCGACCTCCGTGGTGGGACTGAACCGCTCCACGATGCTGCTGGTGCCCGTGGTGGTCAACGCCGTCGCGCTGCTGGCGATCCCGTTGGCGGCCCTGCTCGCGGACCGGATCGGGCGCAAGCCGGTGTTCATCGCCGGGGCGATCGGCGCGGCGGCATGCATGTACGGCTACCTCGGTGCCGTCCACAGCGGCAGCTGGCCGCTGATCTTCCTGCTCGGCATCCTGATGTCCGGCTGCTTCTACTCGCTGGCCAACGGCGTGTGGCCGTCGTTCTACGCCGAGATGTTCCCCACCGCGGTGCGCGTCTCCGGCCTGTCCCTGGGCACCCAGATCGGCTTCGCGGTCTCGGGCGGCGTGGCTCCGGCGCTGTCGGCCTACCTGGCCGGTGAGACCGGCGACAACTGGATGGGCGTGGCCATGTTCGTGACCCTCATGTGCCTCATCTCGGCAGGTGCCGCGCTGACCGCCACCGAGACGGGCCACCGCACGCTCGACAGCCTGGACGACCTGCACACCACCCGCACCGAGGCCATCGATCTCAAGACCATCGAGGCCGCGCAGGAGCGCAAGGCGCAGAAGGAGGCAGCCGGCCGATGAGGACGTCGATCGCCACCGTGTGCCTGTCCGGAACGCTCGCCGAGAAGATGCGCGCCGCCGCGGATGCGGGCTTCGACGGGATCGAGATCTTCGAGCAGGATCTCGTCGTCTCCCCGCACACGCCGGCCCAGATCAGGAGGCGCGCCGCCGAGCTGGGGCTGAGCCTCGATCTCTACCAGCCCTTCCGGGATCTGGACGGGGTCGAGGAGGACGTCTTCCGGGACGGTCTGCAGCGCCTGGAGGCCAAGCTGGGCGTGGCCCAGGAGCTGGGCATCGACACCATGCTGCTGTGCACCAATGTGGGCACGGCCACGGTCGACGACGACGACGTGTGCGCCGAGCAGCTCAGGAGGGCCGGCGATCTGGCTGCGGAGTACGGCATCAGGCTGGCCTACGAGGCCCTGGCGTGGGGCCGGTTCGTCAACGACTTCGAGCATGCTGCTCGGATCGTGCGGATGGCCGATCACCGGAACGTGGGCACCTGCCTGGACAGCTTCCACATCCTCTCCCGCGGCTGGGATCCGGCGCCGATCGAGGACCTGGATGCGCAGACCGTGCTGTTCGTCCAGCTCGCGGACGCTCCGCTGCTGAGCATGGACGTGCTGTCCTGGTCGCGGCACCATCGGGTGTTCCCGGGGCAGGGCGGCTTCGACCTGGTCGATTTCATGGTGCACCTGCACCGCTGCGGCTACGACGGCCCGGTGTCCCTGGAGATCTTCAACGACTCCTTCCGCCAGGCCGACGTGGCGCGCACCGCCGTGGACGGGCTGCGGTCGCTGCGCTGGCTCGAGGACCGCACCTTGGCCCGCCTCGTCGAGCTGGGGGAGGCCGATCCCGGCGACGTCCTCGTCCAGGGCCGGGAGGAGGCCATCGGCACCGCCGACGGCGCGGGCCGCGGTGACGAGTCGGGCCCGACTGGTGCGGGCCCCCTGGAGCTGCGCGCACTTCCCCCGGCGGTCCAGCCAGAGGACTGGGGTTTCGTGGAGCTGCGCACGGGCAGGCTGGGGGAGACCTCTCGCGTGCTGCATCAGCTCGGCTTCGCGCTGGGCGGCCATCACCGCAGCAAGGAGGGCGTGCAGCTGTGGACCCAGGGCGAGGCCCGCGTGGTCGTCGCCGACCTGGGCCCCACCGGACAGGGCGCGGGACTGGCGGGGCTGGCCTTCGAGGTCCCGGACATCGAGGCCGCAGACGCCCGTGCTCACCTCCTGGGGGCGCGCAGGGTCGAGCGCAGCCGGCGATCGGATGAGCAGGACCTGCGCGGCGTGTTCGCCCCCGACGGCACGGAGATCTTCTTCTGCCCGCAGGAGGAGGGGCAGGTGCCGAGCTGGGCGCTCGAGTTCGGGCTGGAGGCCTCGCAGGGTCCGGCGCAGCAGGGACCGGGCATCACGAAGATCGACCACGTGAACACCGCCCAGCCCTGGCAGCACCGCGACGAGGCCGTGCTGTTCTTCACCGCGCTGCTCGGCCTGCAGGCCCAGGATCCCCAGGACGTCCCGGGGCCGGCGGGTCTCGTGCGCAGCCAGGTCATGCGCTCGAGCGACGACGCGATCCGGATGCCGCTGAACGTGGCTCCGGAGGACGCCGAGCAGTCCGCCTCCATGGGCGCCGTGTATCCCGAGCACGTGGCCTTCGCCTGCCGGGACATCGAGGGCGTGGCCCGCAGGGCCGCGCAGCGAGGGCTGGACAGGCTCCCCGTGCCGGCGAACTACTACGCCGACCTGCAGGCGCGCTTCGGGCTGGACGACGACCGCGTGGCCGAGCTGCGCGAGCTCGGGCTGCTCTACGACCGCGACGACAGCGGGGAGCTGCTGCACTTCTACACCGGGACCCTCGGCGGGGTCTTCTTCGAGGTGCTCGAGCGCCTCGGGGGCTACCGCGGCTACGGAGCGGCGGATGCTCCCGTGCGCCTGGCCGCCCAGTACCGGCGCCTGCGCGATGCAGCACGCGGCATCCCGCGCTGAGGCACGGCACCTTTCGAGGCGGCCACCCCGAGACGACGGCCCCGGGCCGCGATTCCCGAAGGATCGCGACCCGGGGCCGTCGGGCGTTGCGGGACGACGTTCGCTCAGGCGCGCGCCGTCAGGGTCATGAGGACGGCCTCGGGGCGGCAGAACAGCCTCACCGGAGCGAAGCGAGATTCGCCGAGTCCGGCCGAGATCCCCACGGGCACGCCCTTCTGCTCCGTCATGCCCTTGCAGCGCTCGGGCTCGATATCGCAGTTGGAGACCAGTGCCCGGCCGCCGGGCAGGCAGACCTGCCCGCCGTGGGTGTGCCCGGCCAGGATCAGGTCCGCGCCGTCGTCGGCGAAGCGCTCGAGGGTGCGGATGTAGGGGGCGTGGGCCAGGCCCAGGCGCAGCACGGGCTCCTCGGCCGGAACCGCGTCTGCGGTCCGAGCCGATCCGGAGGCATGTGCGGCGCCGGCCGGCAGGCTGAAGCCCGGGTGGCGGTCGAAGTGCAGGTGGGGGTCGTCGACGCCCGAGACGTCGAGCAGCTGCCCGCCGATGCGCACCGTGCGGGAGCGGTTGACCATCCCGAGCCAGCCGGCGTCCTCGAAGGCCCTGTGCATCTGCTGCCAGGGCAGCAGCTGCAGCTGGGTGCGGTCGTCGTCCTGCGAGGTGCGCTTCCAGAGGTAGCGCGCGGGATTCTTGAAGGCCGGGGCGAAGTAGCAGTTGGAGCCCGGGACGAAGAGGCCGGGCAGGTGCAGCAGGGGCTCGAGGATCTCGAGCAGGTACGGCAGCGCCTGCATGTGCGAGAGGTTGTCGCCGGTGTCGATCACGAGATCCGGCTCGAGCTCGGCCAGACCGTGCACGAAGCGCTTCTTGGCCTCCTGGCCCGGAACCGTGTGCAGGTCCGAGATGTGCAGCAGGCGCAGATCCCGCGAGCCGGGTGCCAGCACTGGCAGGGTCTCGTGGCGGACGCGGAAGCGGCGGCGCTCGCCGAGCACGGCCCATGCGCCGACGGCCAGGCCGGAGGCCGCGACAGCGGCACCGGTCCGGCCGAAGGTCCTCACCCAGGAAGCGCTCAAGGGATCACGCAGCCGGGGCGGTGGTGGCGGTGCCGCCGCCTGCGGTCCCGCTGGCAGTCCCTCCGCTGTCGCCCGTCGCCGTGCCGCCGCTGCTCGAGCCGGAGTCGCTGCTCGAGTCGGAGTCGCTGCTCGAGTCGGAGTCGCTGTTCGAGTCGGAGCCGCTGCCTCTGGTCAGGTCCGACGGGGCCGAGGGGAACTCCTCCGTGCTGTAGTTGGGCGCGATCTCCTCCATGTACTTCTGCCACTGCTCACCGGCGTAGGAGGCGCCGTCGACCCAGTCGTCGGGATCCGAGGTCTCGGAGGCGGGTGTCTCGCCGCCGATCGAGACGTCGTTGAGGGAACGGCTGCCCTCGGCGTAGCTGCCGACCCACGAGGCCGTGGACAGGCCCTGCGTATAGCCCAGCAGCCACGTCTGCGTGGAGTTGTCCGTGGTGCCGGTCTTGGCCGCCGAGGCGTCCGGCAGCCCGATGCCGAGCTCGTAGCCGGACCCGCGCACGAGGACCTGCTCGAGCACGTGGTTCACCGTCCGCGCCTCGTCCTCGCTGATCTGGCGCTGACAGGTGCTCTCCGGGACCGCGTATTCCGTGCCGTCGGCACCGGTGACGCTGTTCAGCGCCCGGGGCTCGCAGCGCACGCCGTCGTTGGCGAAGGTCGCGTAGGTGGTGGCCATGGTCAGCGGGGAGACGTTGTCCGCGGAGCCGCCCAGCAGCGCCGACAGCTTCGTGGTGTCGATCGGCAGCCCGGTCTGGCCGTTGTGCAGGCCCATGCCGGCGGTGAGCTCTCCGATGCGGCACAGATCCAGCTCATCGGCCATGGCATAGAGCGCCGTATTGATCGAGTTGTAGAGCCCGAACTCCACGGACATCTTCCGCTCGTAGCCCTCGGTGGCGTTCTGGAACGAGAAGCCCTCTCCGTCATTGCCGGGCTCGAAGATCGACCCGCCCTCCACGCAGGAGGCCTCCCAGGCGTGGTCCGCCGGATAGCTGGTGCGGGAGGCGTCGATCTGCTCGCCCACCGACTTGCCGGCATCGATCCAGGCCAGCAGCACCATGGGCTTGAAGGTCGAGCCCACCTGGTAGCCGCCGGTGCCGGCGTCCAGGGTGTCCGTGTTGAAGTTGTAGACCGTGTTCTGGTGGTCCTCCTCCTCCGCTGAGGAGTAGTTCGAGTTCTGCGCCATGGCCACGATGTTCCCGGAGTCCGGCTCGACCGACACGATCGAGGAGCCCACGGAGTCCGGGTTGTCGTCGGCCGGCTGCGTGGCCTCGACCTGCTCCTGGGCCACGGACTGGGCCTCCGGGTCCAGGGTGGTCACGATCTTGAGCCCGCCGCGCTGGAGGTTGTTCAGGCGGTCGTCCGGGGTCTCGCCGAACTCGGGCGAGGTGAGGATCTCGTTCTCCACGTACGTGCAGAAGTAGGGGGCGTCCTCGGCGGCGGTGCAGCCCTGGTTCTCCGGGTGCAGGTCAAGGTCCAGCGGGGCCGCCGTGGCGTTGTCGTACTGCTCCTGGGTAATCTTTCCCTCGTCGAGCATGGTCCACAGCACCGTGTTGCGGCGGTCGATGGACTGCTCCGGGTTGGTCTCGGGGTTGTAGTACTCCGGGGACTGCACGAGCCCCGCCAGGGTGGCCGACTGCTGGAGGTTCAGCTCCGAGGCGCTGATGCCCCAGTAGTAGTTGGCAGCGGTCTCCACGCCGTAGTTGCGCGGGCCGAAGAGCACCATGTTCAGGTAGCCCTCGAGGATCTCCTCCTTGGGCACCTCGTTCTCCATGGAGACCGCGAGCTTCATCTCCTGGATCTTGTCCGCATAGCCCTTGTTGGCGCCCAGCGTGGAGGCTTCGTCGCCGGCGCGGACGTCGCGGTCGATGATGAGGTTGTTGACGTACTGCTGGGTCAGAGTGGAGGCGCCCTGACGGCCCTCGGAGTTGGTCAGGTTGTTCGCGACCGCGCGGAAGATGCCCGTGACCGAGACGCCGCCGTGCGTGTAGAAGTCGCGGTCCTCGACCGAGACGATCGCATCCTGCATGTACGGGGAGATGTCGTCGAGCTCGACCGGTGTGCGGTTCTCCGCGTAGAACGTGGCCAGCTCGGTCTCGCCGTCACGCGCGTACGCGGTCGAGGAGCGGGAGATGGGGCCGTCGGAGAGGTCCTCGGGGAGGTCCTTCATCCACGCGACCGAGCCGTTGGCGGCGAGGCCCGCCGCAGCGGCCGAGGGCAGGACGAGGGCCGCGACGACGCCTCCGGCCAGGATGCTGGCGAGGAGGAACGCGATGACGCGACCGACTGCAGAAGTCCCCTGCGGGGCACCGGGGGAGCTCGGAGATGAAGCCATTCGGTCATGGTACAAGCGAAGCCTGGCAGCGGCGGGCGGCGCGCGATGAGGCCTGCGCCACGGGCCCAGGCACTAGGATCGGGGTCATGACCACCTGGGAATACATGACCGCGCCCATCATGATCCACGCGACCAAGCAGATCCTCGACAATTTCGGCTCGGAGGGCTGGGAGCTGGTGGCGATCCTGCCCGGCCAGCAGCAGGCCTCCACGCCGGACGCTGCCGTGAACGCTCCGCAGCAGACCAACCCGATCGCCTACTTCAAGCGCCCCAAGGAGGCCTGATCATGTCCGCAGCGGCATCCGCAGGACGCGTCGAGGCCCGCATGGCCGAACTCGGCCTGGCCCTGCCCGAGGTCCCCGCCCCGGCCGGCACCTACGTCCCGGCCCTGATCGACGGCACCCACGTCTGGACCTCCGGGCAGCTGCCGTTCGTCGACGGCGCCCTGCCGAGCACCGGCAAGGTCGGGCTCGGCGAGGGCCTGGTCGCCCCGGAGCTGGCCCAGCAGCTGGCCGCCGCCTGCGTGCTCAACGCGCTTGCGGCGATCAAGGGACAGATCGGCGACCTCGATCGCATCACCCGCGTGGTGAAGCTCGTGGGCTTCGTGTCCTCCGACCCGTCCTTCACCGAGCAGCCCGGCGTGATCAACGGAGCCTCGGATCTGCTGGGCGAGCTGCTCGGCCAGGCCGGAGTGCACGCCCGCTCGGCCGTCGGCGTGGCGGTCCTGCCCAAGGACTCCCCGGTCGAGCTCGAGCTCGTTGTCGAATTCGCCTGAGCCCCTCGAGGCTCCCACCGGGCCGTCCGGCCGCGCTCCTCAGGAGGAGCCGGCCGGGCGGCCCTCGTCGTACCCGCCGAAGCTCGAGCAGCGGCGTCCGGACTCGATCGCCCCGGTGCGCCGCTTCCCGCTGCTGCCGGAGTACCGGGCGGCGGCCGAGCTCTGGCTGGATCCAGAGCAGGACACTGCTCCGGTCACGCCGCTGGACGCGGCCTGCACCGTGCTGCTGCGCGACAGCCCCCAGGGCGTGCAGACCTACCTCTGCGCCCACGAGCTGCGCTCGCCGTTCGGATCGGTGGCCTTTCCCGGCGGCAGGGTGACCGGCGCCGACGACGACCCCGTGCCCTGGTCCGGGCCCACGAGCAAGCAGTGGGCCGGCCTGCTGCAGGAGGACGTCGGCGATGCCCGCCGCGCCGTGATGGCCGCCGCACGCACCCTGTTCGTGAGCACCGGTGTGCTGCTGGCGGGTCGACGCAGCGATTCCACGATCACCATGACCGGCGGGCACGACTGGATGTCCGTGCGGGAGGACGTCGCTGCCGGGGAGTCCAGCATGGCCGAGCTGCTCCACGAGCGCCGGCTGGTGCTGCGCACCGAGCTGCTGCGGCCCATGGCCCGGTGGGTGACCGCCGAGTTCGTGCACCGCCGCTTCGACCTGCGCTGCTTCCTGGTGATCCTGCCGGAGCGGCAGGAGCCCTCGCCGCTGCGCTCCCGCGATCGTCCCGGCGCCTGGGTCTCCCCGGAGCAGATCCTGCGGGCCCGGGAGACCGACACCGGGTTCGCGGAGGCCGCGCGCTCCGGCGATCCGGGGCTCACGGCCCGGGAGGCGCTGGCGGGGGCCGAGCCGCATGCCGACCTGCACCGGCTGCTGACCCCGTTCACCCTGCTGCTGCTCGAGGACCTGGCCGGAGCCGGCTGCGCGATCGCCGCCGCTGCCCACCGGCCCCACCTGGCTCCCCGCATGGCCCGGCTCGACCGCGACGACGACGGCAGGCTGTGCTTCGCCGTCGACCGCCGCAGCGGAGGGCGCCGCCGCCGCTGACCCGCGGAAGCCGCCTGCTCGCTGCGCTCAGCTGCGCCTCAGCGCCGCGATCACGGATCCCACGGCGGGCCCTTCCGCGCAGACGAATGGAGGCCGCGACCCGATGGGTCGCGGCCTCCTCTTCATCGCTCCTGCCGGTCTGCTCGCCGAAGCGGTCCGGGGCAGAGCCGGCGGCGCGTCAGCGGGAGCGCTGCTGCAGGCGCGGCGTGTCCAGGATGACGACGGCGCGGGCCTCCAGGCGGATCCAGCCGCGCTGGACGAACTCGGCCAGGGCCTTGTTCACGGTTTCGCGCGAGGCGCCGACCAGCTGGGCCAGCTCCTCCTGGGTCAGCTCGTGGGCCACGAGCACGCCGTCGGGGGTCTGGCGGCCGAAGCGCTCGGCGAGGTCCAGCAGGGCCTTGGCCACTCGGCCGGGGACGTCGGAGAAGACCAGGTCGGCCAGGTTCTCGTTCGTGCGGCGCAGGCGACGGGCCAGGGCCTGCAGCAGCTGCTGCGAGACCGCGGGGTTGCGCTCGAGGACCTTCATGAGGTTCTCGTGGTTGAGCCCGGCCAGCTGGGTCTCGGAGACCGCGGTGGCGGCGGTCGAGCGGGGGGAGGGGTCGAACAGGGCCATCTCGCCGAAGACCTCGCCGGGGCCCATGACCGCGACCAGGTTCTCGCGGCCGTCGCTGGCCGTGCGGCCCAGCTTCACCTTGCCGGAGATGATGAAGTACAGGCGATCGCCCTGATCGCCCTCGTGGAACAGGGTGGCCCCGCGCGGGAGATCGACCTCGGTGATCTCGTCGGTGAGCGCGGCGAAGGCCTCGTCGTCAAGAGACGCGAAGAGGGGGGCCCGGCGCAGGACCTCGGTATCCATGGTGCTCCTCGAAAGGTGGTAGCTGATCTCGGTGCCGACTTGCTGTGACGCATTCGACACTCCTGTCCCCACTGTAATGCGAGATACTCCGATTCCCAACGGACCGGACATGATCAGACCGCCTCAGCGCGTCGAGGCGCCGGGGCGAGCGGCCCCGTCGACGGGTCGGCACGAGCGCGGAGGAGGCGGCGATGACCTGGAGCCTGATGGACCTGATCATCGTGCTTCTCCTCGTGCTGGGGATGCTCCACGGCCTGGTGCGCGGGATCGGGCGCACACTCGGCGGCATCGCCGGGCTGCTGCTCGGAGGTGCCCTGGCCCTGTGGCTGATCCCCCTGATCCCGCTGGAGACCGGCGGGTCCTCGGTGCGGCTGCTGGTGCTGGGCGGGCTGGTCGTGCTCGGGATGCTCGGAGGGCACGCCCTCGGCGAGGCCCTGCTCGGGCGGATCGCCGGGATGCCGTCCCAGAGGGACTCGCGGGCCGCGGCGGTGCTCGACGCCCTCGGCGGCGCGCTGCTCAGCACGGCGGCGGCAGCGCTCGTCGTGCTCGCGGCGGTCTCCACCCTGGCCAGCGGGCCGGCCCCGGCCCTGGGCGCCCACGCCGAGCGCTCGCCCATGATGCGCGCGATCGACGGCTCCGTGCCCCGGAGCCTCACGAGTCTGCTCGAGCAGACCCAGCACAGAGTGGCCGGAAGCGCCGCCGCGCGTGAGCTCGACACGCTGCTCTTCGCCCCGGCCTCCCCGCCGGAGGGAGAGGTCGAGGACCCGGAGATCCTCGCGGCGGCCGATTCGGTCGTCCAGGTGGTCGGCTTCGCCCCGCAGTGCTCGACGCGCCAGAGCGGCTCGGGCTTCGCTGCCGCAGAGGGCCAGGTGGTCACCAACGCCCACGTGGTGGCGGGCACCGACACCGTGTTCGTCCACGACGCCCAGGGGCGGCGGCACGAGGCCCGGGTGGTCCTCTTCCGTCCCGAGGAGGATCTGGCCGTGCTGGACGTCGCGAGCCTCGCGGTCCCGGCGCTGCCGATCGGCGGCGCCCCGGCGCAGGGCACCCTGGGGGCCTTCATCGGCCACCCCGGCGGCGGGCCGCTGACGATCGGCCCGGCCGAGGTCCAGGGCACGGCGCTGACCTCCATGAGCTCGATCGACGACGGGGTCTCCGCCGCACCCGTCGAGGTCCTGCAGTTCGCCGGCGACGTCCAGCAGGGCAATTCGGGCGGGCCCCTGGTGGATGAGGACGGGGCGGTGATCGGCGTGGTGTTCGCCCGCTCGTCGTCCGGACCCGCCGGCTTCGCGGTGAGCACCGAGCAGCTCGACGCCGCGCTGTCCGCGGCGGACGGGGCCGAGCAGGCCGTCTCCACGCAGGACTGCGAGCCCGCCGCGGCCGGCTGAGATCGCCCGTCGCGCCGTGGATGCGGAAGGAGGGGCCGGGAGGAGCCGCACGGCTCCTCCCGGCCCCTCCTTCCGACGGGCTCAGGCCTGCGCTGGGCTCACTTGCCCAGCGAGTCCACGATCTGGTCCATGACCGTCTGATCGGCCAGGGTCGAGACGTCGCCGACCGGGCGATCCTCGGCGACGTCCTTGAGCAGACGGCGCATGATCTTGCCGGAGCGCGTCTTGGGCAGCTCGGGGACGATCAGCACGCGCTTGGGCTTGGCGATCGGGGAGATCTCCTTGCCCACGTGCGCCCGCAGCTCCTCGGACAGCTCGTCCTTGGGCCGGTTCTCGTCCACGGCGTCGTCGGTGAGGATCGCGAAGGCGACCACGGCCTGCCCGGTCGTCTCATCCGCGGCGCCCACCACGGCGGCCTCGGCGACCGACGGGTGCGACACCAGCGCGGACTCGATCTCCGAGGTCGACAGGCGGTGCCCGGAGACGTTCATGACGTCGTCCACGCGGCCCAGGACCCAGATGTCGCCGTCCTCGTCGAAGCGGGCACCGTCGCCGGCGAAGTACATGCCCTCGAAGCGTGACCAGTAGGTGTCGATGAAGCGCTGGTCATCGCCCCAGATGGTGCGCATCATGGACGGCCACGGCTCGCGCACCACGAGGAAGCCCTGCTCGCCCTTGCCGACGCTCGCGCCCGACTCATCGACCACGTCCAGGCTGATGCCCGGCAGCGGGGTCTGCGCCGAGCCCGGCTTGGCCACGGTGACGCCCGGCAGCGGCGTCATCATGTGCGCGCCGGTCTCGGTCTGCCACCAGGTGTCCACGATCGGGCAGCGTCCGCCGCCGATGTGCTCGTGGAACCAGGCCCAGGCCTCCGGATTGATGGCCTCGCCCACGGTGCCCAGCAGGCGCAGCGAGGAGAGGTCGTACTCGGCCGGGATGTCCTCGCCCCACTTCATCATGGTGCGGATCGCGGTCGGCGAGGTGTACAGCGTGGTCACGCCGTACTTCTGCACGATCTCCCAGAAGCGGCCGCGGTGCGGCGAGTCCGGGGTGCCCTCGTAGATGACCTGGGTGGCGCCCATGACCAGCGGACCGTAGGCCACGTAGGAGTGCCCCGTGACCCAGCCGACGTCGGCGGTGCACCAGAAGACGTCGGTCTCCGGCTTGAGGTCGAAGGTCGCCTTCATGGAGAACGCGCCCTGGGTCAGATAGCCCCCGGTCGTGTGCAGCACGCCCTTGGGCTTTCCGGTGGTGCCCGAGGTGTAGAGGATGAACAGCGGGTCCTCCGCGCTCATGGCCTCCGGCTCGTGCTCGGCGGACTGGTCGTCGACCAGGTCGTGCCACCAGTGGTCGCGGCCCTCGGTCCACTCGACGTCCTCGCCGTTGCGCTTGACCACCAGCACGTTCTCGACGGTGGGGGCGCCCTTGGACAGGGCCTCGTCGACGACCGGCTTGATCTTCGAGGGCTTGCCGCGGCGGTAGGAGCCGTCCACGGTGATCACGAGCTTGGCCTCGCCGTCCTCCATGCGCGAGCGCACGGCGTCGGCGGAGAAGCCGCCGAAGACCACCGAGTGGATCGCGCCGATCCGGGCGCAGGCCAGCATGGAGATCACGGCCTCCGGGACCATGGGCATGTAGATGCCCACGCGATCTCCCTTGGCGATGCCCAGCGAGAGCAGCGCGTTGGCGGCCTTGGAGACCTCGTCCTTGAGCTCGGCGTAGGTGTAGGTGCGCTCGTCGCCGGGCTCGCCCTCGAAGAGCAGGGCCGTGCGGTCGCCGTTGCCGGCTTCCACGTGCCGGTCGACGGCGTTGTAGGCGGCGTTGAGGGTGCCGTCGGCGAACCACTTGGCGAACGGCGGGTTCGACCAGTCCAGGGTCTCGGTGAAGTCCTGGGACCAGCTCAGCAGCTCGCGGGCCTGCTGAGCCCAGAACTCCGGCCCCTCTGCGGCTGCACGGTCGTAGACCTCTGCGCCGAAATTCGCCTGAGCCGCGAACTCCTCTGACGGGGCGAAGGTCGGCTTCTGCTGCTGATCGGTCATCTGCTGCATCTCCAGTCCGGTGTGCGGTGTGTCACTGTCATCTGCCTCGAGAGTAGTTCACCCTCCGAGCCACCTCCAATGCGGGCGGGTCGCACGCGGCGGAGGGCGTCGTGGGCCCCGCGTAGCATCGGGGCCATGACCCAGCCCGAGCCCACTGCGGACCCAGCCCAGCCCAGCGCGGGGCCGGTCAGCGACCTCAGCGCCGAGCACGGGCAGCACCCGCTGCACCGCCGTCAGGGCGGGCCGGTGCCGGATCATGTGCGGATCGTCGATCCGGCCAAGGCCCGCGCCGGTGCGGCCCGCCGTGCGCGCACGGGCAGGGCGGAGACCCCGCTGGCGCTCAAGCGCCGCGCTCGCCGGATCAACCAGGAGCTCGGACGGGCCTATCCGTATGCGGTGGCCGAGCTGGACTTCGACAGCCCCTGGCAGCTGCTCGTGGCCACTGTGCTCTCCGCGCAGACCACCGACGTCCGCGTCAACGCGACCACCCCGGCGCTGTTCGAGCGCTGGCCGGATCCGCGCGGGCTGGCAGAGGCCGAGCGCACGGAGGTCGAGGAGATGCTGCGGCCCCTGGGCTTCTACCGCTCCAAGGCCCGCTCCGCGCAGGGGCTGGCCCAGGCGATCGAGGACGAGCACGACGGACAGGTGCCGGGCCGGCTCGAGGATCTCGTGAAGCTGCCGGGGGTCGGGCGCAAGACCGCCAACGTGGTGCTCGGCAACGCGTTCGACGTCCCCGGCATCACGGTGGACACGCACTTCGGCCGACTGGCCCGCCGCTTCGGCTGGACCGGTCAGGAGGATCCGGTCAAGGTCGAGCGCGAGGTGGGGGCGCTGTTCGAGCCCGAGGACTGGACGGATCTCTCGCACCGGCTCGTCTACCACGGCCGCCGGATCTGCCATGCCAAGCGCCCTGCCTGCGGAGTCTGCCCGGTGGCGGATCTGTGCCCCTCCTACGGGTTGGGCCCGGTCGAGCAGGAGGCCGCCGCGCAGCTGCTGGCCTACGAGTTCAAGCCCGGGCGCGAGGACCTGCTCGCCGGGTACATGGAGGGTCGGACGCGCCGCGAGCTGCGCGCGGCCGGGCACGGGCTGAGCGCATGAGCGCCCGCGAGCAGCTGCTGGGCGCCGTGGCCTCCCTGCGGGAGCAGGGTCCGCTGCGCATCGACGTCCTCAAGCACCGGACCACGCCGCGGGAATCTGCGGTGCTGATCCTCGTGGGGGTGCTCGACGACGTGGCCGCCGAGTCGGACGGGCTCGCCCCCGACGGCCCCGCGGCCGATCTGGACCTGCTGCTGATCCAGCGCGCCGCCACCCTGCGCGCGCATCCCGGCCAGGTGGCCTTCCCCGGAGGGCGGCTGGATCCCGAGGACGGCGACCCCGAGGACCCGGACGACGTCCTGCAGCTGCCCGGCGGGCCGGTCGCAGCCGCCTACGTGCGCGCGGCGCTGCGCGAGGCGCAGGAGGAGACGGGGCTGGATCCGTCCGGGATCGAGATCCTGGGCGCACTGCCCAAGGCGCCGGTGCCGGTCTCCGGGCACGACGTGACCCCGGTCATCGGCTGGTGGACGCGGCCCTCGGCCGTGGACGTGGTGGATCATGCGGAGTCATCGCTCGTCTTCCGGGTTCCGGTGCTGGATCTGGTGGATCCTGACCGCCGCCACACCGCCGAGGTCACGCGCGAGGGGGCGAACCGGCCCACGCTGCGCCACCGCTCGCCGGCCTTCCGCGTGCCCCGGCAGATCACTGACCCGGTGGGCGGCGCGGACGAGGTGGTCGTGTGGGGCTTCACCGGGATCCTGCTGGACCGGGTGCTCGAGGCAGCCGGCTGGGCTCGCCCCTGGCCGAAGGATGACGTCCGTCCCGCGCCGCTGGGCTGAGCGGGACCGTCGTCACTTGGCCTGGTCGTAGCTCTCCACGACCGCCACGGTCACCGGGAACTCGACCGGCACCCGGCCGAAGACGATCCCGGTGGCCTGCTCGGCGCACTCGCGCACCAGATCGGCCACCTCCTCGGCGTGCTCGGCGGAGGAGTCCACCATGATCTCGTCGTGCAGGAAGAAGACCAGGGCGGCGTCCAGGCCGCGGCGATGCAGCTGCGCGCGCACGCAGCCCATCCAGGCCATGGCCCATTCGGCCGCTGAGCCCTGGACCACGAAGTTTCGCGTGAACCGCCCCTGCGACCTGCGCAGCTGGGCTGCGCGGCGCTCGTCCTCGGCACTGGCCGTGCGGGCCACGGCCTCCTGCCAGCGCTGATCGGGCTGCGGCGACCAGCGCCCGAGCCAGGTGCAGACCTGGGAGCCGTCCTCGCCCACGCGGGCGGCGTGCTCCACGAAGGCCACGGCCTGCGGGAACAGCCGGGCAAGCTGGGGCATGAGCCTGCCGGACTCGCCGGTCGTGGCTCCGTACATGGCGCCGAGCAGAGCGACCTTGGCGTGATCGCGCTGGGTGAGTCCCGTCCCGGAGTCCCGGCCGCGCTCGGCGATCGAGAGGTAGAGGTCGCGACCGCGAGAGGCATCGGCCAGGGCGTCGTCGCGGGCGAGCACGGCCAGGACGCGGGGCTCGAGCTGGGCGGCGTCGGCGACCACCAGTCGACGATCCGGGCCCGGCCGCACGGCCGAGCGGATCACCTTGGGGATCTGCAGGGCCCCGCCGCCGCGTGCGGCCCAGCGCCCGGTGACCACGCCGCCCACCACGTACTCGGCGCGGAAGCGGTCATCGCGCACCCAGGACTCGAGCCACTGCCAGCCGCTGGCCGTGAGCAGCCGGGAGAGCTTCTTGTACTCCAGCACGGGGGCGACCAGCTGCTCGCGGCGCTCGCGCTCCCCGGGTGAGGAGACCGGTGCGGCCTGGACCCAGCCGGTGAGCTCCCACTGGCTCGTGGAGCTGACGTTGAGCCCCGCACCGCGCAGCGCCCGCAGCAGGGACTGGGGGGAATCCGGGTTCAGCTCGGCGGCGCCCAGCACCCGGCGGACCCGCTGGACGGCCTCCTCCATGCGGGCCGGACGATGTCCGAGCGCGGGCTGCGGGCCCAGCGCCTCGACGAGCAGGCGGCGATGGACCTCTGCGTCCCAGGGGATCCCGATCCGGTGCATGTCCGCGGCCAGCAGCGCCCCGGCGGATTCGAGCCCGCAGAGCAGACGCAGCTTCCCGGGGGAGCGGGAGCCCTCGATCGCGGCCAGCTGGGCGCGCAGCTCCTCGATGGCTGCAGAGAGCCGCTCGGCGCCCCCCGCGTCCGAGTCCGGGGCAGCCATGCCTTCCGGGGCATCGTCGAAGAGGCCCATCTGGCCCTCGCCGGGACCGTTCCACACGGAGCGCGGCGGGGGCTCGGGGGCGATCCCCGGGTGCTCGTGGGCCGGCAGCGGCTCGAGCACCGGCGAGTAGTCCACCCGTGCCGCCGGTGCGCTCGCCGCGTTGGAGAGGATCGCCGAGACCAGTCGGAGGTCGTGCAGGTGCGGCAGCGGCACGGCCGGATCCGCGGCCAGCAGCCCGGGCAGGATCAGCGGCGAGCGCTCGAGGACCCAGCGCGGGCTGCGGCCGGTCTCCGTCCGGCACCGGGCGTCCTGGTCGTGGACGAAGGCGGCGAGCCCCGTGGAGTCCAGCTGCTGCGGGGCGCTGAGGGGCCGGGTGAGGTCGTCGAGGACCTGCGCCCAGTGGACGGCCGAGGTTCTCGCGCCTGCGAGCCCTGTGGTCGCGGCGCGCGGATCCGGGGCGGTCACGACGATCAGCACTTCGGCATTCTCGCCGTCGGCACCGACAGCACAGGGGCCCCTGACCCCCGCCCGTGCGCGAGAGCCTCCACAGGCCATGCATCGGCGGCAGCGCCCCGCCAGGGCGTGCTCGGATCCGCGACTGCCGTCCCGAGGGGGCCGCCGGCGGCGCATCGTTCGGGGCATGACAGCACAGCACCTGCCCCAGGAGCCGCGGATCGAGCGGCGGCGACGCCCCTCCGGGCGGCGCGCCGCCGCCCTCGACCTGGCGGCGCGAGCGGACCGCGAGGCCGAGCGGCAGACGGATCTCGACGCGGTCGTCGCGGACCGGGAGCTCGAGCGAGCGGGCTCGCTGCCCGGGCTGCCTCAGGCCGCGGGTGATCCGGTGATCAGTGCGAGCGCTGCGGTGCCGCCTCCGGCATCCGCGCTGCGTGCGACGGCCGAGCCGACGGCTGCGGACCCCCGCGCGGTCGCTGCGCCCGGGGCGGAGAGGGCTCCTTCGGGCCTCGTGCTCGAGGGGCCCGGTCGGCGCGTGGTGCTGATCAGCGCGGACGCCGGCCTGGTCCAGGAGATGACCGCGGTCTGCGCTGCCGCCGAGGCGCGCCTGAGCCGCGCTCGCGGGCTCGAGCCCGGACAGCTGGAGGAGGCGGCGGCGGAATCGGCCGAGCTGATCCTGCTGGATGCCCGCAGCCTCCGCGCCGCCGAGGTGCGCTCAGGGACGCTGCCGGCTCCGGCGGTGCTGCTGGGGACGGCCGAGGACGAGGACCTGTGGGAGCTGGCCTCCCGCGTGGGCGAGTGCACCGTGGCCGTGCTGCCGGCGGCCGAGCCGTGGCTGGCCGACCGGCTGGCGGATGTGCACGCGGACTCGGGACGCATGAGCGCAGGGGTGCTGGGCGTCATGGGCGCTGCGGGAGGAGCGGGCGCCTCGACCCTGTCCTGCTGGCTGGCGGCCTCGGCGGCTCAGGAGCACGACGTCGTGCTGGTGGACGGCGACCCCGACAGCTGCGGCATCGATCTGCTGCTGGGCACCGAGCTGCTCGGCGGGCTGCGCTGGCCGGATCTGGTGGGATCCCACGGGGCGCTGAGCTCGCAGCGGCTGTGGGAGGTGCTGCCGGACATCGAGGGCCTGGAGTCGCTCCGGTGGCTGTCCTGGGATCGTCGCGAGCCCGTGCAGGCGCCTGTGCCCGAGGTGCTGCGCACGCTGCGCCGTGCGTGCGACGTGGTCGTGCTCGACCTCGGCCGAGGCACCGAACGATCGTTCCGGATGGCCGGTCAGTGCGATGCCGTGCTGGTGGTCGTGCCGCGCACCCTCCGGGGGATGATCTGCGCCCTCCGCGTCGGACAGGGCCTCGGCGGGATCCCCGTCGAGTACGTCCTGGCCGGACCGGCCATCTCCGATGTCTCCGCCGACGGCGCCGCCGAGCACCTGGGCGTCCGTCCACTGGGGGCGCTGCCCTTCGATGCGCGGGTCGCGGAGGCCTGCGAGGTCCGCGATCTGCTGCCCCGCGGGCGCAGGCGACGCCACGCCGAGACGGCGGCTGCCCTGTGGGAGCAGCTCGATGAGCTGCACGGCCTGCTGGCCGAGGACGTCGCCTCCGCGGCCGGCACTGGATGGGGGCGGCGGGCATGAGCGCCCAGACGACGACGCCGTCGAGCCTCCGCGGCACGAGCGGCGCAGACCTGGACCCGCAGCTGCTGCACGAGGTCCGCGAGGCGCTGCTCAGCGACGGCGGCAGCGTGGACGACGAGCGGATCGCCCGTGCCGTGCGCGAGTCCGGCCATGCCCTCAGCGCCGCAGGGACCCTGCACGCCGTGCGCAGGATCCGCGCCGAGCTGACCGGGCTGGGCGCCCTGCAGGCCATGCTGCCCGCCGAGGGGCTCACCGACGTGTGGATCAACGGCCACCGCGAGGTCTGGTGGGAGGCCGGTGCCGGGCCCGTGCGGGTCGAGTCCCCCTTCCGCAGCGAGGAGGAGGTGCGCGCACTGGCCGTGCGCCTGATCGCCTCGGCCGGGCGGCGTCTGGACGACGCCCACCCCTGCGCCGACGTCCAGACCGACGACGGCATCCGCGTCCATGCGGTGCTGCCGCCGATCTCCACGGGAGGCACGCTGCTGTCTGTGCGCTTCCGGCACCGCGCCGTGCTCAGCGTGAACGACTTGGTGGCCTCCGGGACCCTGCGCCCCGAGATCCTGGAGCTTCTGCTGGCCGCCACAGCCGGCGGGGCGAACCTGCTGGTCACCGGCTCGACCGGATCCGGCAAGACCACGGTGCTCAACGCGCTGCTGTCGGCCTGCCCCGTCGGCGAGCGGATCGTGCTGATCGAGGATGCCGCCGAGCTGCGCCCCGAGCACCCGCACGTGATCGGCATGCAGTCCCGGCATGCGAACGTCGAGGGCGCCGGTGCGGTGGATCTGGTCGAGCTGGTGCGGCAGTCGCTGCGCATGCGCCCGGACCGGATCGTGATCGGGGAGTGCCGCGGGGCCGAGGTCCGGGAGCTGCTCACCGCGCTGAACACGGGGCACAGCGGGGCGGGGACCGTCCACGCGAACTCCGCCGATGCCGTGCCGGCTCGCCTGGCAGCGCTCGGAGCCCTCGGAGGGATGTCCCCGGAGGCGGTGGCTCTGCAGGCCGGCTCGGCCCTGGACCTGGTGATCCACCTGGACCGCGAGGGCGGTCGGCGGATCCTGCGCACCGTCTCGCTTCTGCAGGAGCACCAGGGGGCGCTGCGCATGGTCCCGGCCTTCGAGCAGACGCCGCAGGGCCCATCCTTCGGCCCAGGCTGGTCGGAGTTCGCGGCGCTGGCCGCGCGCAGTCCCGGGCAGGCCGGCTCATGAGCGCGTTCGCGGCCATCTGCGCCCTGCTCCTCGGGGCCGCGGTGCTGCTGTGGCTCCCGCGGCAGCTGCCGGCGCACCTCGGTGTCCTCGGCAGCGCCGCAGCTGCTGAACCGGTGCCGGCGGAGGCCACCGGGATCGAGTCCCTGCTTCGGCGGCTGCGCCGACGCGATGCCGCCGCTGAGGCCGGCGAGTGGGTCGATTGGATCCGGCAGCTGGCCGCTCTGGTCAGGGCGGGGAAGACCCCGTCGGCGGTCTTCTCCGTCAGCGCGCAGACCGCCGCCCAGGCGGTAGCGCCCAGCGGGTCGATCCGTGCTCAGGAGCGGATCAGCCGCAGCGTCGCCGCAGCCGCCTCCCTCGGACGCGGTCCGGGCGAGACGCTGCGGGCCCAGGCTGCCGCTGCGGGCCGAGGCCGCAGCCGGCTCGAGCGCACACGGGTCTCCGTGCTGCGGGATCTGGCCCGGTGCTGGGAGGTCTCCGAGCGCACCGGAGCGCCTCTGGCCTCGCTGCTGGAGGGCGTGGCCGAGGCCGCGGAGGCCGACCTGGATGCCGATGCCGCCCGCGAGACCGCCCTGGCGGGGGCCAAGGCCACCGTGCGGATCCTGTCCTGGCTGCCGGTGCTCGCCCTGGGGCTCGGGATGCTGATCGGCGCCGATCCGGTGCGCACGCTGCTGACCACACCCTGGGGCATCACCGCCGGCGTGCTCGGTGCGGTCCTGACGATCGTCGGGCGGGTGTGGACCCGCCGGATGGTCCACCAGGCAGAGGCCGCCTCCGGGCACCGGGCGGCGCCTGCTGCGGCACAGGGGAGGCGGCAGCCATGACGGATCCGCAGACCCTGCGCGGCGCGGCGCTGATCGCGTTCCTGGTCCTGGGAGCGCTGATTGTCTCGGGGATCGCGCCGCTGCCCGGCAGGAGCCGTCCCTCGAGCGGGTTGCCCGGAGCATCGAGGGCCGCTGCGGCGGCCGAGGCGGAGGCGCCCGTCGGGACCGAGGCTGCCGCAGGCGTCTCCGCCGGGGTCCTCATCGAGCTCGTCGCCTCGATGCTCGAGTCGGGCGTCCCGGTCTCCAGGGCTCTGGAGGTGCTGGCCGGCACGGACTCCGGAGCCGTCGGGCGGGCGCTTCGCTGCGTGGCCACCGCGCTCGGGCTGGGGCTGTCGTGGCAGCAGGCCTGGTCGGCAGCCGGGGAGGTTCCGCCCCAGGTCCAGGACCTGCGCTCGGCGCTGACCTTCGCGGCCGTCTCCGGGGCGCCGTCGGCCTCGGCCCTGCGGGCGGCCTCCGCTCAGGTCCGGCGCTCGGAGCACCGCCGGGCGGAGGCGGCGGCCGAGCGGCTGTCCGTGCACCTCATGGTCCCGCTGGGGCTGTGCTCCCTGCCGGCCTTCGTGTGCTGGGGCATCGTCCCGGTGCTCATCGGGCTCGTGCCCGACCTGCTCGGATGAGCGACGCCGTCGCAGCCGCGGCGGCCCATAAGCCCCGGTCGGACGACCGTCCGCCCGGTCCAGGAGCCCCTTCCCGGGGCCCGAATGAGAGAGAGGGACATCATGTCCGTCATCACCCGCACCACCGCCCCCGCCTCGCTCGAGCCGTCGGAGGAGGTCGTCACCGCCCTGGAGCCGTCCGGGACCGTCGAGCCCGGTCGAGAGCTCAGCGCACAGGATCCGGACCTCGGCGCCTCCACGGTGGAGTACGCCATCATCCTCTTGGCCGCCGCCGCCTTCGGAGGCGTCATGGCGGCGGTCCTCGCCTCCGATGCCGTCTCCGACCTGCTGCTCAAGATCGTCGAGAAGGCGCTCGCCATCTGATCGCCGGGAGGATCCGCGCTCTCCGCGCGCGGATCCTCCCGGCCCTGGCCCGGTCGGCCCGGTGCCGCGCGCACCGGGCCGACCGACGACGACCGGAACGAGAGGACATCGCCATGAACAGCATCCGCGCAGCGCTCGCCCGCCGCACACGGCCACGGCACCGCCACAGCAGCAGCGCCCGGGACGAGGGCGCCGTGACCGTCGAGACCGCCATCGTCCTGCCCTCGATCGTCCTGCTGCTGGCCGTGCTCCTTGCCTGCGGCGGCGCGGCCATGCTGCAGGTGCGCGCCGAGGAGGCGGCGGGAGCCGCCGCCCGCGTGATGGCCCGCGGGGAATCCGCCGCCGTCGCCCAGCGGGAGGCCGAGGCCATCGCCGGCGACGACGCCGTGGTCTCCGTGCAGCGCGACGACGACCGGGCCACCGCAGCCGTGCGGCTTCCCGCTCCCGGGGTCCTGGGGCGCTGGGAGTCGCTCGAGGTATCGGCCGAGGCCACGACGTTCAGCGAGGAGGTGATCGTCGATGTGGGCTGAGGGCGGCGGGCTCGACCCCGGGATCCTGGGCGACGATCCCGACGGATCCGCGTGGGATCGGCGGCATCATCCCGACCTCGGTGCGGGGACGGTCTTCGGACTGATCCTCGCCCTGGTCGCCGTCTTCCTGATCATCGCGGCGCTGGGAGTGGGGCAGGCCGCGATCCTGACCCATCGCGCCGGCAACGCCGCCGACCTCTCGGCGCTGGCCGCCGCCGACACCGCCCGCGGTCTGCGGATCGGGCAGCCCTGCGAGGTCGCCGCCGAGCTGGCGGAGCTCAACGGCGCGGAGGTTCTCGACTGCGCGGTCGTGGGTCCCGAGGCCACCACGGTCGACGTGGAGGTGGGCATCGACCTGCCGCCGTCGCTGTCGGTCTTCGGTCAGGCCCATGGCCGAAGCCGCGCAGGGGCGCCGGAGGACAGCCCCTTCTCATGAGGCGAGCGGGGCGTCCCTGCCCGGGGCAGCCGCCGGGTGCCCTGACAGCTCCGCCTGCAGCTGCCGGCGGTCGTCGCCGTCAGGGCCCTCAGCGCAGCCGGAAGGCTCGGAAGGCCTCGGCGGCCTCCACGCCGAGCTCGCGGCCGGCCTCCGCGGTGACTCCGGCGATCAGCTCGCGCGGGGCCGGGTGGCCCGGCAGATCCGCCAGGTACTCGCGGTGCTGCTCGAGCGAGGCGATCCCGCGCTCCAGGGGCTCGCCGCTGACGTCCACGGCGTGGGTGGGCTCGTCGGAGCCGGAGACCAGCAGCCACGTGGCGCCCCACGGCTCGAGGCCCTCCTGCTCGGCGAGCTCGCGGAAGACCCACCGGTTGTCGGCATCGCGCACGGCATCAGCGGCGGCGAGTCCGGCCACGCGGTGATCTGCCATGGACAGTCCCCACGGCACCACGTCAGCCCAGGTCATGGTCACCACCGCATCCGGGCGCACGCGGCGGGTGTGCCGGGCGATGTCCCGGCGCAGCTCGAGCGAGGGCTCCAGGTGGCCGTCGGGGTGATCGAGGATCGTCAGGTCCGTGACGCCCACCTCCGCGCAGGCGCGGGCCTGCTCCTGGGCGCGCAGCGGGCCGGTCTCGGCGGGATCGCGCTGCATCCCGGCCTCGCCGCTGGTCAGCAGCAGGTAGGAGACCTCCACACCGCGTGCGACCCAGCTGGCCACGGCGGCAGAGACCCCGTACTCGAGGTCATCGGGATGGGCCACCACGCACAGCACGCGGCGGAAGTCCTCATCTGGCAGCAGCTCCATGGCACATCCGCTCCTCTTCCAGAATCGATTCGGGCTCCCAGTCTGGCACCGGCAGCGGGGCCAGGTCTCGCGCTCGCAGGGATCGCGGGGCGCAGCGCCGGTTCACTCCTGCGGTTCGGCCACCGGCGCGGCCTTGAGCAGGGCGTCGAGCAGCCGCACCGCCGCCTGCTTGTCCAGCGGCTGATTCCGGTTGCCGCACTTGGGCGACTGGACGCACGACGGGCACCCGGCCTCGCACCCGCAAGCCGTGATGGCGTCCCGGGTGGCCTGCAGCCACCGCCGGGCGACGTCGTAGCCGCGCTCGGCGAATCCCGCGCCGCCGGGGTGGCCGTCGTGCACGAAGATCGTGGGCAGCTCGGTGTCGGCGTGCAGCGCGGTGGACAGCCCGCCGACGTCCCACCGGTCGCAGGTGGCCAGCAGCGGCAGGAGCCCGATCATCGCGTGTTCGGCGGCGTGCAGGGCCCCCGGCAGATCCGGCTCCTCGATGCCGGCGGCCGCCAGCTCCGATCCCGGCGCGGTGAACCAGACCCCGCGTGTGCGCAGGTCGGTGGGAGGCAGGTCGAGCGGCTCCTCGCCGAGCACCTCGTTGCCGGGCACGGCCTTGCGCTGGAAGGACACGACCTGCGAGGTCACCTGCACCTGCCCGAAGCGCACGGTCACCGGGCCCCACTGCTGGCTGCGCTCCTCCTCGATCACGGACACGGTGGTGACCTCGCGAGCCGAGGTCCAGAAGTCGGGCTGGGCGCGGGTCACCGAGACCAGGTGATGCTCCAGATCCAGGTCATCGACCAGGTACGACCTGCCCTGGTGGACGTACACGGCCCCGGGATGGGTCTGCTGATGGGCCTGGGACGTGCCGATCGAGCCGAGCAGCTGGCCGGTGTCCGTCTCGATGATCTGCAGGGGCCCGCCGCCGTCGCCGCGGATCGAGACCATGCCCGCTGGGTCCTCTGCATGGGTCCAGAACCAGCCCGTGGGACGACGACGCAGGCGCCCGGCCTGCTCGAGAGCCGCCACGATCGCGGGGGCGCCGGGGCCGAAGAGCTCGAGCTCCTGGGGCCGCAGCGGCGTCTCGGCGGCGGCGGCGCACAGGTGCGGAGCCAGCACGTAGGGGTTGCCGGGGTCGAAGACCGTGGCCTCGAGGGGATCGTCGAACAGCGCCTCGTGATGGTTGACCAGATAGGTGTCCAGAGGGTCCTCGCGGGCGATGAACGCCGCCAGCGCGTCCTGCCCGGCGCGGCCGGCGCGGCCGATCTGCTGGAAGAACGAGCTGCGCGTGCCGGGCCAGCCGGCCACCAGCACGGCGTCGAGCCCGGCGATGTCGATGCCGAGCTCGAGCGCGGACGTCGAGGACAGCCCGAGCAGCCGTCCGTCGCGCAGCTGCTGCTCGATCTCGCGGCGCTCCTCGGGGAGGTAGCCGGAGCGGTAGGCGGCCACGCGGTGGGCCAGGCCGGGCTCGACCTCCTCGAGCTGGCGGTGGGCGATCTGCGCGATCGTCTCCGAGCCGCGGCGCGAGCCCACGAATGCCAGGGTGCGGACTTGGCGCAGCACCAGGTCGGTGAGCATCTCGGCGGCCTCGACCACGGCGCTGCGCCGCACGGGTGCGCCGTTCTCGCCCTCGGCCCCGGACTGCTCGGGCTCCCACAGCACGACCGTGACCGGTCCATGGGGTGAAGTGTCCTCGCGGATCGCGGTGACCTCCTCGCTCGGAGCCCCGATCAGCCGGGCGAACGAGTCCTGCGGCCGCGCCGAGGTGGCCGAGGCGCCGATGAACACGGGAGCGGCGCCGTAGAGCGCGGCGACCCGCTGAAGCCGGCGCAGCACCACGGCCACGTGGGAGCCGAACACGCCGCGGTAGACGTGGGCCTCGTCGACGATCACCCAGCGCAGCCGGCGCAGGAATCGCGACCACTGCTGGTGGTTGGGCAGCACGCCCGCATGGAGCATGTCCGGATTGCACAGCACGGCATCGGCGTGATCGCGGATCCAGCGCCGCTCGGAGACGGGTGTGTCGCCGTCGTAGGTTCTCGCGCGCACGTCCAGGCCGACGCCGTCGGGCCCGCCGCCGCGGCGGATGAGCCCCTCGAGAGCGCTGAGCTGATCGGCGGCCAGGGCCTTGGTGGGGGAGAGGTAGAGCGCGGTGGCCTCGTCGGGGTGCTGGAGCCTGCCCGGTGCCCTGCGCGCGGCCAGCCGCCCGCGGTGCAGATTGGAGAGCACGGGCGCCTGATAGGCCAGCGATTTGCCGGAGGCCGTTCCGGTGGCCACGATGACGTGGCTCTCGCCGGCCGCGCGGATGGCACGGGCCTGATGGGCGTAGGGCTTGTCGATGCCCATGGCGCCGTAGGCCGCCACCACATCGGGGTGGATCGTCTCCGGCCACGCAGCGGTCTCGGCCTCGCGTCCCGGCAGCTCGCGGACATGGCGCACCTGCTCGGGGTCCGCGCCGCGACCGAGCAGCGGGAGCAGGGGATGGGGCTCGTGCATCCGCGCATTGTCCCACCGCGGCAGGCCGGCGTCAGCGCACCGGTCCGGTGCGCGCACGCCGCGCGCTCGTGGGGACGACGAGCTCAGCGGGACCCGCGGCAGAAACCCCGGGCAAGTCCTCGCCGCAGTCGGCAGTAGCGGGCCATCATGAGGCCATGGACAAGGACATCCTCCACCCCGACCCCATGCCGGAGCACGACGACCCACAGGATCAGGCCCCGGCCGAGCCGCTGAGCGACGAGCAGTGCTGGGAGCTGCTGGGCGAGAGCCGCTTCGGACGCCTGGGCACTCGCGATGGCGACGAGATCGAGATCACCCCGGTCAACTTCATCGCGGATGACGGCAAGCTCTACTTCCGCTCGGCCCGCGGCTCCAAGCTGCTGCGCCTGACCCTGAACTCGCAGGTCGCCTTCGAGGTCGATCACGTGGCTGGAGGCCAGGCCTGGTCCGTCATCGTGCGCGGCCATGCCCGCACGCTCACGGACCCGAAGGACCTCGAGCGCTTCGAGCGCCTGGACCTGCGCCCGTGGCTGGACACCGTGAAGCTCGAGGTCGTGGAGATCGACCCGTACAAGGTCACGGGCAGGCGCTTCTCGCTGCAGGGCTGAGCCGTCCACGGCCGGCTGCTGCACGGCTAGCCTGGTGCGGTGACTGTCGAACGCATCCTGCTCCACTACCGGATCGTCGCCCTGCCGGATCCGCAGGCGATCGCGCTGTGGCAGGAGGCCCTGTGCGAGCGATGGGGCCTGCGCGGGCGCATCATCGTCTCCCCGCAGGGTCTCAACGGCACGGTCGGCGGGGAGGTCGGCGCTCTCAAGCAGTACGCCAAGGCCACCCGGCGCCATCCCGGCTTCCGCGACCTCGAGCTCAAGTGGTCGGACGGCTCGGCCGCGGACTTCCCGCGGCTGTCGGTGAAGGTGCGCCGAGAGCTCGTGGGCTTCGGCGCCCCCGACGAGGTCGCCGTGGACGAGCAGGGCGTGGTCGACGGCGGCATGCGCGTGAGCCCGCAGCAGCTCGATGACATGGTCGCTCAGCGCGAGGACCTGGTGCTCTTCGACGGCCGGAACGCATGGGAGGCCCGGATCGGGCGCTTCCAGGGAGCCGTGGTCCCGGACGTGGAGACCAGTCGCGACTTCGCCGCCGAGCTCGACTCCGGGGCCTACGACCACCTGAAGGACCGTCCCGTGGTCACCTACTGCACCGGCGGGATCCGCTGCGAGTTCCTCTCGGCCATGATGCGCCGCCGCGGCTTCCGCGAGGTCTACCAGCTCGACGGCGGCATCGTGCGCTACGGCGAGGCCCGCGGCGATGCCGGGCTGTGGCAGGGCTCCCTGGCCGTGTTCGACGACCGCGGGGCCCTCGAGTTCTCCGAGGACGCCGCCGTGATCGGGCAGTGCGACCTCTGCGGCGCCGACGCCCGGCGCTTCGAGAACTGCGCCCGATCCCGCTGCCACCGTCGCCTGCTGATGTGCGAGGACCACCGGGCCGCTCACCGCGACGGCCCGGGCCTGCGCTGCCCCGATGGCTGCCGGGATGCCCGCACCGGCGCCCCTCTGCCGCCCGAGGCCGACTCCGGGCAGAGCTCCTCCACACCGGCTGCGGCCCCCGAGACCGGGGACGCCCGCCCGACCGATCCGTCGACCAGCACCCAGGAGGGCGCATGAGCACGGGAGCGCACGAGACCGCCCGCACCCCCGACTTCGCGGATGTCCCAGAGGCACCCCGCTCGGATGACCCCGCGCTGCTGGCCCGCCTGGGGCTGGCTCTCGAGGACGCTGGCTTCCGCGCCGAGCGGATCGCCGAGCTGCTGGGGACGGAGGCCGCAGAGGCCCTGGCCCGCGATCAGGCGGTCCCCGCGCTTCGAGTCCTCCGCCGCCTCGAGGCCGCGGCGGAGACGGCGCCGTCGGCCGATCGTCGTCTGGCCGTGCTCGTCGAGCTGCTGCTGCTGGCACGCCCCGTAGGCTCCGGTGATCTCGAGGCGGCCCTGCCGGGCATCCGCGTTCAGGACCTCGAGCACCTCCGGCTGGTGGAGGCCGCGCACGGGCAGGTCCGCAGCCTGGTGGACCTGGACGTCCACCAGGCGGACGACGGCTTCCACCTGTGGATCGCCTCCGACCACAGCGCGTTCCAGCGCCCGGGCGCGCCGCTGCGCCGTGACCATGTGCTGGGCGTCGGAGGCGCCTCGCAGACCCTCGTGCAGATCACGGACCCGCGCCCGGCGGCCGTCGCGCTCGATCTGGGCACCGGCTGCGGCGTGCAGAGCTTCCACCTGCTGCGCTGGGTCGATCGCGTGGTCGCTACCGACCTTTCCGAGCGCGCCCTGGCCTTCGCCCGGTTCAACCTGGTGCTCAACGCCCAGGCCCTGCGCCTGGACCCCTGGGACCTCGAACGGCGCATCGAGCTGCGGCAGGGCTCGCTGCTCGAGCCGGTCGCGGGCGAGTCCTTCGACCTGGTCGTGTCCAACCCGCCGTTCGTCATCACCCCGCGCACGCCCGGCGAGGACGCCTCCTCCCGCTACACCTACCGCGACGGCGGCAGGGAGGGCGACGCCCTCGTGGCCGAGCTGCTCGGCGATCTGGGATCCGTGCTCGCCCCGGGTGGCAGCGCGCACCTGCTGGGCAACTGGGAGATCCGGGCCGAGGACGTCGAGCGCGGCGGAGGCAGCTTGGAGCGCGCCTGGTCGCGGCGTGTGGAGGGCTGGATCCCTGCGCAGCTGGACGCCTGGGTCATCCAGCGCGAGATCGAGTCCCCGCAGGCCTACGCCGAGACCTGGCTGCGCGATGCCTCCGAGCACCTCGAGCAGCAGCGGTGGGAGAAGGCCTACGCGGCGTACCTGGACGACTTCGAGGCCCGCGGGGTCGCCGGCGTCGGCTTCGGGTGGGTGCGCTTGGATCGCCCCGCAGCCGGGCGCACGAGCCCCGTCCGCCGCAGGCTCGAGCACATCGGCCACCCGGTTCAGCAGCCGGTCGGCGGCGTGCTTGCAGAGGCCGTGCGGAGGGAGCTCGAGCTGGAGCGCCTGGGCTCGGCCTGGGAGGAGCTGCACCTGGAGGTGCCCGAGCACGTCACCGAGGAGCGCCACGGGCGCCCGGGAGCCGAGGACCCGGCCGTCATCCTCGTCCGGCAGGGCGCCGGCCTGCAGCGCACGGCGGTCCTGACCTCGGCAGCTGCCGGACTGATGGGCGCCTGCGACGGCGAGCTCAGCGTCGGGCAGATCGTCGAGGCCCTGGGCATGCTGCTGGGGTGGGAGGCTCCCGCCGGGCAGCGTTCGCAGGAGGCGCTGGATCTGCTGGCGCAGACCCGCAGCCTGCTGGTCGACGGCTTCCTGGAGCCGGCTGCCGAGGATGCCGCCGCCGAGGACCGCGCCGGGGCCGTCCGGGCCTGATCTGCGCCTACCGCCTCGGCTTCCGAGGTGGGAGGATGGCAGGCATGACTGCAGAGAACCCGTACCGCGACCTGACCCGTGATGAGATGTGGCAGCTGCTCGACGACGAGCCCTTCGGACGCCTGGCCGTGCAGGCCGGCGGCTTCGTCGACATCTTCCCCGTCAACTTCGTGGTCCACGGCAAGAAGCTGTGGTTCCGCACGGCTCCGGGCTCAAAGCTCGCCGCTCTGACCGTCAACGACCAGGTCGCCTTCGAGGCCGATCACCGGGACGAGGACAGGCTGCGCGTCTCCTCGGTCGTGCTGCAGGGCCGGGCTCGCCGCGTGGACGACGCGCAGGAGCGCGAGCTCGCCGAATCGCTGGGACTGCGCACCTGGGTGCGCAGCTTCAAGCCGGTCTTCGTGGTGATCGAGCCCGATCAGATCCACGGCCGCTCCTTCCCTGTCGGACCCGCGGACGACTCCGAGGACGACGGCCAGGACTGACGCCGCAGCGCCTCTGCTCCACCTGCACGGCCCGAGGGGATCCCCTCGGGCCGTTGTCGTCTGCTGAGGGAGCGGCCGGATCCGCGGACGGCGCCGGCCCGGAGGACCGGGCGCGACCCCGTGTGTCGGGGGCTGTCCGGCGGCGGCTATATGGTGGGGGCGATCGGACGGGCGAGCGCTCGTCCACCGCAGCCTCCCGGCTCCCGCGCTTCCGGCGCGGAGGATGGCCGGGGTGTCCCCATCCCCTAGGAGCGACCGTGGCCCAGAAGAACCCGGGATCAGGCAGGAGCCTGCTCATCGTCGAGTCCCCCTCGAAGGTGAAGACCATCGCGGGGTACCTGGGCGACGCCTATGAGGTCGATTCCTCCATGGGCCACATCCGGGATCTGGCCCAGCCCTCGGACCTGCCCGCCGAGATGAAGAAGGGTCCCTACGGCAAGTTCGCCGTGGACGTCGAGTCCGGATTCGACCCGTACTACCTGGTCAGCACGGACAAGAAGAAGAAGGTCGCCGAGCTCAAGCGCAAGCTCAAGGACAGCGACGCCCTCTACCTCGCCACGGATGGCGATCGCGAGGGCGAGGCCATCGCGTGGCACCTGCTCGAGGTGCTCAAGCCCAAGGTCCCGGTCTACCGCGTGACTTTCCCCGAGATCACCCGCGAGGCGATCGAGCGCGGCTTCGGCGAGCTGCGGGAGCTGGACAAGGACCTGGTCGACGCCCAGGAGACCCGCCGCGTCCTGGACCGCCTCTACGGCTACGAGATCTCCCCAGTGCTGTGGCGCAAGGTCTCCTCCGGGCTCTCGGCCGGGCGCGTGCAGTCCGTGGCCACCCGCATGGTGGTGCAGCGCGAGCGCGAGCGCATGGCGTTCGTGACAGCCGATCACTGGGACCTGACCGGCGAGTTCGCCCCGGTCTCCGGGCCCGACGCCGGCAGCGCGTTCCAGGCGCGGCTGTCCAGCGTGGACGGGCGCAAGGTCGCCACCGGCCGCGACTTCGACGACCGCGGGCAGCTGCGCAAGCCGGAGGCCGTCGCGCACCTGGACGAGCAGCAGGCCCGCTCGCTGGCCGAGGGCCTGTCCGAGGCCGACTTCACGGTCGCGCAGCAGGAGACCAAGCCCTACCTCTCGCGCCCCAAGGCCCCGTTCACGACCTCCACGCTGCAGCAGGACGCCGCGCGCAAGCTGCACTTCTCGTCGCGCTCGACCATGCAGGTGGCCCAGCGCCTGTACGAGAACGGCTACATCACCTACATGCGAACCGACTCGGTCGCGCTGTCGCAGCAGGCCGTGAGCGCGGCTCGCAAGCAGGCTCGGGAGCTGTGGGGCGGGGACTTCGTGCCGGATGCCCCGCGCAGCTACGCGAACAAGTCCAAGAACGCGCAGGAGGCCCACGAGGCCATCCGCCCCGCCGGCGACTCCTTCCGCACCCCGGATCAGGTCCGCGGCTCGCTGTCGGCGGACGAGTTCAAGCTCTACGAGCTGATCTGGCAGCGCACCGTCGCCTCGCAGATGGCCGATGCCAAGGGCTTCACCGCGACCCTGCGCCTGGCCGCGACCAGCACCGACGGCCGCAAGGCGGAGTTCAGCGCCTCCGGCACCGTGATCACGTTCAACGGCTACCTCTCGGCCTACCGCGAGGCCCCGGACACCGCCGAGGGCAAGGACGGCGAGGCGAAGGGTCGCAAGGACCGCCGCCTGCCGCAGATGGAGGAGGGCGACGCCCTCACCTCCCAGGAGATCGCCGCCGAGGGCCACAGCACCAAGCCCCCGGCCCGCTACACGGAGGCCTCGCTCGTGGCGGCCATGGACGAGCTCGGCATCGGGCGTCCGTCGACCTACGCCGCCGTCATCTCCACGATCACCGACCGCGGCTACGTCAAGGTCCGCGGCACCTCCCTGATCCCGTCGTGGACCGCGTTCTCCGTGGTGCGGCTGCTCGAGGAGCACTTCAGCGACTACGTCGACTACGACTTCACGGCCGAGATGGAGGAGGGCCTGGACCGCATCGCCCGCGGGGAGGAGGACCGCACGCAGTGGCTGCAGCGGTTCTACTTCGGCCGCGAGGACGAGCCCGACGACGGCCTCAAGGCCATCGTCGACGACCTCGGCGAGATCGATGCCCGGGCGCTGAACACGCTGAAGGTCACGGACACGATCGACCTGCGCGTGGGCAAGTACGGCCCGTACCTGGAGTCCGGCGGCGGGGTCGATCCGGAGACCGGCGAGGTCACGGACCCCGTGCGCGCCAACGTCCCGGACACCCTGGCCCCCGATGAGCTCACCGCCGAGAAGGCCGAGGAGCTCATGGAGATCGGGCGAGCCGATGGCCGCGAGCTCGGGCAGGACCCGCAGACCGGGCGCACGATCGTGGTCAAGGACGGCCGCTACGGCCCGTACGTCTCGGAGGTGATCCCCGAGCCCACGCAGGAGGAGCTCGACGCGATCCCCACGGAGTACTACAAGAACGGCAAGCCCAAGCCCAAGAAGATCGACAAGCCCAAGCCGCGCACGGCCTCGCTGCTGTCCTCCATGGACATCCAGGAGGTGGACCTCGACGACGCCCTGAAGGTGCTCTCGCTGCCGCGGGAGGTCGGCGCCGACAAGGACGGCGAGATGATCACCGCCCAGAACGGGCGCTACGGTCCGTACCTCAAGAAGGGCTCGGACTCCCGGTCGCTGTCCAGCGAGGAGCAGATCTTCGAGATCACCCTCGAGGAGGCACAGCGGATCTACGCCCTGCCGAAGCAGCGGGGGCGCGGTGCCGCCAAGCCGCCGCTGAAGGACCTGGGCACGGATCCGATCACGGACAAGCCCATGATCATCAAGGACGGGCGCTTCGGCGAGTACATCACCGACGGCGAGACCAACGTGACCATCCCGCGCTCGGAGTCCGTGGAGCAGATGACGGCCGAGCGAGCCTCCCAGCTGCTCTCGGAGAAGCGCGCCAAGGGCCCGGCCGCCAAGAAGACCACCCGATCGTCGTCGGGCTCCCGGGCCAAGAAGCCGTCCGGGGCCTCCACGACCAAGCGCGCGGGCACCCGGAAGAAGACCTCCGCGTCTTCGTGAGCCCGCGGCGGGGCCCGCGGCGGCTCCCGCTCGGTCGACCGATCGATCACCTGAAGGAGCCAGCATGCGCCTGGGAGTCCTGGACGTCGGGTCCAACACCGTCCATCTGCTGCTGCTTGACGTCTACCCGGGCTCCCGGCCCGAGGCCTTCGCCGATCACAAGGTCAGCCTGCGCCTGGTCCAGTACCTGGACGAGGCCGGATGCATCTCGGACGAGGGCCGCGATGCGCTGACCGCGTTCGTGATCGAGGCCCGGGACATCGCCGCCGAGCACGAGGCGGAGGATCTGCTGGCGTTCGCGACCTCGGCGATCCGGGAGGCCGGCAACGGCGCCGATGTGCTCGATCACGTGCAGTCGCGCTCCGGGGTCACCCTGACCGAGATCTCCGGGGATCAGGAGGCCGCGGTCACGTTCTCCGCGGTGCGCCGCTGGTCCGGGTGGGGCTCGGGCACGATCCTGGATCTGGACATCGGCGGCGGGTCCTTCGAGATGGCCATCGGCCACGACGGGCTTCCGGCGGCGGCGGTGTCCACGCCCCTGGGCGCCGGGCGCCTCACGCGCAGCTTCCTCACGCAGCACCCGGTGCGGCCCAGCGAGGTCAAGGCCCTGCGCAAGCACGTGCGGCGCACCCTGGAGCCGGCCGTGGAGACGATCCTGGCGCAGGGCGCCCCGGATCTCGTGGTCGGCACGTCCAAGACCTTCCGCTCCCTGGCCCGCATCTGCGGCGCCGCCCCCTCCGGGGCGGGCCAGTTCGTGCGGCGGACCATGCACCTGCAGGACCTGCGGCTGTGGACCCGGCGCATGGAGGCCATGACCGTCCAGGAGCGCTCGGACCTGCCCGGGGTCTCCGTGAACCGCGCCGAGCAGATGCTGGCCGGAGGCATCGCGGCAGAGACGGCCATGGACATGCTCGGGGTCCCGAGCCTGGACATCTGCCCGTGGGCCCTGCGCGAGGGCCTCATCCTGCGGCGCATGGACCGGCTCGGCGCCGATCCCGAGACCGTCCTGAACCCGCCCCACAGCCTGATCGGACGAGAGGCCCACGCATGAGCACCCATGTCGCCATGTCCTCGAGCTGCCTGTTCCTGGGCTCCATGCCCGAGGTCTTCCGCACCGCCAGCGAGCTGGGCTACGACTCGGTGGAGGTGCTGGTCACGCATCAGCGCACCACGCAGCTGACCCACGAGCTGCTCGATGCGGTGCAGACCTACCAGATCCCCATCTCGGCCATCCACGCGCCCACCCTGTTCTTCACCCAGCAGGTCTGGGGCAGGCCGTGGACCAAGATCCAGCTCGCCGCCAAGATGGTCGAGGAGGTCGGTGCCGAGGTGGTCGTGGCGCACCCGCCGTTCGCCTGGCAGCACAAGTACGCCGAGAGCTTCGTGGAGGGCATCCGCGCCGTCGGCGACATGACCGGAGTGAAGATCGCCGTGGAGAACATGTATCCCTGGCGCGTGGGCGGCCGGGAGCTGCAGATGTACCGCCCGCACTGGGACCCGCGCCGCTTCGACTACGAGTGGGTGACCTGGGACTTCTCCCACGCCTCGATCGCCAAGGTCGACTCGCTCGTTGCCGTCCGCGAGCTGCTGCCGCGGCTGGGCCACGTGCACCTCACCGACGGCAACGACGGCGGCACCTCGGACGAGCACCTGGTGCCCGGGCACGGCGAGCAGCCGGTGGCCGAGACCCTGCAGCTGCTGGGCGCCAGCTCCTGGGAGGGCGTCATCGGCGTGGAGATCAACACCCGCGGCGCCGACGACGACGAGGCCCGCGATGCCATGCTCGCCGAGTCCCTCGACTTCGCTCGCACCCACATGGCCCTCGGGGCCGCGCAGTCGGCGGAGGGTGCCGGGGCAGGGCCCGCAGAGCCGACCGAGGGCCCTGAGGGGCGGGGCTCGCACAGCGTCTGAGGCGCCTCCTAGGGTGGATGCCAGAAGCATCCGAGACACGAGAGGACCTCTCATGACCGAGACCGCATCCGCATCGACCGAGCGCTCGAGCGCCGAGCCCGTGATCGCCTTCCTGGGCAGCGGCTCCATGAACGGCGCCATCCTGCGCGGCGTCCTGGCCTCGGGAGTGCCTGCCCGGCGCGTTCGCGCCACCACGCGCTCGCAGGAGTCCCGCGATCGGCTCTCCCAGGAGACCGGCGTGCAGGTCCTGTCCTCGGAGGCGGACGCCGAGGCCAACCGCCGGGCCGTCGAGGGTGCGGACATCGTGATGCTGGGAGTGAAGCCCTACGCGATCCTCGAGCTGTGCGATGACATCCGCCCGGCCCTGGACCCGTCCACCGTCGTCGTGTCCGTGGCTGCCGGGGTGAACATGGCTGCCATGGCCGGGCATCTGCCCGAGGGGCAGCCGATCGTGCGCAGCATGCCCAACACCCCGTCCTCGGTGGGGCACGGCGCGCTGTCCCTGACGGCGGGCGATCACGTCACCGAGGATCAGGCAGCTGCGGTGGAGGAGGTGCTCTCCGCCGTGGGCGTGGTCGTGCAGGTCCCGGAGGAGCAGATCAGCGCCGTCACCGGTGTGTCCGGCTCCGGCCCGGCCTACGTCTTCCTGCTGGCCGAGATGATGCAGAAGGCCGGCGAGCGCCTGGGCCTCGAGGCGCAGACCGCCCGGACCCTGGCCAAGCAGACCGTCTCGGGCGCAGGACGCCTGCTCGAGGCGCCGGACGCCGATCCCGAGGCCCTGCGCAAGGCCGTGACCAGCCCGAACGGCACGACCGAGCGGGCGATCGAGACGTTCCTGGACAGCGGCATCGAGGACCTCGTGGCCCGCGCGGTCCAGGCCTCGGCCGCACGCGGCGACGAGATGGAGCAGGAGTACGCGGACTGAGTCCTGCCCGGAGCCGGTGGATCGGCCTGTGCCCGGCAGATTCCGGGCACAGGCGTCTGCGGGCCCGACGACTCAGCCGGCGCGGTCGAAGTGCTCCTGCAGCTGCGGGGACACCGAGCGCAGCGCCATCGACCAGCACGTCCATTCGTGCCCGGCCGAGCAGGTGCCTGCGGGCATGGGCGCGCCGTCTTCGATCATCTGCTCGTAGGTGCTCGTGCTCACCCGCGCCCCGGACGACTCCGCGCTGGTCTCGAAGGCCGCGGTGGTCTTCTGCAGCTGGGCCTCGAACTCCTCGCCGGAGCCGGAGTACAGCCAGATCGGCATGCCGGACAGCGGCTGCGTGTGCCGGGACGGGTCGTGGGACTCCCAGTCGGCGCGGGTGGTGCGCTGTCCGTCGCCGAAGAGGTCCGAGCCCTCGCCTGTGGCCGCCTCGGCCTCGCCCAGCAGCAGCTTCCGATCGGCGGTCGCGTCGAAGCTGAGCAGCCCGGACATCGACACCGCGGCGCCGAAGAGATCGGGGCGGTCCTCGGCGTAGGCCATGGCGCCGTAGCCGCCGGCGGAGGCGCCCACGACCGCTCGCCCTTCCGGGGACGCGATCGTGGGATAGCGCTGATCCACCCACGGGAGCACCTCCTCGAGATGGTGCGTGCGCCAGCCCTGCGGCTGCGAGGTGGGTCCGGTCCAGTCGGTGTACCAGCCGTACGCGCCGTCATCGAGGGCCACGGTGATCGCCTGCAGATCCCCCAGGGAGTCCTCCAGGGCGGCGCGGTCGTACCAGTCCCGAGAGGAGGCCCCGGCGTCGGTGCCCGTCAGCAGGTAGACCACGGGGTAGTCGCGCGTCTCGTCGTAGTCCCGGGGAAGGGTCACGACCGCCGAGGGGCCGTCCTGGGTCTGCTCGGCCGGCACCAGCTCGGAGGAGAGCCGGTAGCGGGTCGTCCGGTCGGAGAGCCGCTGCTCCTCCAGGATCTCGGGCATCCCGGGCTCGGGAAGCGCCGCTGCGGGCTGGGCGGTCTCTCCCGGAGACGGGAAGCGCGCCTGACAGCAGTTGCGCAGACGGTCCTGCCGGATGAGCATGCCCGCGGTGACCGCCACGGCCAGCACGAGGACGATCGCCGCAGCCGTCAGGAGGCGTCGTCTTCCGATGCGCCGTCGTTCGCCCATGCCGGGCTCCTCTCGGTTCGCGGTGTCGCGCCACCTGGCTCAGGGCCGGGCGGCGAAGCGCTCGATGAGCTCCACGTGCCCGGCCACGATCAGGGTGTCGCGCGCGGTCACGGTGGTGTCGGGGGTGGCGTAGCTGAAGTCGTCTCCCGGCGCCTTCACGCCCACGACCGTCACGCCGTACTTGGCGCGCACATCCGCCTGGGCCAGCGTGAATCCCTGGGTCTCGCGCGGCGGGTGCATCTTGACGATCGCGAAGTCGTCGTCGAACTCCATGTAGTCCAGCAGGCGCCCCGAGACCAGGTGGGCGGTGCGCCGTCCGGCATCGGCCTCCGGGAAGATCACGTGGTGGGCGCCGATGCGGGAGAGGATCTTGCCGTGGGCCTTGGAGATCGCCTTGGCCCAGATCCTGCCCACGCCCAGGTCCACCAGGTTCGCCGTGATCAGCACGGAGGACTCGATCGACGTGCCCACGCCCACGACCGCCTGCGTGAACTCGGCGGCGCCCAGCTGGCGCAGGGCGTCGATGTCCGTGGCCTCGGCCTGCACCACGTGCGTGAGCTGGCCGGCGAGCTTCTGCACGAGGGTGTGGTCGCGCTCCACGCCCATGACCTCTCGGCCCTGGGAGGCCAGCTGCAGGGCGGTGGCGGTGCCGAAGCGGCCCATGCCGATGACCAGCACGGGCACGGCATGGCTTCTGCCGCGGTGGCGATGCTCACCCAATGATCAGCCTCTCCTCGGGGTACTGGTACAGGCGCTGGCTCGATCGCAGCGCCAGGGCAGTGGCCACGGTAGTCGTGCCGATGCGCCCGATGAACATCACCACGATCAGCACCGCCTTGCCGGCCGCGCCCATCTCCCCGGAGAGCCCTACCGACAGCCCGCAGGTGGCGTAGGCGGAGACGACCTCGAAGAGCACCCGCTCCAGCGGCTCGCCGGTCAGCACGAGCAGGATCCCGACAGCTGTCAGCACGATCGTGGCGCTCATGGCGATCACGGAGATGGCGATGCGCAGCACGCCGTCGGGGATGGTGCGATGGAAGGCGAGGACGGCCTGATCGCCGCGGGCCTCCGCCAGGATCGCGAGTACGACGACGGCGAAGGTCGTGACCTTGATGCCGCCGCCGGTCGAGGCCGGCGCACCTCCGGCGAACATCAGGGCGTCGGTGAGCAGCAGCGTGACGGGCTGCAGATCCGCCATCTCCACGATGTTGAAGCCGCCGGAGCGCATCATGACGGAGGCGAAGAAGCCGTTGAAGATCTTCTGCCCCGGGGACTCGTCGCCGATCGAGGCCGGATTCGTCCATTCCAGCCCGGCCCACAGGACCCAGCCCAGCAGCATCAGGCCGAGCGTCGTGACCACGGTGACCTTGGTGTTGAGGTTCCACCGCGAGAACCGCAGCCAGCCGACCTGGCGCAGCACCAGGATGACGGGGAAGCCCAGCGAGCCGATCAGCACGCCCATGCTGATCGGGAACAGGATCAGCCACACGTGCACGGAGTCGGTGAAGTAGGGCACCAGGCCGTCGGAGTGCGGAGTGAAGCCTCCGTTGTTGAAGGCGGACACGGAGTAGAAGATGCCGTGCCACAGAGCCGTGTGCATGGGCTCGCCGGCCACCAGGAACCCGATCGTGAGGATCAGCGCCAGCGACCCCTCGATGACGATCGAGGTCGCGGCCACGGTGCGCAGCAGCGAGCCGACCTCGCCCAGGCGCCCGACGTTCATGGCGTTCTGCGTGACCAGCTTGGAGCGCAGGCCGAGCTTGCGCCCGATCGCCAGTGCCAGCAGCGATGTCATGGTCAGGGTGCCCAGACCGCCGATCTGCACGGCGACCAGGATGATCAGCTGGCCCGTGAAGGACCAGTGATCGGCGGTGGGCACGACGGTCAGCCCCGTCACGGTCACGGCGGAGGCGGCGGTGAAGGCGGCGTCGACGAAGGTGGTGGAGCGCCCTGCGTGGGAGGACCACGGCAGCCACAGCAGCAGGGTGAACAGCCCGGCCACGCCGACGAAGACCAGCACGGCCAGGCGGGCCGGGGAGGACTGGGCCACGCGGTCGAGCAGATCGCGCAGCCCGCCCAGCTGATCGCGCAGCCGACGGGTCTCGGTCTGGGGCGGAGAAGCCCCGAGGGTGGCACGCACCGTGGAGCCTCCAGGATCATCTCGGCGGGGCGGGATCCGGCTCGGATCCACGCACAGTATGGACCTCTTGGTGCCCGGTTGGCGTCGTGTGCCGCCGTCGGCTCCCGACCGAGTCGCCCGGAGTGTTCTAATGAGTCTGTGACGCAGACGACACCCACCGCTCTGTTCTGGAGCCCGCAGCTGCTCCAGTACGACTTCGGCGACTACCACCCCATGCACCCGTCGCGACTGGACGCCACCTGGCGGATGGTCCGGGAGTTCGGGCTGGATTCCCGTCCCGGTGTCGCCGTCCAGGTGCCGGAGGCCGCACAGGACTCCGAGCTGGGACTGGCGCACACGGCCGAGTACATCCGGGCGGTGCGCGCCGTGAGCGATGACCCCGGCAAGGAGATCGCCGAATGCGGCCTCGGCACCGAGGACACCCCCGGATACGCGGGCATCCACGAGGCCTCCGCCCGGCTGGCCGGCGGCACGCTGCAGGCGGCCCAGGCCCTGCTCGACGGCTCTGCCGTGCGCGCCGTGAACTTCAGCGGCGGCATGCACCACGCCTTCGCGGACAGGGCCAGCGGCTTCTGCGTCTACAACGACTGCGCCGTGGGCATCCATCGCCTCCTGGAGGGCGGGGTCTCCCGCGTGCTCTACCTGGACGTGGACGGCCACCACGGCGACGGCACCCAGTCGATCTTCTGGGACGATCCCCGCGTCATGACGATCTCCCTGCACGAGACCGGCGCGGCGCTGTTCCCCGGCACGGGCTTCGCCACGGAGCTGGGAGGGGAGCAGGCCGAGGGCACCGCGGTGAACATCGCCCTGCCGCCCATGAGCGACGACGCCCAGTGGCTGCGCGCCTACTTCGCGGTCGTGCCGCAGCTGATCGAGCAGTTCCGCCCCGAGGCGATCGTCTCCCAGCACGGCTGCGACTCCCACTTCAGGGACCAGCTCACCCACCTGCGCGTGAGCGTCGACGCCCAGCGCGAGATCATGATGGATGTGGCCCGGCAGGCGGATCGCTGGTGCGAGGGCCGCTGGATCGCCACCGGGGGAGGCGGCTACGACTGCTACGACGCCGTGCCCCGGTCCTGGACGCACCTGGTCGCGGTGGCCACCGGAGATCCGATCGGACTGGCCCGCCCCGTTCCCGAGGCGTGGCGCGAGCACATCCGCGAGGCCTACGGCACCGACCCCCACCCCTCGATGGGCGATGACGTCGATCTGTGGTGGCGCTCGTGGGAGGTCGGCTTCGACCCCGACGACCCCACGGACCGGGTTGTCATGGCCACGCGGCGGGCTGTGTTCCCGCTGTGGGGCCTGGACCCCTGGTACGACTGACCGGCCGCGCGCTGGCCTGCTCTCGGGTCCTCGCCCGGTAGGATCCCTGGAATGACTCAGGACGTCTTCACCGCTCTGGCCGACCCCACGCGACGCGCTCTGCTGGAGGAGCTCAGCATCGGCGAGCGGGCAGTCGGGGAGCTCGTCGCCGCGGTGGAGGCCTCCCAGCCGACCGTCTCCAAGCACCTGCGCGTGCTGCGGGAGTCCGGATTGGTGCATCAGCGCGCCGTGGGCCAGAAGCGCTTCTACCGCATCGAGGCCGAGCCCCTGCTGGAGACCGCCGAGGCCCTGCGCGAGCTGGTCGGCAGGCAGCACCGGGAGACGGCATCGAGCGCGTCACCGGTCGAGACGGCCGAGCCGCTCGAGCCGGCGCAGAGCACCGAGCCCGTGCGGATCGTGAGCCAGGAGGCGCCCGAGCCCCAGGAGGGCGCGCAGCCGGCGGCACCCGCTGAGCAGACGCCCGTCGAGCAGCGCAGTCCCGCCGCGCAGCAGGCTCGCTTCCCGCAGCAGCCGGCCGCCTCCGCCGACGAGGCCGTCGTCGGGGAGGCCGCCCTGGCCGCTGCGCCGGCCGCATCAGCTGCCCAGGAGGCGGCGCCGCAGCGCCTGGACCCGCTCAGCGCGGTGCAGGACGGGCAGTCCCCGGCTCGCGGGCGCGGCGTGAGCGGGCTGGTCTCCTCGGTGCTACGCAGGCGTCGCCGCTGATCGCAGCGGTCCCGGGGATGCCGGCCGCCGCATGTTTTCCGCGGCAACCGAGCGCACTGGTCGCCACGGGCGCGCTGCGTCTGCCAGACTCGCCTCTGGTCGGGACGAGGGTCCCGTTTCCGGAGAGGAGCACATCGTGCACGAGAAGCTGCAGCCGGTCCGCGAGACCGTCATCGCCCGCAACCCGGGCGAGAAGGAGTTCATCCAGGCGGTCGACGAGGTCTTCGAATCGCTGGGGCCTGTGGTCGCACGTCGCCCGGAGCTGCTCGACGCCGCCATCCTCGAGCGCATCTGCGAGCCCGAGCGCCAGATCATCTTCCGCGTGCCGTGGGTCGACGACCAGGGGCGCACCCAGATCAACCGCGGCTTCCGCGTCGAGTTCAACTCCGCCCTGGGCCCGTACAAGGGCGGCCTGCGCTTCCACCCGTCGGTCTACCTCGGCATCGTCAAGTTCCTGGGCTTCGAGCAGATCTTCAAGAACTCGCTGACCGGCATGCCCATCGGCGGCGGCAAGGGCGGCGCTGACTTCAACCCGTCGGGCCGCTCCGACGGCGAGGTCATGCGCTTCTGCCAGTCGTTCATGACCGAGCTCTACCGCCACATCGGCGAGTACACCGACGTCCCTGCCGGTGACATCGGCGTGGGCGGCCGCGAGATCGGCTACCTGTTCGGGCAGTACAAGCGGATCACCAACCGCTACGAGTCCGGCGTCCTGACCGGCAAGGGCCTGTCCTGGGGCGGCTCCCTGGTGCGCACCGAGGCCACCGGCTACGGCACCGTCGAGTTCGCCCGCCAGATGCTCAAGACGAAGGGCGACGACTTCGACGGCAAGACCGTCTCTGTCTCCGGTTCGGGCAACGTGGCGATCTACGCGATCCAGCTCGCCCAGAGCCTGGGCGCCAAGGTCGTCACCGCCTCGGATTCCAGCGGCTTCGTCCACGACCCGGACGGCATCGATCTGGACATCCTGCGCGAGGTCAAGGAGGTCGAGCGCGGGCGCATCAACGACTACGTCCAGCGCCGCGGCGGCCAGGCCCGGTTCACCGAGGTCGGCAAGGCCTCGCTGTGGCAGGTGCCGACGCAGGTCGCCCTGCCCTGCGCCACGCAGAACGAGCTCAACGGCGCGGATGCCCGCAAGCTCGTGGAGAACGGCGTGCTGGCCGTGGCCGAGGGCGCCAACATGCCCACCACGACCGACGGCGTGCACATCTTCCAGGAGGCGGACGTGCTCTTCGCCCCGGGCAAGGCGGCCAACGCCGGCGGCGTGGCAACCTCCGCCCTGGAGATGCAGCAGAACGCCTCGCGCGACTCGTGGACCTTCGACTACACCTCGACCCGCCTGACCGAGATCATGAAGGGCATCCACGACACCTGCGCGGCCCACGCCGACGAGTACGGCCAGCCGGGCAACTACGTCGCGGGCGCCAACATCGCCGGTTTCATCAAGGTCGCCGACGCCATGCTGGCCCAGGGCGTCATCTGAGCAGGCAGGATGAACGTAGGCTGAGCACATGGCAACACATCGACGAGTCCTCCAATGGCTGGAGAACGAGCTCTTCGACGGGAACCTGGTCCTCGGACAGCAGCTCCCGTCGGACAAGGACCTCGCGGCGATCCTCGGCGTGAGCCGCGGGACCATGCGCGAGGCCCTCAAGATCCTCGAGGCGCAGGGCGTCCTGCGGCTCTACGAGGGGAGCCGCAAGTCGATCCTGCCCATGCTCGTGCGCGAACCGGCCTCCTCGGTAGGACCCGCGCTGCAGCTGCACATGGCCACAGCGGCATATCCGCTGAGGGACATCGTGCAGACGCGGGTCCTGCTCGAGACCTGGGCGCTGCGCAGCTCGGACTACCGCAGCCCGGCCATGCCGGAGCTGCGAGCGATCCTGCGGGGGATGGCACGCGATGACATCTCCCTCAAGGAGTTCCACCACCACTACGTGAGCTTCCACATCGCCCTGGTGAAGACGGCGGGCAACACCCTCGTCGCCTCGCTGATGTCGGCGCTGCGGGATTCCATCTACGAGTACACGATGGCGCTGGTGGGCCATGTGCCCCTGTGGTCCAAGACCGTGGACCGCATCCGGGCCGAGCACCAGGCGATCTTCTCGGCGGTGCTCGCCGGGGACCGCAACCTGGCCGCCCGGCTGGTCGAAGAGCACATCGAGTACCAGTACGTCGAGGCCGGAGTGGATCCCGATCGCGGCACGCGCGGTCCCGAGTCCGTGTCCACGGGGCTGATCCCCGGGCCCACGGCCTCGGGCCGGGTCTGGGCCTCGGAGGACGAGGGCCAGGAGCCGGGCCGCGCGTCGTCGCGGGCCGGGGGACTGGTCCAGGCGGCGGCCGCCGGTCGCGGGGCCTCGCACGACGGCCCCGTCAAGGAGGCCGCCACCGGCGCCATGCCGGCTGCGCCGCATGCCGAGGGCGGCAGCGCCGAGCAGAACCAGGCGGGCGGCTCGCCGAGCGCCGCTCCGGCAGCGCAGGATTCCCGGTCCGCCGAGGACTCGGAGTCCACCGGCGGCTGAGGGCGTCGGCCCCGGCGGAATACCACCCTGCGGGGCATAGCAGGTAGACTTCCGGGGAACGAATTCTCGACTGGGCGGGTCATGCCCGCCTCGTCGTCACCCGGTCGCGCACCGGAACGGCCGTCGCGCCAGACGTGCCGGGCAGCAGCGCGCCGACGCGCCGCGCCGGTTCGGACCAACGAAACGTGAAGTGAGGGAAGCCCATGGGCTCTGTGATCAAGAAGCGCCGCAAGCGCATGTCCAAGAAGAAGCACCGCAAGCAGCTGCGCAAGACCCGCCACCAGCGTCGCAACAAGAAGTGACCTGCTGGCAGTGAGCCGACAGGGGCCCCGCTCTCGCGAGCGGGGCCCCTCGGCATGTGCGCGGCAGCAGCCTCGCATGACGCCGCGTTGCCGGCCGCGCGGCCTCGTGGAGGGGGCGCGGCGCCCTCGTCATAGGATCGGACGATGACCGAGCAGACCCCGGGGCAGATCGACCTCTCCGTGCCGCCGCTGCGGCTGATCACCCGTCAGGGGTGCCACCTGTGCCAGGCGGCCCGCGACACCGTCGCCGCCGCAGCCCAGCGCCACGGCCTGGAGTGGGCCGAGACCGACATCATGCAGCTGCCGGAGTCCGAGCAGACGCAGCGCTGGCAGATCGAGGTCCCCGTGCTGCTGATCGACGGCCGGCAGCGCGACTTCTGGCAGATCGACCCGCGCAGGCTCGAGCGCCTGCTCGTCCGGCGCGGGGCCTGAGCGGGCTCGATTCGACCCCTGTGCCCGGGTCTGGGATGATGGCCCCCATGTCCTCAGCGATCGTCCATCTGCTGCGTCACGGCCAGGTCCACAATCCGGACCGGATCGTGTACGGCCGCCTGCGCGAGTTCCGCCTGGCCGAGCGCGGCCAGGAGATGGCCCGGGTCGCCGCCCAGTCGCTGGCCCAGCGACGCGACGAGCAGGGCGCGCGGATCGTGCACCTGGTGGCCTCGCCGCTGCTGCGCACCCGCCAGACGGCGCAGCCGGTGGCCGAGGCCCTCGATCTGCAGATCCACCCGGATGAGCGCGTGATCGAGCCCTGGAACCACTTCGAGGGCCTCCACGTGGATGCCGCCGAGCTGGCCAAGCCGGTGCACTGGCCGCACCTGATCGACCCGCTGCGCCCGTCGTGGGGCGAGCCGTACCGCAGCATCGTGGCGCGCATGGCCGAGGCGGCGCTGGCGGCGGGGCGCCGGGCCGTGGAGATCGGCGGCGACGGCGCGGAGGCCGTGATCGCCTCCCACCAGCTGCCGATCTGGCTGACCCGCCTCTCGGCCGAGGGCCGCCGCCTGCCGCATGACCCCCGCAAGCGGCAGTGCAACCTGGGGTCGCTGACCTCCCTGCACTTCACTGACCTCGACTCCGGGCGCCGACCCGCAGTGACCTATGCGGAGCCGTCGGCGCACCTCTACTCAGGGGTCAACCAGCTTCCCGGGTCATGATGGCCCGCGCCTACGCGGGCCCCTCCGCACAGCCCGCGCCCCTCGTCCGTTCCGAACCCCATCCTCAGGTGAGCGCATCGTGATCCGTCCTCCCCGCACTGCCCGCCCGCACGTCGACAGCGCCGCTGGCGCGGCCGAGGACGCCCGGGTCCGCCCCACGCGCCGCGCGCTGCTGGGCCTGGGCGGAGCCGGCTTGGGGGCCCTGGTGCTCTCCGCCTGCTCGGCCAAGGAGGACGACCTCGCGCAGCAGGCCAACGCCGGCGGGGACACCGGATACATCGCCGGGGACGGCTCCGTGAGCGAGTACCCCGAGGAGGACCGCTCCGATCCGGTGGACTTCGAGGGCGCGCTGTTCGACGGCACCGAGGTCACCGGCGAGCAGCTGCGCGGGAACCCCGTGCTGCTGAACTTCTGGTACGCCGGCTGCGCTCCCTGTCGCAAGGAGGCCCCGGACCTGGTCGAGCTCGCCCACGACTTCGAGGACCGTGTCGCGTTCTACGGCGTGAACGTGCGCGACGAGCAGGCCACCGCGGAGGCCTTCGAGCGCACCTTCGAGATCCCGTACCCGTCGTTCGAGGACCGCGACGGAGGCGTGCTGCTGGATCTGTCCAAGCACGTCCCGCCGCAGGCCGTGCCGACCACCCTGGTGCTCGACTCCCAGGGGCGTGTGGCCGCCCGGATCCTGGGCATCGCCGACCCCTCGATCCTGCGCACCGTCCTCGACGACGTCACGTCGGCCTGAGGTGCTCGTGATCGACGGCAATCCCTTCGCCGAGACCGTCCTGGACGGATCGCTGCTGGCCGCGCTGCCGGTGGCGGCGCTGGCGGGGCTGGTCTCCTTCGCCTCGCCCTGCGTCCTGCCGCTCGTGCCGGGCTACCTGGGCTACGTCACCGGGCTGACCGGGATCGACCTGCAGAAGCAGAAGCGCGGGCGGATGCTCGCGGGGATCGGGCTGTTCGTGCTCGGATTCACCCTGGTCTTCCTGCTGATGTCGGTCGTGCTCGCGCAGCTGGGGGCGCTGCCGTGGCTGCGCGGGCAGAGCTGGGTCATGATCGTGCTCGGGGCGCTCGTGATCGTCATGGGGCTCGTGTTCATGGGCGGGATCGGTGCGCTGCAGCGCGAGCGGAAGATCGAGCGGCGCCCGCCGCCCGGGCTGTGGGGCGCTCCGCTGCTGGGCATCACGTTCGGACTGGGCTGGGCCCCGTGCATCGGCCCCACGTTCGCGGCGGTGCAGGCCCTGGCCTACAGCGGCGGCTCCTCGGTGGGCAAGGCTGCTCTGCTGACCGTCGTGTACTCCCTGGGCATGGGCATCCCGTTCCTGATCGCGGCCCTGGCGCTGCGCCGCGGCATGGGCGCCCTGGACTTCTTCAAGCGGCACCGGGTGGCCCTGCAGCGCTTCGGCGGCCTGATGCTCGTGGTGATCGGAGTGCTGATGGTCAGCGGCGTGTGGACGGCCTTCGTCTCGTGGATCCAGTCGGAGCTGGTCCAGGACTTCGTGCCGGTGATCTGAGGCGGACATGAACAGCGCACAGGACGGTGCCTCGGCTCCCGCACAGGAGCACGGCGCAGGCATGCAAGAGCACAAGGGGGCGCGCGGCGCCCGCAGCGATCGAGGGAGCACAGTGAGCACAGCGCAGAAGGACCCCGGGGGAGGCTCGAGCCAGGACGTGGCCGTCCCTGCGCTGGGGCCCCTCGGGATGCTGCGCTGGGCCTGGGCGCAGCTGACCAAGATGAACACGGCGCTGTTCCTGCTGCTGATGCTGGCGGTGGCCGCTGTGCCGGGCTCGATCTTCCCGCAGCGCGTGCAGGATGTCGGTGCGGTCAACGACTACATCGCCTCCAACCCGCGCCTGGGCCCGGTCCTGGATGCGCTGCAGATGTTCGACGTCTTCTCCTCGGTCTGGTTCGCGGCCATCTACCTCCTGCTGTTCATCTCGCTCGTGGGCTGCGTGCTGCCGCGCGCCCGCAAGCACTGGCAGGCCTGGCGCGCCCAGCCCCCGCGCACGCCGCGCCGGTTCACCCGGCTGCCCGTGCACCGCAGCCTGCGCATCGGCGGGGCCGAGGGCAGCGAGGTGCCCACGGCTGCGGAGCTGGTCGAGCGCAGCGCTGCCCTGCTGAGCAAGCGCGGCTACCGCGTGCACCTGCGCGACATGGACACCGAGGCGCCATCGGTGGGTGCTGAGCGCGGCATGTGGAAGGAGGTCGGCAACATCCTCTTCCACGTGGCCCTGCTCGGGATCCTGATCTTCATGGCCTTCGGCGCGATGTTCGGCTTCAAGGGCCAGAAGATCCTCACGGTGGGGGAGACCTTCGCGAACTCGCTGATCAGCTACGACTCGTTCAGCCCGGGCTCGAACTTCGACGCCGACTGGCTGGCCCCGTTCACGCTGACGGTGGACGACTTCGACATCGACTACAACCGCGACACCGAGGACCCCGGCAGCTACGGTCAGCCGCTGGGCTTCGACGCCGACGTCACCGTCCAGGACGGACCCGACGCCGAGCCGCGCCAGGAGAAGCTGTCGACCAATCAGCCGGTCTCCTCGAACGGCGTGCGCTCGTACCTGATCGGCAACGGCTACGCCCCGTCGGTGCGCGTCACCGACGGCGACGGCGATGTCGCCTACGAGGGCCCCGTCATCACCGTCCCCGAGGATCTGACGAACATCTCGGCCTTCACGCTCAAGGTCCCGGACGCCCAGCCGGAGCAGCTCGGCTTCACGGGCACGTTCCTGCCGACCGCCTATCTCGACGAGGACTCGGGCCAGCTGACCTCGATCGATCCGGACCTCGGCAACCCCGCGCTCGTGCTCTCGCTCTACTCCGGGGACCTCGGACTCGACAGCGGCACGCCGCAGAACGTGTACGTCTTGGACGTCGAGGGCCTCAAGGAGGAGGCATCCGCGGCCACCCCGGAGGGCCCTCTGGTGCTCTCGGAGGCCAGCCCCAAGGCCGAGCTGCCGAACGGGCTGGGAGAGATCGAGTACCTGGGCACCGAGCGCTACGTCGGACTGGATGTGAACTATGATCCGGGCACGGCGGGAGTCTTCGTCTCGTTCCTCCTGGCCTTCGCCGGGCTGATCATGTCGCTGTTCATCGTGCGGCGCCGAGCCTGGGTGCGCGTGCGCACCGAGCAGACCCCGGAGGGGCCGCGCGCGGTCCTGGAGTACGCTCTGCTGGCCCGCGGGGAGGACCCGCGGCTGGAGTCCGAGGACGAGGCGCTGCACGAGCTGTTCAGCGGTGAATGGGAGCACATCGGCGTCGCAGACGATGTCGATGAGGATGCGGAGGCGCCCGGCGCCTCGAAGGTGGGAGGATCACGAGCATGAGCACTGAAGTGAACACGGCGCTGGGGACCTGGTCGGAGCTGTTCATGCTCCTGGCCGCCCTGGTCTACCTCTGCGTCTTCATCTGCTTCGCCTGGGACATGGCCTCGCATTCGAAGACCCTGGGCGAGGCCGAGAAGCGCACGGCCACCCGCAGCACCTCCCGCAGCCGCGAGCTCGTGGGCGCCGCCGGCGGGTCGTCGCCCGCCTCCGCGACGGAGCACTCGGAGGCCGACGAGCGCGATGAGCGCAACGACTCCGGGGCGGGCAGCCGCGCCGGCAGCCGTCGGGGCGCCTCCGAGAAGCTCGAGGGGCAGGTCGCCGACCCCCGCATGGGCTACGGGACCTCCGAGCGCCGTCCGGCCGCGCGTGCCGCGATCGTGCTCATGGTGATGGCCTTTGCCATCCACGTGGTGGCCGTGGTGACCCGCTCGATCGCCGCCCAGCGCGTGCCGTGGGGCAACATGTACGAGTTCTCGACCACGTCAGCCCTGATCATCGCGGGGATCTACCTGATCATGCTGATCCGCCGCGACCTGCGCTTCGTGGGCGTGATGATCTCCGGTCTGGTCACTCTGCTGCTGACCATGGCCACGATCGCCCATCCCACGCCCGTCTCGCCCCTGCAGCCGGTGCTGCAGTCCTACTGGCTGATCATCCACGTCTCGATCGCGGTGGCCTCCTCGGCGATCTTCGCGGTCACCTTCGCCATGTCGGTCCTGCAGCTCATCCAGGATCGCCGCGAGCGGCGCATCCTCGCCGGCGGCGATCCGGGCTGGGCCTTCATGCGCTCGGTGCCCTCGGCCAAGACGCTGGAGAACTTCGCCTACCGCCTCAACAGCGTGGGCTTCGTGTTCTGGACCTTCACTCTCGCCGCCGGTGCGATCTGGGCCCGGGACTCCTGGGGCCGCTACTGGGGCTGGGATCCCAAGGAGGTGTGGACCTTCGTGATCTGGGTGGTCTACGCCGCCTACCTCCACGCCCGCGCTACCCGCGGCTGGACCGGAACCCGCTCGGCCTGGTTGTCGATCGCCGGCTTCCTGTGCGTGCTGTTCAACTACTTCATCGTGAACACCCTCTTCGAGGGCCTGCACTCCTACTCGGGGCTGTGAGCCGGCTTCCGGCTCCGGCCGCTTCCTGAGACCGGAGGGACCCCGCGTCGCACGACGCGGGGTCCCTCCGCTTCCCGGGCCGCCCCTCATGGCAGTTCTCGGGCGGGTCTCGGGTCTTGTGAGCTCGGAGGAGGGGGTGCCATGCTCGCTGCCATGGACGATCCTTCCGGCGACCTCTCTACGGAGCCCCGTCGCGCCGCAGAGCTTGTGCGCCTGGCGCACCAGCGCCTGCTCGGCACCGCCTCAGGCCTCGATGACGCCCAGATCCGACGTGCCTCGCTGCTGCCGGAGTGGTCAATCGGGCACGTGCTGACCCACCTGGCGCGCAACGCCGACGGGCACAGCCGCCGACTCGCAGCAGCCCTTCGGGGAGCGGATGAGCCGAGGTATCCCGGTGGTGCGCAGCAGCGCCGGGACGAGATCGACGAGGGCGAGGGTCGGCCCGCGGCGCAGATCCTGCGCGACCTGCAGGAGTCCTGCGGCCGTCTGGACGGGGTGCTCGCCGCCATGGATGCGGCGGGCTGGCCCCACCCTGAGCTCCTGGGCCGCGACTCCTACGGCACGAGCGAGGAGCCGGCGCACCGGCTGCGCGAGGTCGTGATGCATCATGTGGACCTCGGCCTCGAGTACACGTCCGCCGACTGGCCTCAGGAGTACGTGGCCTGGGACCTTCCGCAGCTGCTCGCAACCGTCCCGCAGCGCTGGGGATCGCTGTCGAGCCAGCACCGGCTGCTCGCCTGGCTGGCCGGTCGAGCAGACCCGCAGGATGCGCCGCAGCTCGAACCCTGGAGCTGAGCTGCGCGCGGGGATCCCGAGGGATTCAGCGCGCGGAGGGATCCGCCCCGGGGGCGCTCGGCGCGTCGTCGTCCGGGTCCTCCGAGCCCGGGGCCCGGTCCTGGTCGGACTGCGGCTCATCGGCCGGATCGTCGCCGGCCTGTTCCTCGCCGGGCTGCTCGCGGCGCTGCCGCTCGCGCTCGGCCTGGCGTCGCTGGCGGTCCAGCTGGCGCAGGAACTCGGGGTCGTCGTCCGGGCCCTTGCCGCGGGTGGGGACGGAGCCGGGGGAGGCGTAGCGCGGGCGGCCCAGCGTCAGCCACAGGATGCCGCCGATGACCGGCAGGAGCAGGATGATCGCCAGCCACGGACCGCGGCGCAGGCCGCGGATGTCGCGGGCGTCCGAGCGCGCGCAGTCGATCAGCGAGTAGATGATCACGCCCACAGCCAGAGCGATCACGCCGATGATGAGGATGGCTCGGATCATGTCTCCATCGTACGGGGAGGCCCGACCCCGCGATCAATCGCGACGGGGCCGCGACGTCCGGATCCCGTCCTCAGCGCGCCGAGTGCACCGACTCCGAGCACTGAGCAGCGGACGACCCGCTCGCGGCCGCGGCCGTCGGCTTCGCGACCTCATCGGCGGTCGTCGCCTCCGAGACGCTCCCCGCAAGCGAGCCGCTGCGATGCTGCAGGACCGACCAGCCGACGGCGGCCAGCCACAGGACGGCGATCCCCAGCAGCACGGCGTGGGAGACCGTCGCAGGGGCGTCCAGCGCATCCGCCCCGAGCAGGGTCCGGGCGTTGGTGAGCACGATCAGCCCGCCCACGGCCGGGCCGAGCACGCGCGAGGGGACGCAGCGGACCAGCGCGGCGGCGATGGGTGCTGCGATCACGCCCCCGATCAGCAGGGCCAGCACCCAGGACCAGGTGATCCCCTGGCTGCCCAGGGAGAAGAGGAAGCCGAGCGAGGCGGCCACGGTGACCAGGAACTCCGCGGAGTTGATCGAGCCCACGACCTTCCGGGGCTCCAGGCGGCCGTCGGCGAGCAGGGCGGGCGTGCCGACGGGGCCCCAGCCGCCGCCTCCGGCGGCGTCCATGAAGCCGGCGAAGAGCCCGAGCGGGGCGAGCAGCCGTGCGGGGATGGCTCGTCCCAGTCGATCGCTACGCAGGCCGCCAACGGTGAAGCGCACCAGGATGAACAGGCCCAGGGCGAGCAGCACTGCGGACATGAAGGGCCTGGCGGCCGCGGCGTCGAGGTTCGACAGGGCCGTGGCCCCCAGGAAGGCGCCGATCGCACCGGGGATCCCGATCTTGGCCACGACGCCCCAGTCGACGTTGCCGAAGCGCCAGTGGGAGAGCCCGGACACGAGCGTGGTCCCGACCTCGGCCAGGTGCACGGTAGCCGAGGCGGCAGCCGGGTTGGCCCCGATCGTGAGCAGCAGCGTGGAGGTCGTGACGCCGTAGGCCATGCCCAGGCCGCCGTCCACGAGCTGGGCGGCCAGGCCGACGAGGGCGATGAGGACGAGCATGCGCATGCGGGACTCCCGGGCAGTGGGGTGGGGCGGATCGTGGACTCGGCAGCGCCGCGCGGGCGGGGCGAGCGCCGCTTCCGCAGCCGATCCACTATTCCCATCGGAATGATGGGATTTACTGTGCGCGAGCATTCCAGGGCCCTGGGAAGGGCGTCAAAGTCCGTGAAACAATCGACACATGGAGATCTCCGCACGCGCCGAATACGCGATCAGGGCCATGCTCATGCTCGCCGAGGCGCACGCGGCGGGCACCGCCGCCATGCCGGCCCAGGAGCTGGCCCAGCGTCAGCAGCTGCCGGCCAAGTTCCTCGAGGTGGTCCTCGGGCAGCTGCGCCGCGGGGGGCTCGTCGTCAGCCGCCGCGGAGCCGCAGGCGGCTACCGGCTGGCCTCCCAGGCGCAGGAGATCACGATCGGCGCGGTGATCCGCACGGTAGAGGGGCCGCTGGCCGGCATCCGGGGGCAGCGCCCGTCGGACACCGCCTACACGGGTGCTGCTGAGCACCTGCCAGTCGTGTGGGTCGCGCTGCGCTCGGCCATGCGCCGGGTGCTCGACGAGGTCACGCTGGCAGATGTCCTGACCGGCGGCTTCCCGGAGCACGTGCGGGCCTTCGCTGAGGAGCCCGGAGCCTGGACGGACCGCTGGCCGATCGAGGGCGGGCGCTCGCAGGGCTGATGCCCGTGCGCGCGCGGAGGCCGCATCCAGGGGCGGGCCTTAGGATGCTCCGGTGAACTTCCTGAAGTACTCCGCCCTGCGCCTGGCCATCCTCGCCGTCGCGTTCGTGCTGTTCATGGCACTGGACCTCGGTCTGATCTTCTCCGGCATCGCCGCCGTGATTGTGGCGTTCGCGGTGTGCTATCTCTTCTTCCCCAAGCTGCACATCGCCGCGAGCGAGGACCTCAACCGCGCGATCTCGCGCTCGCCCAAGCCCCGCAGCCGAGAGCGCCTGCGCGACACCCGGGACGAGGACGCCGAGGCCGACGCCTACCGCCGCAGCCGCGGCGAGGACGACCTTCCCTGAGCTCCTGAGGCAGGCAGCGGCCGGGTCACAGGCTCTGGTGCGCCACCACGGCGATGAGGAACAGCACGGACCACACGAGGTTGAGGATCCCGCACTGCTTGAGCACCGGGATCAGCGCGGTGCGCTCGGTGGCACCCAGCACGGTGCGCGCGGCCATGATCGCCAGCGGGGCCGCCAGCAGCACCAGCAGGAACCACGGGTTCCGCGGGAGCAGGAACACATGCAGCGCGAAGGCCAGCCCGAGCTCGGCGGTGAAGACCACGCGGGCCCAGCGATCGCCCAGCCGCACGGCCAGGGTGCGCTTGCCGACCTCCTGGTCGCCGGGGATGTCGCGGATGTTGTTGGCCATCAGCAGCGCGCAGGCGAACAGTCCCGTGGCCACGGCGGCGATCCAGGCCTGCAGGTTCAGCTCGCCGGCCTGGGTCATGGCGGTGCACAGCACGGCCACGAGCCCGAAGTAGACGAACACCGCCGCATCGCCCAGCCCGCGGTAGCCGTAGGGCCAGGGGCCTCCGGTGTAGCCCCAGGCGGCCAGCACCGCGGAGGCGCCGATCACCAGGAACCACCACTGGCCTGACAGCGCCACCAGGGCGACGCCGGCCACCATGGCCAGCACGAAGCAGCCCAGCGCGGCAGCCAGCACCTGCCGCGGTGCGGCGGCCCCGGAGCCGACCAGGCGCATGGGGCCCACGCGGTCGTCGTCGGTGCCCTTGATGCCGTCCGAGTAGTCGTTGGCGTAGTTCACGCCGATCTGCAGCAGCAGCGCCACGGCGAAGGCCAGCAGCGCGCGCACCACGTCCGAGCCCCACATGGACTGGGCGGCGGCGGTGCCGGCGATGACCGGGGCCAGGGCCATGGGCAGGGTGCGCAGGCGCGCGCCCTCGACCCACTGCGCAGGTGTAGCCACGAACAGGACCTCCTCGGCCGACGGCTGTGAACTGGCCCATCATTTCATGAGAACCCGACGGACCCGACCGCTGCTCAGCCGCTGACGCCCTCCAGCAGGCGGCGCACCTCGGCCCGATCTGGCTTGCCGGTGACGAGCATGGGCATCTGCGCCGCGATGAGCCAGCGCTTGGGAACGGCCGCAGCGCCCAGTGCTGAGCGGATCTCGGCGGACAGCCGCTCCCGCAGCGCGGTCTCCTCCCGCTGATGGGCGCTCGAGCGCGGGACGACGAGCGCGGCCACGGCCTGTCCCCACTGCGGATCCGGCACCCCGAGCACGACGGCCTGCTCGATCTCGGGATCGCGCAGCAGCTGCTGGGCCACCACGCCGGCCGAGACCTTGAGCCCGCCGGTGACCACGACGTCGTCGGCGCGACCGGTGATCTCCAGCAGCCGCCCGTCCCAGGTGCCGAGGTCATCGGTGCGGTACCAGCGCCGGCCGTCGATCAGGCGGACATGGCGGGCGGTCTGGGCATCGTCGTCGAGGTAGCCGGTCGTGACTGCGTCCCCGCCGAGCCAGATCCGCCCGGATCCCTCGGGCGCCAGCGGGGCGCAGCCCTGCGCAGGAGCCGGTGACGAGGACCCCTCCGAAGCCTCGATCCGGACCTCGATGCCGTCGAGCGGTCGGCCGTCGTACACGCAGCCGCCGCAGGTCTCCGACATCCCGTAGGTGGTGGCCACGCGGGCCCCGAGGGCGCGGGCGCGCTCGAGCAGCACGGGCGAGGCCGCCGAGCCTCCGAGCAGCACCGAGTCGAAGGATGCCAGCGCCCGGCGCACCGCGCGCCCGCCTGCCGGGTCATCTGCGACCTCGACCAGTCGGGAGAGCTGGGTCGGCACGAGCGAGACGTGCCGGACCTCGCCCGTCATCCTCTCGGCGGCGCCCGCGAAGGCCTCGGCGCGGAAGGGTCCGTTGTCCATGATCACCGGCTCGGTCCCTGCAAGTGCCGAGCGGGCCAGGACCTGGACACCGGCCACGTAGTGCGCGGGCAGGCACAGCAGCCACTGGCCGTGCCCGCCGGTGCGCACGGCTGTGGCCTCACCGGAGGCGCGCAGCGACTGCGCCTCGAGCACCGTGGCCTTGGGGCGCCCGGTCGAGCCCGAGGTGGAGACGACGACGGCCGGGCCGGGCCGCGACAGCGCATCCCGGAGCCGCTCGAGCAGACCGGCCGCACCGCCGAGCCCGGGCAGGGCCTGAGGGCCGTCGAGGACAACGGCGTCCGAAGGCAGGTCCGCGGTGCGCGGCGCCGGCATCGCCCGACCGGGCAGCTCCTGCTCCGCAGAGGAGGTGTCCGCCACGGGGATCAGAAGTAGTACGGGTAGGACGACCAATCGGGATCGCGCTTGCCCAGGAAGGCATCGCGGCCCTCGACGGCCTCGTCGGTCATGTAGGCCAGGCGCGTGGCCTCACCGGCGAAGACCTGCTGCCCGACCATGCCGTCGTCCGGGAGGTTGAAGGCGTACTTGAGCATGCGGATCGCCTGCGGGGACTGCGCGCAGATCATCCGGCACCACTCGATGGCCGTGGCCTCGAGCTCGGAGTGCTCCACGACCTCGTTGACCGCGCCCATGCGGTGCATGTCCTGGGCGGAGTACTCGCGGGCCAGGAAGAAGATCTCGCGGGCGTTCTTCTGACCCACCTGGCGGGCCAGCAGGGCGGAGCCGTAGCCGGCGTCGAAGGAGCCGACGGTGGCGTCGGTCTGCTTGAACCTCCCGTGCTCTGCCGAGGCCAGCGTGAGGTCGCAGACCACGTGCAGGGAGTGCCCGCCGCCTGCTGCCCAGCCGGAGACCGCGGCGATCACGGGCTTGGGCATGGTGCGGATCAGACGCTGGACCTCCAGGATGTGCAGGCGCCCGGCGCGGGCCGGATCCACCGACTCGGCGGTCTCGCCCTCGGCGTAGCGGTAGCCGTCGCGGCCGCGGATGCGCTGATCGCCGCCCGAGCAGAAGGCCCAGCCGCCGTCCTTGGCCGACGGGCCGTTGCCGGTGAGGATCACGGCGCCCACGTCCGAGCTCATGCGGGCGTGATCGAGCACGCGGTAGAGCTCGTCCACCGTCCCCGGGCGGAAGGCATTGCGGACCTCGGGGCGGTCGAAGGCCACCCGGACCCAGGGCAGGTCGCGCTCGAGGGCGCCGTCGGGTCCGCGCTGGACGCCTCGGTGGTAGGTGATGTCCGTCAGGTCCTCGAACCCCTCGACCGTGCGCCACTGCACGGGATCGAAGATCTCGGAGACCTGGCGGGAGAGCTGGGATGCGCTGGAGTCGTTCACAGCGGCCAGTCTACGAGCGCTCGCCGACGCCGGAACGGGCCCGCTGGGGCCGTCGACGCCCGCGGAGCTGCTGCCGCACGGCAGATGGGAGACTGGCCGGATGATGGATCTGGACCTCGAGCGCCTCGGTGCGGACCTGCCCTTCGCACAGGCCCTCCCGCGGCTGCGGGCGGCGCTGGCCGGCCACGGAGTCGCCATCGTGGAGGCGCCTCCGGGCACCGGCAAGACCACGCTCGCCCCGCCGGCGGCGGCCCTCGAGCTCGGGGCGGATGCGCGCAGCAGGGTCGTCGTCGTGCAGCCGCGGCGGGTGGCCGCGCGGGCCGCGGCCCAGCGGCTGGCCCAGCTGAGCGGAACGAGGCTCGGCGAGCTGTCCGGGCTCACCGTGCGCGGGCAGCGCGAGGTCGGCCCGGGGACTGCCATCGAGTTCGTGACCCCGGGCGTGCTGATCGGGCGCCTGCTGGCGGACCCGGAGCTGAGCGGGACCCGAGCGATCGTGCTCGATGAGGTCCACGAGCGCGGCCTGGAGATCGACCTGCTGCTGGGCATGGTCCTGGAGCTGCGCCAGCTGCGCGAGGACCTGGCCCTGATCGTCATGTCCGCCACCCTTGACGCCGGATCCTTCCGCGACCTGATCGGGCAGGCGCTCGGGCTGGACGAGGTCCCGCTCGTGGACAGCCGGGCGGTCGAGCACCCCCTCGAGGTCCGCTGGGCTCCGGGGACGGGGCCGCGGCTCGACGAGCGCGGCGTGCGGCGGGAGTTCCTGGACCACGTGGCCCGCACGGCGCATCGGGAGCACGAGCGCGGCCTTGCCCAGGACCCTGGCCTCGACGCCCTCGTCTTCCTGCCCGGAGCCGGGGAGGTCTCCCACGTGGCTGCTCGGCTCCGGGAGCTCTCGGAGGCCGAGGTGCTCGAGCTGCATGGGCGCATCCCCGCGCACGAGCAGAACCTCGCCGTGGCCGGGCGCGAGCCGGACGGCCGCCCCCGGATCGTTGTCTCCACGGCCCTGGCCGAGTCCTCGCTGACGGTGCCCGGAGTGAGCCTGGTGATCGATGCCGGTCTCTCGCGCGAGTCGCGCAGGGACGCGGTGCGCCGCATGTCCGGGCTCGTCACGGTCTCGGCCTCTCGGGCCTCGGGACGGCAGCGGGCGGGCCGTGCCGCGCGCACCGGTCCCGGAGCGGTCGTGCGCTGCTACGACGAGTCGGCGTGGGCGGCCATGCCCGAGCGCGCCGTCCCGGAGATCCGCACGGCCGATCTGACCTCCGCAGCACTCGTGCTGTCCTGCTGGGGAGCCCCGGGAGGCGAGGGCATGGCCCTGCTGGATCCGCCTGCGCCCCGGGCCCTGGCCGATGCTCACCGCACGCTGCGCTCGCTGGAGGCCCTCGACGAGGACCTGCGTCCCACTGCCGTCGGCCGCCGCCTGGCGGGGCTGCCGCTGGATCCGCGCTGGGGCCGCGCTCTGCTCGTCGGCGCACAGTCGGTGGAGGAGTCCACGGCCGCCGAGATCGTGGCGGCCGTCGCGGACGACCACCGGGCCCCCGACGGCGACCTCGCCGGTCTGCTGCGCGAGCTGCGCCGCGGGCAGCATCCGGGCTCCCGGCGCTGGCAGGCCGAGGCTCGACGGCTGCGCTCGCTGATCGCGGGAACGGCTGTGGAGCCGTCGGGCGAGTCGCCCGGCCCCGAGCCGCAGCGGCGACGAGCCGATCCCGAGGCGAGCCGGGAGCCCGCCGCTCACGCCCCTGCCGATGCCCAGGAGGTCCTCGGTCTGGTGGTGGGCCTGGCCTTCCCCGAGCGGATCGCCCGGCGGATGGATGAGCGCGGCGAGCAGTGGCTGCTGGCCTCGGGGACCCGCGCCGGCCTGCCTCGCGAGTCCCCGCTGGTCCACGAGCAGTGGCTGGCCGTAGCCGATGTCACGCGCTCGCAGGCCTCGGCGGCCGCGGGCACCGGGGCCCTGATCCGCGCTGCCACCGGGCTGGAGCGGGCCACGGCCGAGCGCGCCGCGGGTCGGCTGCACCGGCGCGAGCTGTCCGTGCGCTTCGTCGACGGGCGGGCCAGGGCTCGCGACGTCGAGTCGCTGGGGGCCATCGAGCTCGCGGCCACCCCGGCGCGCCCGGACCCCGAGCAGGCCGCCGAGGCGATCGGCCGTGCGCTCGAGGAGCAGGGCCCGGCGTTGCTGGAGATGTCCGAGCAGGCGCTGCAGCTGCGCGCTCGGATGGCGGCCTGCCACCGGCACCTGGGCGAGCCCTGGCCGGCCATGGACGACGACTCCCTGGGAGCCCAGGCGCAGGTCTGGCTCGGCCCGGAGCTCGCGGCGCTGGCACGAGGGGCCTCGGTGCGCTCGATCGACACCGTCTCGGCTCTGCGACGGCTGCTGCCCTGGCCGGAGGCCTCGCGCTTCGAGGAGCTGGCCCCGCAGCGGCTGGCCGTGCCGTCGGGCGCCTCGCACCGGATCCTGTGGCCGCAGCAGTGGGAGTCCGAGGAGGTCGCGCTCACCGACCAGGAGGAGCAGGCCGGCAGCGGGCGCGGGCAGGTCCCGCAGCCGATCGTGCGGGTCAAGCTCCAGGAGTGCTTCGGCCTGGCGGAGTCGCCCCGGCTGCTCGACGGTCGTCTGCCGGTGCTCTTCCACCTGCTCTCCCCGGCCGGGCGGGAACTGGCGATCACGGCCGATCTGGCCTCGTTCTGGGACGGGCCGTACCGCCAGGTCCGCGCCGAGATGCGCGGGCGCTATCCCAAGCACCCGTGGCCGGAGGACCCGTGGGCCGCCCAGGCCACCGCCAGGACCCGTCGGCGCGGCTGAAGCCGGCAGCGGCGCGGGAGGCTCTGCCGGGACCTGGCCCGGAGTCGGACAGGGGGCCCGGGACGATGCTCATCGTCCCGGGCCCCCTGAGGCTTCAGCGCAGCTGGATCGCTCAGCCGTTGTGCGCCCACGGCGCGGGCGGGGTGCCGCCCTCGGCGGCGCCGGTGGCCCGAGCGGAGCCGTCCGCGTCCTGAGCAGAGCTCGCACCGGCCTGGGCCGGCGCCGAGGCCGCACCTGCGGCACGGGGAGCTTCGAGCTCGGAGTCGTCCTCCGGCAGGCCCTCGCGGGAGCGGGCGACGGCGGCGTCGAAGTGGTCGTCGATGCCCGGCTCGTTGCTGTAGGTGGCCAGGGAGACCAGCACGGCCACGATGAGCGCGGCGGCGAAGCCAGGGATGATCTCGTACAGATCCGCCCACGGGGTCGAGGGCCAGATCAGCACGACGGCCGCGCCGACCACCATGGAGGCGGTGGCGCCGTAGCCGGTGAGCTTCTTCCAGTACAGCGACAGCAGCACGATCGGGCCGAAGGCCGCGCCGAAGCCGGCCCAGGCGAAGCCGACCAGGGCCAGGATCGATTCGGACGGGTTCAGGGCCATGAGCGCGGCGACGACCGCCACGACGAACACGGCGGCGCGGGAGACCCACAGCGACGAGCGACCGGTCAGAGGGCGGCGGCGCAGCAGCAGCATGAGGTCCTCCACGAACGCGGAGGCGGTGACCACGAGCTGCGAGGACAGCGTGGACATGATCGCGGCGAGCACGGCGGCCAGCACGAGCCCGGCCACGAACGCCGGGAACAGGCCGATCGCGGAGTCCAGGAACACGGTCTCGGCAGTCTCGGAGTTGGTGAGGCTCACGCGTCCGCGCTCCACCAGCGGGATCGCGAACAGGGCGGTGAGGATCGCGCCGATCGCGCACAGGGCCATCCACACGATGTTCCAGCGGCGCCCGGAGACGGCCTCGTGGTGGCTGCGCAGGGCCATGAAGCGCACCAGGATGTGCGGCTGGCCGAAGTAGCCGAGGAACCAGGCGAACAGCGAGATCGCGCCGATGGCGCCGCCGGCCGCGCTCCAGTCGAAGAGGTTCCAGGCGCCGGGGTGGACCTCGTCCACGCGCTGGACGATGGTCGCCGGGCCGCCGGCGATGATCATGGTCACGACGGGCACCGCCAGCAGGGCCAGGAACATCAGGGTGCCCTGCACGAAGTCGGTGAAGCTGGCGCCCAGGAATCCGCCGATCAGCGTGTAGAGGATCGTGACCGCGGCGATGACCAGCATGCCGATCAGGTAGGTCTCGCTGTTGGACCAGCCGAAGCTCTGCTCGAGGGCACCGCCGAACGAGGCCGCCGCGAAGTTGCCGCCGGCGACCATGCCGGAGGAGATGTAGAACGTGAAGAAGATGAGGATGACCAGTCCCGAGACCACCCGCAGCATCCGGCCGCCGCGCACCAGGCGGTTGCCGAAGTAGGAGGGGAGGGTGATGGCATTGCCGTACTGCTCGGTGAACAGGCGCAGTCGCGGGGCCACGACCTTCCAGTTGACCCAGGCTCCCAACGTCAGGCCGATGGCGATCCAGGACTGTGCCATGCCGCCGAGGTAGAGCGCTCCGGGCAGGCCCATGAGCAGCCAGCCGGACATGTCGGAGGCGCCGGCGGACAGCGCGGCGACCGGGGCGGGCAGATCACGCCCGCCGATCATGTAGTCGTCCTTGTCATTAGTGCGCGTGGACGCCCAGAGGCCGATGCCGACCATCGCCAGGAAGTACAGGGCGATGGCGGCCATCATCCACCAGAAGCCGGATCCTGCTTCGATCATGGGTTCCTCTCCGCCTCGGTGCGGATGGGGCGCGCAGCGGCGTCCATCGATCGTCCGGGCGTGTTCTCCGAATCGGGAAGTGCGGGGGTTGCGGGCAGCGGGGCCGCTCAAGCGGGTCGCGCGAGATCGTGCGGTCCTGCGGGTCGGGCTGCGGAAGGGCAGCAGCCCGGACCGCGGTGGGCGAGTGCGAGGCAGCGCCCAAGCGCGGACAAAACGACTGAAAGGATACGGGAAGGTCGCTCATCGCCCCCCCGATATGACGCAGATATGCCGCTCTGACCTGGGGCGATGAAAAGCTTGACAGGTTGTGTCCAGGTGGTGTCTGGGCGTCGCTCAGCCGGTCTCGGCGGCCCGGCGCGGGGGGTCCAGGATCCAGGGGCCCTGGTCCAGGCGCACCTCGTCGAAGCGCTCGAGCACATCGGAAGCCGTGCGGATGCCGTCGCCGAGCCCCAGGGAGGCTCCGATCCAGCCCATCGCCTCACCCGGCCCCACCCCCAGGCCGCGCAGGTCCGCCAGGCTCACGGCGCCGTCGCGCTTGGCCAGGCGGTCGCCGTCGGGATTGAGCACGAGGGGGACGTGGATCCACTGCGGCTCGGGCAGCCCGAGCAGCTGCGCCAGATGGGCCTGCCTGGGCGCGGAGGACAGCAGGTCGTCGCCGCGCACCACCTGATCGACGCCCTGATGGGCGTCGTCGACGACGACCGCGAGGTTGTAGGCGGGGCGGCCGTCGTTGCGCACGAGAACGAAGTCGTCGACGGCAGCGGTGTGCTCGCCCAGCAGGCGGTCGCGGACGGTCGCGGAATCCGTCTGGGCGCGCAGTCGCAGCGCGGCCGGGCGCTCGGCGCGGCGGGCATCGCGCTGGGCGGGCGTCAGATCGCGGCAGGTGCCCGGATAGGCCCCCGGCGCCCCGTGCGGCGCGCCGCCTGAGGCCTCGATCTCCTCGCGGATCTCGCGGCGCGTGCAGAAGCACTCGTAGACCAGATCGCGCTCGCGCAGCCTGTCGACGGCCTGGAGGTGGGCCGGGATCCGCTGCGACTGCACGAGCACGGGCTCCTGCCAGTCCAGCCCGATCGCGGCCAGGTCCTCGAGCTGGCGCTCGGCCGCGCCCTCCTTGACGCGGTCGAGGTCCTCGAGGCGCAGCGCGAACCCGCGGCCGTCGGCGCGGGCGATCGCCCAGGCCAGCACGGCGGTGCGCAGGTTGCCCAGGTGGAGGTCCCCGGAGGGGGAGGGCGCGTAGCGCCCGGATCCGCGGCTCAGCATGGCCACCACCGTAGGCCACGCGCGGTGCGGCACCGTACGCTGGACGGGTGAGCTCCCTCAGCGAAGTCGGCGACGACATCCATGTCATCACCACGGAGAACTGGCGCCTGAACTCGGGCCTGGTCGTGGGGTCCTCGCGCGCGCTCGTGATCGACACCGGCGCCGGGCCGCGGCAGGGACGCGAGATCCTCGAGGCCGTGCGCACGGTGACCCAGCTGCCGCTCGTGGTGCTGAACACCCACGCCCACTACGACCACTACATGGGCAACGCGGTCTTCGAGCGGGCCGGAGTCACCGAGTTCTGGTCGCACCGAGACGCCGCCGCGGCCATCGGCACCCACGGCGACTTCCAGCGCTCCTTCGTGGGAGTCCTGGAGCCGGAGATGGGGGAGGGCAAGGGTCTGGGGACGCGGATCGTGGTGCCGCAGCGGCACCTGCCCGGCACCGGTCTGCGCCCCGCGCTGAGCCGGATCGACCTGGGCGGTCGGCACGTGGTCGTGTTCTCGGTGGGACGGGCGCACACGGACAACGACATCTTCGCGGGCGTGGACGAGGTCCTGTTCGCCGGCGACGTGGTGGAGCAGGGCGCGGATCCGGCCTTCGAGGACGCCTATCCGCACGAATGGGTGCGGGCCCTGGAGCAGATCGCGGATCTGGAGCGCTACTCGGTGGTCGTGCCGGGCCACGGCTCCCCGGTATCGCGCGGCGCGGTGCGGGACATGGCCGAGAACATGGCCGCGGCGATCGAGCGCCTGGATGCGCCTGCGGCCCCGGTGCAGGACGCCGCCGGTCCGGTGACCGCCGCGCTGTACCAGCTGCCCTACGGGGCGGCGGCCTCCAGGATCCTGCTGGACCGGCTGGCCGTCATCGCCGGCGCGGGCGCATAGCCCGCACCATCTGCTGGGCCGAGAGCAGGGAGGCGCTCAGCACGCCCAGGGCGCCGAAGGCCAGTGCCAGGCCCGGTGCCGGGATCGTCTGCTGAGCCGTCAAGGCCAGGATCGTGAGCCCGGCCCCCAGCACGAACAGGACCAGCAGCGTGAGGCCGCGCTGCGGGACCCAGGGCTCGGCCGGGATCAGCGCGCGCAGCACCAGGGATCCGAGCACGAACCAGCCGGCGACCAGCAGCACGGACACGGCGGCATCGGCGGGCCGGTGCCAGCCGTTGATCACCGTCCCCACCCCGGCCGCCGTGACTGCCGCAGCGCCCAGCAGCGCCCACGCCTTGCGCTGGCGCGCGGGAGCGACCATGACGACGACCGCCACGGCTGCCGCTGCTGCGGCGGTGTGCCCGGAGGGCAGGGAGTTCTGGGCCGACTCCTGGATCCCGTAGGCGGTCTTGTCCAGCAGGCTGTGCTTGAGCAGCTGGACGGAGGCCAGGGCCGGCACCGCGGTGAGCACGGCGATCACCAGCGGGATCCAGCGGCGGTTCGAGGCGGCCAGGATCAGTGAGATCGCAGCGGAGGCCGCGCAGGTGATGAGGGTGGCCGAGGCGAGCAGGCCGGTCACCGAGGAGGGGAGGCGTTCGTTGACCGCAGAGGCCTGGCGCAGGGCGACCTCATCCACCCACTGCCCGTTCACCGTGCGCAGCGCGGTCCAGGCGATCAGCCCGGCCAGGGCGAAGAGCACGCCTGCGCGCACCAGCTGGCCCACTGCGGAGCCGACCGTGAGATCGCGCCGCGGCTGCGGGCGGTGCTCGCCGCCGTACTGGTAGGCGGCCTGGCCCGGGTAGTCGGGGCGATCGTCGATGCGCTGCGGGGCCCAGACCTGCTGCCGCTGCAGTGGAGCCGTCGGCGCAGGGACCCCGGCGACGAGCCGGGTCTCCTGCGCCGTGTCGGGCCTCATCTGGTGGTGCTCGACCCCGAGATGCTCGCCCTGCGGGTGCCGATCCTGCGCCGCGGAGTGGCGGTCGCCCCGCTGTCCTCGCTGCGGATCGGTCTCAGCCGGAATGTAGGTCACGCTCGTGGTCCCCTGATCGACACTGCCTGATCGTCCAGGCTTCGGAAGGGCCCCAGTGTGGCATCGGAGCCTTCGCGGATCCTGGGACCGAGCCTCGGGTTCCCGAGGACTCGGGCGCAGCCCCGGCGCTGCCCGGCCCTAGGCTGGATCCATGTCCCGGACCGAGCCCCTGGCCTTCAGCCCCCTGCCGCAGCCGCTGCCTTCCCTCGAGGAGGTGCTCGAGGACGCCGCGGTCGTGGACCTGCCGATGACCTCGCGCTTCCGCGGTCTGCAGCGCCGCGAATCCATGCTGGTGCGCGGCCCGCAGGGCTGGGCCGAGTTCGCCGCCTTCCCCGAGTACGACGATGCCGAGGCTCTGGCCTGGTGGCGCTGCGCCCTCGAGGTCGGCTGGCTCGGGCTGCCGCGGCCGCGGCGCACGACCGTCTCGGTCAATGCCACCGTCCCCGCGGTGCCCGCCGCGGAGGTCCCCCGCGTGCTGGCCCGCTACGGGGAAGGCATCGCCGCGGTGAAGGTCAAGGTGGCCGAGCACGGCCAGTCGCTGGCCGACGACGACGCCCGCGTGGCCGCCGTGCGCGCGGTCCTGCCGGAGGCCGCGCTGCGCGTGGATGCCAACGCCGGGTGGGGCCCCGAGGAGGCGGTCGAGGCGCTGATCCGGCTGGCCCGCCACGGGCTCGAGTACGCCGAGCAGCCCAGCCCCGGGATCGAGGGCCTGGCCCGCGTGCGCAGCGAGCTGCGCGGCCGCGGGGAGCCCCTGCCGATCGCCGCGGACGAGTCCGTGCGCAAGGCCGAGGATCCGCTCGCGGTGGCCCGAGCCGAGGCCGCCGATCTGATCGTCATCAAGGCCGCCCCGCTGGGCGGGGCGCGACGGGCGCTCGCGGTCGTCGAGCAGGCCGGGCTGCCGGCCGTGGTGAGCTCCGCCCTCGAGACGAGCGTGGGCCTCAGCGCGGGTCTCGCCCTGGCCGCAGCGCTGCCCGAGCTGCCGTACGCGTGCGGGCTCGGCACGGCAGCGCTGCTGGCCGAGGACGTGACGGGCAGCCCGCTGCTGCCGAGCGGCGGCGTCCTGCCGGTGGGCCCCGTCGCCGCCGATCCGGAGCTGCTGGCCCGGCACCGGGCCTCGCCGCAGCGCGAGCAGTGGTGGCGAGACCGCGCTCGCCGGGTGCACGGCCTGCTCGAGCGGACCGAAGCGCAGCATCGCGTCTGATCGGAGCCCCCTCGAGGTTCCCTCGACATGCGGATTCATCGGGGATACGGCATGGCTTCCTGTCCTTTTTCTGCCGTCGTCGTCCTGTTCACTGCGCGTTCTCCCGGCGACCAACAGGCCCTCACGCACGACGGGTTAGGTGGTCTGCGACGAAGGAACCGACGCCCGCCGCTCGTCCGACGGGCCGATGAGAGGGAACCCATGCGCCACCAGCTCCTGCCCATGCTCGGCCACACGAACGGCAAGCGCTCGCCGCTGACGTGCGCCCTGAAGTGCGACTCCGCCTGCGCCAAGCCGGACTGCAACCAGTCCGACAACGCCACCTTCCACGAGGTCGCCTCCACGGCGCTCTCGCGCCGCTCGGCCCTGGGCCTGGGTGCGGCCGCCGCGGTCTCCGTGGGCGTCGTGGCCACCGGGACCCGCGCCGAGGCGACCTTCGCCTACTGGGGCGAGCGCGGCGGCAGGATGGACTTCACGCCGATCGATCCCGTGGATGCCGCGGTCGACGACCTCAACGTCCCGGAGGGCTTCGACTGGTCGCCGATCATCCGCTGGGGCGACCCGCTGTTCGCCGACTCCCCGGCCTTCGACCCGCAGAACCAGACCTACGAGTCGCAGAAGGCGCAGTTCGGCTTCAACAACGACTACCTCGACATCATCCCGGACCGCGGCGGCCGCACCGGCGTGCTCGTGTGCAACCACGAGTACACGAACGAGAACACCATGTTCCCGGCCGATCAGCTCGAGAACGATCTCGAGCGCACGGCCGCCGTCGGGATCGCAGCCCACGGCATGGCGGTCGTGGAGATCGAGCGCTCGGCCCCCGGCCAGCCCTGGACCTATGTGGTGGGCGGTCGGCGCAACCGGCGCATCACCGCCGACACCCCCTTCTCCGTCGACGGCCCCGCCGCCGGCTCGGACATGCTCAAGACCGTGGCCGATCCCACCGGCAGGCTCGTGCTGGGCACCCAGAACAACTGCTCGGGCGGCGTGACCCCGTGGGGCACGGTCCTGTCCGGCGAGGAGAACATCAACAACGTCCTCACCGCCAAGGCCTCCCCGGAGGCCACCCGCTACGGCATCGGCACCAAGCCAACCTCGCGCCGCTGGGATCTCGTGGACCCCCGCTGGGACGGCAACAACGAGGGCTACGAGAACGAGATCAATCGCTTCGGCTGGGTCGTGGAGATCGACCCGCAGGATCCGTCGTCGACCCCGGTCAAGCACACCTCCATGGGCCGCTTCAAGCACGAGGGCGCCAACGTCTACGTGGCCGCGGACGGCACCGTGGTCGCCTACTCGGGCGATGACCAGCGCTTCGACTACCTGTACAAGTTCGTCTCGGCCAAGAAGCACAAGCAGGGCGACCGCCGCCACAACATGACGCTGCTGTCCGAGGGCGATCTCTACGTCGCCAAGTTCACCGGCGACTCCGAGAAGGAGATCGACGGCTCCGGGCGCCTGCCCTCCGACGGCGCGTTCGACGGCAAGGGACAGTGGCTGCCCCTGGTCGTCGGCGGCGAGTCGAAGGTTCAGGGCATGTCCGTCGAGGACGTGCTCGTGCACACCCGCCTGGCGGGCGACAAGGTCGGCGCCACCAAGATGGACCGCCCCGAGGACGTCGAGCCCAACCCGCACACCGGCAAGGTCTATGTGGCCTGCACGAACAACACCGAGCGGGGCACCCCGGGCAAGGCGGCGGCGGACGAGGCCAACCCGCGCAGCAGCAACCGCGACGGGCACATCATCGAGCTCACCGAGGACGCGGCGAACTCCGGCGGCACGACCTTCCACTGGTCGATCCTGCTGGTCTGCGGCGACCCGGCCGCCAACTCGTCGACCTACTTCGCGGGCTTCCCGGCGGATCGGGTCTCGCCGATCTCCTGCCCGGACAACGTCGCCTTCGACGCCGAGGGCCACCTCTGGATCTCGACCGACGGGGCTCCCGGCACGATCGGCTACAACGACGGGCTGTTCCGGGTGGGCCTCGAGGGGCGCGAGCGCGGTCTGGTCGAGCAGTTCCTCTCCGTCCCGCAGGACGCCGAGACCTGCGGCCCGGTCATCCACGACAAGGAGCAGATGGCCTACGTGGCCGTCCAGCACCCGGGCGAGGACGGCACCTTCGAGGATCCGCGCTCGTACTTCCCGGACTACGTGCTCAAGACCCGCCAGGGCGACGGCAAGTTCTCTCTGCCCCGCCCCTCGGTCGTGCAGGTCTACTCGACCGGCAAGGGCCGCGGGCAGTTCGGCCGCGGCAAGGAGCTCGCCCGTGAGCGCAAGTCGGCGCGCGGTCTGGAGATGGAGGGCTACAAGGGCCGTTCGACCAAGGCCATCCGCGACAAGGCGCGTCGCGCTCGACGGTCCTACACGGACTGAGGCCCCTCCGACGGCAGCCGGCGGTCAGTAGGGTGAGCGGATGACCTCCGACGCCCTGCTGACCGCCGCCGCCGTCCTGGACGGGCTCACCGACGCCGGGCTGCGCGAGCTGTTCGTGTGCCCCGGCTCCCGCTCGGCCCCGTTCGCCTACGAGGCCGCCCGTCGCGACGGACGCGACCTGTCGGTGCACGTGCGCCTCGACGAGCGCTCGGCGGCCTTCCACGCCCTGGGCGCGGCTCGGGCCACGGGGCGTCCCGCGGCCGTCGTGACGACATCGGGCACCGCCGCCGGGAACCTGCTGCCGGCGGTCATGGAGGCCCATCATGCAGGGGTCCCGCTCGTGGCGATCACCGCCGACCGACCGCCGGAGCTGCGCGGCACCGGGGCGAACCAGACCACAGTGCAGCCCGGGATCTTCGCGGGCTTCGTGCGCGTCGAGCTCGATGTGGTGCTCGAGGACTCGGCGCACGATCCGCAGGCGCTGCGCGGGCTGGTGCTGGAGGCCCTTGCCCCCGTGCTCGCCGCGCTCCGATCGGAAGGGCACGAGGCTCCGGCGGGGCCCGTGCACCTGAACGTCGCGCTGCGCGATCCGCTGCAGCCGCAGCCGCCGACCGAGGATGCTGCGGACGATGAAGGTCCCGGCACGACCGCGGCGGCCCCGGGGCAGCCGCGTGCGGACGACGCCGCCGATGACCCCGCCGGCGCTGCGGATCAGGCAGAAGAGCTCGCCGATCGACTGCGCCTGTCCGTGGAGATCCCGCCGCTGGATCCTGCCGAGATCAGGCTCCCGGAGGAGCCGGACGGCCTGCGGCACAGCGTGCTGGTCGCCGGCGATGGTGCAGGAGCGGGCGCCGCTCAGCTGGCCGAGGCGCTCGGGACTCCGCTGCTGGCCGAGCCGTCCTCTCAGGCCCGTCGCGGCTCCACGGCGATCGGCCCCTACCGTGCCCTGCTGGACACCGCGCTCGGGGAGGGCATCGAGCGCGTCCTGCTGGTCGGGCGCCCCACGCTCTCGCGCCCGGTGGCCGCGCTGCTGCAGCGTCGCGGGGTGGAGGTCGCGGCATGGCGGCCCCGGCCGGTCCCGTGGTTCGACGACGGCCGCAGGTCTGAGCGCGAGCTCACGACGGCGGCTGAGGCGGCCGCATTCCTCGGGCGGGCTCCGCGGGAGTGGACCGAGGCCTGGAGCAGAGCCGGGGCCGAGGGCCAGCGTCGTGCGCTCGAGGTCCTGCAGCGGGCGGCTTCCGTGAGCGACGGGGTCCCCGGTCCGCTGACCGCACGGGCCGTCTGGGAGGCCTGCCGCGCCGACGGCCGACTGCTGGTGATGGGCTCGTCGAATCCGATCCGGGATCTGGACCTGCTGGGCCAGCCTGATCCCCGCGCCGACGAGGGCGTGGAGGTCCTGGCGAACCGGGGACTGGCCGGGATCGACGGACTGGTCGCCACGGCTGCCGGGGCTGCGCTGTCCTCCGGGCGTCCGGTCCGGGTCCTGCTCGGCGATCTCACCCTGCTGCACGATGCCGGTTCGCTGCTGAGCCTGCGCGGCGAACGGGCCCCGCAGCTGCAGATCGTCGTGCTCGACGACGGCGGCGGGGGCATCTTCGCCACGCTCGAGCACGGCGCGCTGGGGGAGCACCGGGCCTACGGGCAGATCGTCGAGCGCTTCTTCGGCACGCCGCCCAGCGCACGGGTGGCCGAGGTCTGCGCCGGCTACGGGATTCCGGTGCATCAGGCGGGCACCGTCCAGGAACTGGAGGAGCAGCTGCGCGACCCGGCTCCGGGGGTGAGCGCGGTCGTGGTGCGTGCCCAGCGCGTCGGTCTTCGGCAGATGAGCCAGGAGCTCACCCGCGCCGTGCGCGGATGAGCTCCTGGGAGGACTGCTGAAGCGCCTGCCGGCCGCGCGGTTGCTCAGGCTCCGGTGCGGGGTCCCTGGGCCGGGACGGAGGCGCCGTCCACGACGAGCGGGGACTCGGCGGCCGCCTCGCGAGCGGCCTGGACCTCCTCCGGCTTCGCGTCGCCGTCGATCAGCAGGCGGCGCTCGATCAGGTAGGTGTTGTGCTTGCGCGGCACCAGCACCGTGACGATGGCGCCGAGCAGCGCGACCGCCGCGAATACGTAGAACTGCTGCGAGGCGCCCAGGCCGGCAGCCACGAGCCAGCCGATGACCATGGGGCCGAACACGCCGCCGGCGCGTCCGATCGTGGCACACATGGCCACGCCTGCGGCACGGGCGTTCGAGGTGTAGTAGTTGGCCTGGAAGCCGTAGACCAGCACCTGGGTGCCCAGGATGCCCACGCCGGCCACCGCGATGAAGAGGAGCAGCAACGGCAGCGGGAAGTGGAAGGTCACGAGCACCAGCGTGATCGCGGCCAGGGCGAAGGTCGTGGCGATGACGTTCTGCGGCTTGCCCAGGCGGTCGGAGGCGGTCGCGGCGATCATGCCGCCGATCACCGCGGCGCCGTTGAGCACGAACGGGAACCAGAGCTTGAGCTCGCCGTAGCCGTAGGACTCCATGATGCGGGGCAGCCAGGTGTTCATGCCGTAGGTCAGGAACAGGCCGGCGAAGGACATAAGGGCCATCAGCAGGGTCGCGATGCCGAACTCCTTGGTCAGCAGCGTCGAGTAGCCGGTGCGGGCCGGGGCGGAGGCGGCGCGGGAGACCATCAGCTCATCCTGCAGCGGCACGCCGGTGCGGTTGGCGACCTCGATCGCGCGCTGCTCGTGCCCGCGGGCCAGCAGCCAGCGCGGGGACTCCGGCAGCTTCAGGGCAGCCAGGGGGAAGAGGAAGAGGATCGGCGTGGCGCCGATGAGGAACAGACCGCGCCAGCCGATGGCCTCGCCCAGGAAGATGCCGCACAGCGAGGCGAACATGCCGCCGGCCGGGACGCCCGAGTAGACGATGGCGTTGAAGACGCCCCGGCGGTCCTTGGGGGCGAACTCGGCCATGATCGGACCGGCCGTGGCGATGACCAGGCCCAGCCCCAGGCCGGTGAGGAAGCGCAGCAGGCCGAAGGTGAAGACGGTCCCGGTCAGGGCGGTGATGGCCATGCCGCTGGAGAACCAGGCGATGCCGATCATGAGCATGCGCTTGCGGCCGAGGATGTCTCCGATGAGTCCGGAGGCGAACGATCCGAGCAGCACGCCGATCAGAGCGAGCGATCCGACGGTTCCGGCGAGGGACGGATCCAGCGGGCCGATCTGCGAGGGGTCGTTCATGAGGGTCGGCATCACGGTGCCGTACACCACGAGGTCATAGCCGTCGAAGATCAGCGCGGTCGAGGTGATGGCGGCCACCCAGATGGCCGTCTTCATCTCGAGCGAGCGGTTCTCCGTCGCGAGGGTCTGGGTCGTGGACATGGGTCCCTGATCTCTCCGTCGTGTCTGGGCGCGGCGGCAGATTCGCCGAGCGCGCTCGAGGAGGCGGACCTCTTCGAGTGCCACGATGCTCGCAGGGGTGTGATCCAGTTCATATGAGGGGAATCCCTGGGATATCACCAGGTACTCTTAAGGATGTCTGGGATATTAATAAGCCCTGATCATGTCGAATCGCTGGAATGATCCGGCACATGGGCCTCACTCGGCCCCCAGGGCCCCCAGCACGGGACGCAGCTTGGCGCGCGTCTCGGCGAGCTCCTCCGCGGGGTCGGAGGCGCCCACGATGCCGCAGCCGGCATAGACGCCGGCGGTCGCTGCGTCCTCCAGGATCCCGCCGCGCAGGGCGATGCCGAAGTCGCCGTTGTGCCGGGCATCGACCCAGCCGACGGGGCCCGCGTAGAGGCCTCGATCCATCCCCTCGAGCCGGGCGATGGAAGCGGCCGCGGCGGCGGTCGGCGTGCCGCACACGGCGGCAGTGGGGTGCACGGCCTCCACCAGCTCGAGGGCGGAGGCCACGGTGCCGTCGGGGCCGCGGCGCAGATCGCAGGTCACGTCCGAGGCCAGGTGCCACACGTTGGGCAGCTCGAGCAGGTACGGCTCGGTCGAGGAGCGCACCGCGTCCGTGTAGGCGGCGATCCCCTCCAGGAACGAGGCGATCGCGAACTCGTGCTCCGAGCGCTGCTTGGCGTCCTCCATGAGCCGCTCGTGAGCCCAGGCCCGCTCGGCGGCGCTCGCGGGACCTGACGAGGTCCGCGCGACGGTGCCGGCCAGCACCCGGGCGTGCACGGCGCCGTCGAGCACGCGCACCAGCCGCTCGGGCGTGGCTCCGAAGGTCCGACCGCCGTCCGGGCTCGGCCGGCCAAGGACGTCCACGGTGTAGGTCCAGCAGCGGTCGTAGTCGGCGGCCAGGCGGCTCAGCGCCCTCGGCATGTCCAGCTGCGAGCCCTCGGCCGCGCGCACCGGGACGCGCCGTGCCAGCACGATCTTCTCGAGGCTCCCGGAGCGGATCTCCTCGATCCCGGAGGCCACCCCGTCCAGCCACGCTGCCTGGGCGGAAGGATCCTCGAGGGCGCGCGGCGCCGCGGTCTCGGGGGCGGGCCCGTCCGGGAGCTGGATCAGGCGGCGGACGGCCTCCGCGATGTCGTCGGGCCCCAGGGGATCGGGGGAGGACGAGACCAGGGTCGCCCAGGCGCCGTCGCCGTCGCGGCCCAGCACCAGCTCGGGGACCACCAGCCCGGAGCGGCGCTGGGAGGAGCGCGCGAAGGCGAATGCGCCGAAGGCCACGGGCCCGGTGGCCGAGCGCTGCAGCGGATCCTCGATCCGCAGCCCGTCCACGACGTCGTCCCACCATGCCCGGGCGCCCGTGAACCGGTCCTCGCCGGTGATCGCGAACGAGGCCGCCCGGCCGAAGCCGATCAGCCCCAGGCCGCCGATCGTCCAGCAGGCCTCGGGTCCTGCGGGCAGCATGGCGCGCAGATCCGCGTCTTCGTGCAGGACCGTGGGCAGTGCGTCGCGCAGCTGCTCGAGGGGCATGGTGAGGCTGCGGCGCGGGGCCGACGGGGCGGGTGAGCAGTGGCTGACGGGCATAGCCGCTCAGTGTAGGCCGCGGCCGCGGGGCATGTCGGTTCGGGCTGTCGGGCGGCGGTGCCACAATGGAGCCTGTGAATCGTGCAGACCTGTCCAAGCGCACCGACGCCGTCGCCTCCATGTTCGATCAGGTGGCCCCGCGGTACGACCTCGCCAACGACATCCTCGCCCTGGGCCAGACCAGGGGCTGGCGCCGTGCTGTCACCAGCGCTGTGGGCGCGGTCCCCGGCGAGCGCGTGCTCGACGTCGCCGCCGGCACGGGGACCTCCTCGGAGCCGTTCGTGGATGCCGGCGCGGAGGTCGTCGCCGTGGACCTCTCCGAGGGCATGCTGCGCGTCGGGCGCGATCGTCGCCCGGACATCGACTTCATCCAGGCGGACGCCACGCACCTGCCGTTCGCCGACGAGGCCTTCGATGCCGTGACGATCTCGTTCGGCCTGCGCAACATCGCCGAGCACCGCCAGGCTCTGTTCGAGATGCTGCGCGTGACCAAGCCGGGCGGGCGCCTGGTGATCTGCGAGTTCTCCACGCCGGTCTTCAAGCCCTTCCGCACGCTCTACAGCGAGTACCTGGTCCGCGCGATCCCGGGCATCGCGCAGAAGGTGAGCTCCAACCCGGAGGCCTACGAGTACCTGGCCGAGTCCATCCGCGACTGGCCGGACCAGGAGACGCTTTCCGAGCACCTGAGCGAGGTCGGGTGGCAGGAGGTGCGCTACCGCAATCTCACCGGCGGCATCGTGGCCCTGCATCACGCGGTGAAGTCGCTCGAGCACACCTACGGCGCGCCCACCATCGATCTGGCGTGAAGGTCGTGATCGCCGGCGGCGGTCCTGCGGGATCCACCGCCGCCTACTGGCTCGCCGCCCACGGCCATGAGGTCGTGGTCCTGGAGAAGACGGCGCATCCGCGTGAGAAGGTCTGCGGCGATGGCCTCACTCCGCGCGCCGTGCACGAGATGCAGCTCATGGACCTGCCGCACGGCGCGCAGGACGGCTATCGCGCCAATCGCGGGCTGAGGCTGTGCGCCCGCGACCGCGCGATCGAGGTCCCCTGGCCCGAGCTGACCGACTTCCCGTCCTACGGGCTGGTGCGGCCCCGCTCGGGCTTCGACCAGCACCTGGCCCGCCACGCCGAGGCGGCCGGTGCCCGGCTGATCGAGCACCGCTCCGTGGCCTCCGTGGTCCGCGACGACGACGGCCGCGTGATCGGCGCCGACGCCTCGGTGCTCGGTGCGGACGGTCGGCGCACCGGCGAGACCGAGCGCCATCTCGGCGATCTGGTCCTGGCCGCCGACGGCGTCTCCTCGCGCACGGCCGTCAGCTCGGGCCTGCACCGCGATCCGGACCGGCTGATGGGCGTGGCCGTGCGCGGCTACTACGAGTCCCCGCGCACGGACATCGAGTGGATGGAGGGCTGGCTCGAGCTGCGCGACGGCACGGACCCCTCGGGCTCCCTGCTGCCCGGCTACGGCTGGGTCTTCGGCGCCGGCGACGGCACCGCCAACGTGGGCCTGGGCATGCTCAGCACCTCCAAGGCCTTCCGCGGCACGGACTACCGACGCGTGCTGCAGGACTGGGCGGCCTCCATGCCCAGCCAGTGGACGTTCGATCCCGAGCATCAGCGCGGCCGCATCCTCTCGGCTGCGCTGCCCATGGCCTTCTCCCGCACGCCGCACTGGGTGCCCGGGATGATGCTGCTCGGCGACTCCGCGGGGCTGGTCTCGGCGTTCAACGGCGAGGGCATCTCGAATGCCATGCAGTCGGCGCGCCTGGCCGCCGAGCAGATCCACGAGGCCGCCGGGGCCAACGGCCCGGCTCAGCGCGACGTGGTCCTGGCGCGCTATCCGCAGCTGCTGCAGGACGAATGGGGAGCCCACTTCACCCAGGGGCGCGCGCTGGCGCAGCTGATCGGGCGGCCGCGGATCATGAAGGCCGCCGTCGCCACCGGCATGTCCTTGCCCGCGCTGATGCGCTTCGTGGTGCAGGTCATGACCGAGCTCAGCGACCGCCCGGCGCACACCTGGGAGGACCGGGCCATCGCGCTGCTGGACGCCCTCACCCCGGCCACCTCCAACCGGAGGCGCTCGTCCGGGATCCCGGACGAGCGCCTCCAGAAGCCGTCCCCGACGAAGTAGAGTGTCCGATCGTGACTGACTCCTCCCAGGCCCCCGCGCGCCCCGACGACTCGCTGTCGGGCATCCTGCCCCCGAGCTTCGCCGCCGTCGCTCAGGACGAGGTGCTGGGACCGCAGCTGATCGAAGGCCTCTCGGCGATCGAGGACCGACTGGCCGAGTGCGTGCGCAGCACGGATCCGCTGATCCAGGTGACGTCCTCGCACCTGCTGCAGGCAGGCGGCAAGCGGGTGCGCCCGCTGCTGACGCTGCTCAGCGCCCAGGTGGGCGGGGGCATCAACGACGACGTCGTCGACGCCGCCGTGGTCGTCGAGCTGACCCACCTGGCCTCGCTGTACCACGACGACGTCATGGACTCCGCCCCCGTCCGCCGCGGAGTCGAGGCCGCGCACACGGTGTGGGGCAACTCGGTCGCGATCCTGACCGGCGATCTCATCTTCGCCCGCGCCTCGTCCCTGGTGGCCGAGCTGCCCGGGGACTCCTTCAAGGTTCAGGCCAACGCCTTTGCCCGACTGGTCGAGGGCCAGCTCAAGGAGACCTCCGGCGTCCCGGAGGGCACGGATGCCCTCGAGCACTACCTCGAGGTGCTGGCGGGCAAGACCGGCTCGCTGATCGCCGCGTGCGGGATCTACGGCGCAGGCCTCTCCGGTGCGGACGAGCACGTGCGCGCCGCCATGGAGACTTATGGCGAGCGCATCGGCGTGGCCTTCCAGCTGGCCGATGACATCATCGACATCACCTCGCCCTCGGAGGTCACCGGCAAGACCACCGGCACGGACCTGCGCGAGGGCGTGCTCACCCTGCCGGTGCTCATGCTGCGGCGCATGGCAGAGGACGGCGATGCCTCCGCGGCGCGCGTCCTCGAGCTCGTGGACGCCGATCTGACCAGCGACGACGCCCTGGCCGCCGCCGTCGAGGCGATCTGCGCGCACGAGGCCGTCGAGCGGTCGTGGGCCGTCGCGCAGGAGTGGGTCGACGACGCCCTGCGGGCCCTGGAGCCGCTGCCCGCCTCGGCCGCTCGCTCGGCGCTGGAGGCCTTCGGGCGTGACATGGTTCACCGCCGTTCCTGAGAATGCGGTATAAATGCACCGCTGAAATGATCCCGATTCCCGGGGCATGACCTCGATGACCGAGGCGGCGGGACGCACACGCGCCGTCGAGCCCTGATTTCTCGAGGTGGAACGTGTCCTCACCCAACGCTTCCGCGACCACGGAGGTCCGCTCCTCGCACGAGCGCGAAGCCTTCTCCAGCCGCACCGTCTTCATCCTGGCCGCCATGGGCTCCGCCATCGGCCTGGGCAACATCTGGCGCTTCCCGTACATCGCCTACGACAACGGCGGCGGCGCCTTCATGATCCCGTACCTGGTCGCGCTGCTCTCGGCCGGCCTGCCGCTGCTCATGCTGGACTACGCCGTGGGACACCGCTTCCGCGCCTCCGCCCCGCTGGCCTTCCGCCGCCTGCACCCCAAGGCGGAGGTCCTGGGCTGGTGGCAGCTGGCCATCTGCTGCGTCATCGCCGTGTACTACGCCGCGATCCTGGCCTGGGCCGGGTCCTACACGATCTTCTCCTTCACCAAGGCCTGGGGCGATGACCCCGAGGGCTTCCTGATGGGCCAGTACCTCCAGGTCGCCGAGACCGTCGCCCCGAGCTTCGACTTCGTGCCCCAGGTGCTCATCGGCATGATCCTCGTGTGGGGCGTGCTGATCGTCGTGATGTCGCTGGGCGTGCAGAAGGGCATCGGCCGCTTCAACGTGATCTTCCTGCCGCTGCTGATCGTCATGTTCGTCGTCATGGTGGTCATCTCGCTGACCCTGGACGGGGCGGGCACGGGCCTGGACGCCCTGTTCACCCCGGACTGGTCGGCGCTGTCCAATCCGTCGGTGTGGATGGCCGCCTACGGCCAGATCTTCTTCTCGCTGTCCGTGGGCTTCGGGATCATGGTCACCTACGCCTCCTACCTCAAGCCCAAGACCGATCTCACCAGCTCCGCGCTGGTGGTCGGCTTCGCGAACTCGAGCTTCGAGATCCTCGCGGGCATCGGCGTCTTCGCCGCCCTGGGCTTCATGGCCAGCGCGTCCGGAGTCGCCGTCGGCGATGTCGCGACCAACGGCATCGGCCTGGCCTTCATCGCCTTCCCCACGATCATCTCGGAGGCGCCCGCCGGCACCCTGATCGGCGTCCTGTTCTTCGGGGCCCTGACCTTCGCCGGGTTCACCTCGCTGATCTCGATCGTGGAGGTCATCATCGCGGGCTTCCGGGACAAGCTGGGCCTGACCCGCGTGCCGGCGGTCCTGGTGGTCACCGTCCCGCTGGCGATCGTCTCCCTTGCGCTGCTCCCCACGACCACGGGCCTGAGCCTGCTGGACGTCGCCGACGCCTTCGTGAACAACTACGGCATCATGCTCGTGGCCCTGGTGGCGGTCGTGCTGCTCACTTCCGGGCTGACGGCATTGCCGGTGCTGCGCGATCACCTCAACTCGGTGTCCACCTTCAAGCTCGGGCGCACCTGGATGCTGCTGGTCGGCGGCCTGGGCGTCGTCGTGCTGGGCTACTCCCTGATCGGCCAGCTGTCCGTGACCCTGTCCGAGGGCTACGGGGGATACCCGAGCTGGTATGTGGGCGTGTTCGGCTGGGGCATGGCGCTGGCGCTGCCGGTGCTGTCCTGGCTGATGACCCGCATCCCCTGGTCCGAGCGCTCGCGCGCCTCCCAGCAGTCCCCGGCCCCGGCCATCCTGGACTCCGTGCTGGATCGGCGTCTGCTCGGGACCTCCGGGCACTCACCGCTGCAGGACGGCCCCCGCAGCCCCTGGGCACAGGGCTCCGAGCCCGGCGCCCGCACCGAGATTCCCGCTGAGAACGAGGAGAACGTCCGATGAGCACCACCGCCGTGGTCATGATGATCGTCGCCATGGTGACGGTCTGGGGCGGCCTGCTCGCCTCGCTGCTGCACCTGCGCAACTCCCCGGAGGAGCAGGACGACTGAGACCGGCAACCGCCCCGTGCGGGCTCCGGTGAACCGCAGAGGCCCCTGCCTCCGCTGCCTGACGGGCAGCCGGAGGCAGGGGCCTCTTGCTCGGGGCGACTCGTCGTCTCTGTCCCGGGGCCGTGCTCCGCGCGGTGGCCGGCTCAGCCGAGGGGGCGAGCCTCGACGGGCTCGGCTGCGCGGTCGCGGCGGCGGCGACGCCCGGCGAGGACCGCGTCGGCGATCATCAGCACGACGGCGGCCCAGACGACGAAGAACCCGGCCCAGCGCTCCGGCGGCATGGCCTCGTGCAGGATGGCCACCGCCACGATGAACTGCAGGATCGGGGCGATGTACTGCAGCATGCCCACTGTGGACAGCGGGAGGTTGGAGGCCGCGAGCCCGAACAGCAGCAGCGGGCCCACGGTGATCACGCCCGTGCCGATCATGAGGGCCGTGTTGGCCGGGCCCGCGGTGCCGAAGACCAGCGCATCACGGCTGATCAGCAGCCCCACGATGATCGAGGACGGGATCAGCAGGACGAGCGTCTCGACCGACAGGGTCACCAGGGCGGGCCAGCTGCTGCCGACCATGGACTTCACGAGCCCGTAGAAGCCGAAGGTGAAGGCCAGCCCGAGCGACATCCAGGGGACCTGGCCGTAGAAGACCGACATGACCAGCACAGCGGTCGCCCCCAGGATCAGGGCGCCCCACTGGAGGGGCCGCAGCCGCTCACGCAGCACCAGGACGCCCAGCAGGATCGAGACCAGAGGATTGATGAAGTACCCCAGCGAAGCCTCGAGCGTGTGCCCGGAGGTCGTGGCGATCGTGTAGAGCGTCCAGTTCATCCCCACGAGCACGGCGGCCAGCGCGAGGAGGCCGAGCACTCGCGGCTGGGACAGCGCCGCCGCGAAGCGGCCGAACTGCCGGAAGACCCCGAGCATGATCATGCACAGCACCAGCGCGAACCCGATGCGCATGGAGACGATCTCCCAGGGGCCGGCAGGCGCCAGCGCCACGAAGTACAGCGGGAGCACGCCCCAGAAGGTGTAGGCGGCGATGCCCTGTGCCAGCCCCGCGCGGGGGCTGCGCACATGGCGGACGTCGACGACCTCCGGGGCCGGACCGGAGGTCGGGGCCGGGTCCGGCGTCAGACTCACCGTCCGAAGAAGCGGCTCAGGAAGCCCCTCTTGCGCGGCTGGTCGTCCTCGGCCGGGCGGGTCTGCTCGGCGGCCTCGTCGTCGACGGCTGCGTCCTGCGGGTCCTCGACCGGGGCGACGGTGCGCTCGGAGTCCTGGCGGCGCAGGTCCTCGGCATCGATGCGCTCGACGGTCTCGGCCTCCCGAGCCTCCGTGCGGTCCTGCTCGGCAGGGGCCGCCGCAGCCTCCTCGGAAGAGCGCTCGTCGTCGTGGGAGTCCTCGTCCGAGGTCTCCGCCACGTCCGGGGTCTCGGCCACGGGCACCGTGGAGGTCGTGACCTCGCCGGGAGCCACGTCGCGGCGCGGATCCTGGTCGTAGGGGAGGTCGTCGTCGGCGGCAGCACCGCCGTAGGTGACGGTCGGCTCGTCGTCGCGCGGCTGCTCCGGCTCATCGTGGGAGATCTCGTAGGCGGGCTCGTCGTCCTGGATCTCGGGCTGCTCGGAGGCCGGCACGGGGGCCTCGAGCTCCTCGCGGGAGAGCTGGTCGGGAAGCGGGGTCTGCTCGGCATCGGCGGCGGGAGCCGCCGGCTCCTGCTCGGCGCGCTCCTGGGCTGCGGTGGCCTCCCGGCGAGCCTGCTCGTCGGCCTGGCGGGCGGCGCGATCGCGCTCGGCCTCCGCAGCGGCCAGACGCAGCGCATCGTCGCGATCGGCGCGCAGGGCCTCGCGGCGGGAGACGGCCTCCTCCTCGAGGACGCTGAGCTCCTGCTCCCCGACCAGGGGATCGGCGGACTCGGCGGCGTCGATCTTCCGGTCCTCGAACCACAGCCGCTGGGCGCCGGAGCGGGTCGTGATGACGCAGGTGGTCTCGCCGTCCCAGTCGATGTGGGCGCCGCGCAGGCGGATGTAGGAGTCCACTGCGCGGCAGTGGTCCTCGGCGGTGCCGGTCTGCAGCGCCTCGGCGATCACGCGCATCATCGTCTCGACGTCCAGCGCGGGCAGCTCGAGCTCGGGGCCCTCGAGCAGCAGCCACGCGGTGACCTGGCCGCCCACGCCGGCGGGGTAGTGGGCCCAGATCCCCGTGACGGACTTCGCAGCCAGGGCGAGGCGACGAGCCAGCCCGTCCTCGCGGGGGATCTCATCGGCGATCAGCTCCTCGACATCGCTGCGCGAGCCGGTCTGGCGGGCCTGCACCGAGGCGGCGACGACCTCCGGAGGGAAGTGCCCGAGCTCCTGCCAGGCCCAGATCCACGAGCCGCGGCTGGTGGAGTCTGTGCCCAGCAGGTGGGGGCGCAGCGTGACCGGCGGGTCGGACTGCAGGGTGAACGAGGCTGCCGAGAAGTCGACGTCCCACTCGACGCCCTGGCTCAGTTCGGCCAGGCGGGCCTGGTGCTCGGTCGAGATGAAGACCGAATCGTCGATCAGCTGCTGCAGTGTTGTCGTCATGGGCCCCAGGCTAGCAAGGCAGAGCGCGCCCGGGCGGTGGCAGGACCTGGATAGGGTTGAGCCATGACGCAGGATCCCGCCCCCGCCCCCGTTCCCGAGCCCTCCGGCCGTCGCCGTCCGGGCAGCCACGGCGCCGAGCAGCGCACCGACGCCCAGACCGCCGAGCTGCTGCAGCAGCAGCTGCGCACGATCGGGCAGTGGGTGCTCAGCGTCGTGAACGCCCGGCCCGGCTGGCAGCGGATGATCCTCGATCTGAAGCCGCAGGACGGCCGCGTGTGGCTGCGGATCTCGGAGGAGCGCGATGGCCGGGTCCTGCCCGGCACCGTGGGCCCCCTCAATGCGGCGAGCCCCGTGCTGCGCAGCATCGAGCGGCTGCAGTCGCTGAGCTACCGTCCCGGACGCGGCACCTGGTTCGCGACCAGCGTGATCGTGATCGCCGAGGGCTGGCCGGAGCCCGAGCACCGCTTCACGGCCCACCACGTCTACGACGAGCGCCCGGAGGTCCTCGGGGAGGAGGGCCCGTACGGGCTCGAGGACGCCCTCGCGCACCTCGAGCGCTTCCCGCGCACGGAGGACCGGGTCCCGTCGTGGCTGGCCGAGATGGCCGCGCAGGCGGACGTGAGCATCCCCGTGCTGGCCCCGGAGGACGTCGCCTCCGCGGTGGACGGGTCCACCGTCAATCCGCTGCTGCGCGAAGCCGTGCTCGGCTTCGCCGCCGCCCCTTCGGAGGAGGCGATGATCGAGGTCCTCCGCCAGGCCATGCAGGGGACCGTGGTGCTCGATGCCAGCGGCTCCGACCTGGTGCCCGATGCGGAGGGAGCCCAGCCCGGTCCCGAGTCGACGATCCGGCTCCAGAGCCTGCGCGATCAGGACGGCGCGGTGGGCCTGGCAGTGTTCACCTCGGAGGAGGAGGCCCGGGAGGCCTTCCGGCGGTTCTCGGGCCAGGAGGCCGGCGAGCCCACGCTGCTGCGCCAGCCGACGCTCGTGCCGCTGCAGATCCTGATGCAGGACGAGCAGTACGACCACCTGGTGGTCGATCCGGGGAAGGCCTCCTGCCGCATCCCGCGTCGGCAGATCCAGTGGGCCCTGTCCTCGCCGCACAACGACGTCGTCAAGGGCGGTCTGGTCTCCGGCAGCATCCCGCAGATCCTCGGCGGCATGGTCGGGCGGGAGTCCAGGCTGCTCGTGGCCACCGAGCCCCCGCAGGACGGCTCCGTCCCGCCGCCGGTCTTCGCCTCGAACGACGACGGCACCGCGGACACGCTCTACGTCTTCACCTCCGTGGCCGAGGTCGCGGCCCTGGACCGCAGCCTCGAGTCCCGTGCGGCCTCCGGACGCGATGTCCTGCGCATGGCTCTGGACTCGGGGGCGCGGCGCATCCGGCTCAACGCCAGGGCGCCCATGGCCGTGTTCGAGATGGACGAGATCTTCCGCCTGCTGGCCTCGCTCGAGGAGTCCGAGGACCAGCAGCGCCGCGCGGCGGAGGCGGACGACGAGGACTTCGAAGCCGAGTCGGAGGACCCGGGCGCCATACCGGGCAGCCAGCCGTTCTCGCCTGACATCCGCTGAGGGCGCGCCCGGGCGGCGCTTCCGCGCGGAATCCGTCCTGCTGCGCTGGAGCTCGTGGCCGCAGGGCAGCGGGATGGAAGCAGGCCCCCTCGACCGGATGGTCGAGGGGGCCTGTCGCTCGTCGGCCGCGCAGCGGCCGGGGGCGGATCAGCGGATCACACGTACTTGGCGTCGGCGCCGCGGTTGGCGGCCTCCGCCTCGCGCACGCGCTTGCCCAGCTCGGGGTGCACGTTCTCCCAGTACTGGAAGGCGCGCTCCTTGATCGTCTCGTCCTGGACGTCGCCCACGTGCCCGGCGATGTTGTCCACCAGGATCTGCTGCTCCTCGGCGTCCATGACCTCCGAGTACAGCTTGCCGGGCTGCGAGAAGTCGTCGTCCTCGGCGCGCAGGGTCGCGGCGGCGCGCACCATCTCGCCGTCCGTCTCCCAGCGCATCTCGTCGGCCGGCTTGACGCCCTGGCCGGCGACGGGGCCGCCGACGGTGTTGGGCGCGTAGACCGGCTGGGTCGGGGCCTTGAAGGTGTAGCGCATGGGGCCGTCGTGCGAGTACGAGTTGTTCTCGGCGTAGTGCGGGTAGTTCACCGGCAGCTCCGCGAAGTTCGCCCCGATGCGGTGACGGTGCGTGTCCGGGTAGGAGAACACGCGGGTCATGAGCATCTTGTCCGGGGAGATCTCGTGGCCGGGCACGGTGTTGCCCGGGGAGAAGGCCGCCTGCTCGATCTGGGCGAAGTAGTTCAGCGGGTTCTGGTTCAGCACGAACCGGCCGATCTTCTTCCGCGGGTAGTCCTTGTGCGAGATCGTCTTGGTGACGTCGAACGGGTTGACCTTGTAGGTCTTGCCGTCCTCGTAGGGCATGATCTGCACCTCGACCGACCAGGCCGGGAAGTCGCCCTTCTCGATGGAGTCGTAGAGGTCGCGGCGGTGGGCGTCGGCGTCCTGGCCGGCGATGTGCGCGGCCTCCTCGCCGGTGAGCCCCTCGACGCCCTGCTCGGAGATGAAGTGGTACTTCACCCAGAAGCGCTCGCCGGCCTCATTGACCCACTGGTAGGTGTGCGAGCCGTAGCCGTTCATGTGGCGCCAGTTCTTGGGGATGCCGCGCGAGCCCATGAGGTAGGTGACCTGGTGGGCCGACTCCGGGGACTGGGTCCAGAAGTCCCACTGCATGGTGTTGTCGCGCAGGCCCGAGCCGGGGAGGCGCTTCTGCGAGTGGATGAAGTCCGGGAACTTGATGCCGTCGCGGATGAAGAAGATCGGGGTGTTGTTGCCCACGATGTCGAGGTTGCCCTCGGTGGTGTAGAACTTCAGCGCGAAGCCGCGGGGATCGCGCCAGGTATCGGGCGAGCCCTGCTCGCCGGCGACCGTGGAGAAGCGGGCCAGCATGGGCGTCTTGGTGCCCTTCTGGAAGACCGCCGCACGGGTGTACTCCGAGACGTCCTCGGTGATCTCGAGCTCGCCGAAGGCGCCGCCGCCCTTGGCGTGCACCACGCGCTCGGGGACGCGCTCGCGGTCGAAGGCCGCCAGCTTCTCCACGACGTAGGTGTCGTGCAGGGCGATGACGCCGTCGGGGCCGCCGCTCGTCAGCGAGTGGGCGTCCGACTGGACGGGCTTGCCCAGCTGATCGGTCGTGAACTCGCCGGTGGGGCGCAGTCCGTCTTCGTAGATGTTCTTCTCGGCCACGGTGTTCCTCCTGTGAGGTGATCTTGCGATGGTCGTCGATCCGGGCGCCGCGCTTGACGCGCCGCCCCTGCGACGGCCCGGGTCAGCCAGCAGCAGCGACCGCTCCGGGGGTCTGTGGGGCGGCTTCCGCTGCTGCGGCGGCCTCGGCCGCACGACAGCTGCGGCAGATGCCGCGGTAGAGGACGTCGGCGGAGAGCAGCTGCATGCCGAGGTCATCCGAGGGGCTCAGGCACGGCGCGGCGCCGACCGCGCAGTCGACGTCCTCCACCTGCCCGCAGCGCACGCAGTAGGCGTGATGGTGGTTGTCGCCGGTGCGGGTCTCGTAGAGGGCGGGTCTGCCCGGGGGCTCGAACTTGCGCAGCATCTCCAGGCTCGTCAGGTCCGTCAGCACGACGTACACCGACTGAGTGCTGATGCTGGGCAGCTGCTCCCGCACGAGCTCGGCGATCTGCTCGGCCGAGCTGTGGGGGTGGTCCTGGACTGCGGCCAGGACGGCCAGGCGCTGACGGGTGACCCGGCGCCCCTGGGCTCGCAGCTGTGCGCTCCAGTCCTCGCTGGTCACGACGCGGCCCTCGTGCGGCGGGTACCCGTGGGTCTCCGTCTCGAGTGCTGATGTCCTCATGGTCCCGAGTGTAGCGATAATTCTGAGAAACTCACAAGAACGGCATGTCCTGCATCACTCGTCTCGGGGAGGCGACGACGCTGATCTGCGGGGATGCGAACGCATATGTCTCTTGCGGCGCCGTCATCCGACTGGCCCCGCGCGTCGGCCTTGCCTATCCTCAGGTGCAGATCGCCGCGTCCCCTCAGGGAGGGTCTGCTGCGGTTCGGCGGCCTTGACGCGAGCGCCCGCACACGGGGGCGGACTGCGCCTCCTGGCGGATGCATCCGTTTGACGAACAGGGCTGAAGAAGCCGCCTCCCACGCCCGAGCACCGAATGCGCCCCATGAACCCCCATCACGAGAATCCTGCGGACAGCGAGCCGGAGGCGACGAGCCACGAGCCCGCCTCCGGGCACGAGCCGCGCCCTCAGGACGGGGCGGAGGCCGGCCCGGGCCCGCAGACGCCGTGGTCTGCTGCCGATGATGCCGGTGCGGCCGCCGCACCGATCGCCCCCGCAGACCTCGAGTCCCCGCAGGAGGAGTCCGCGGCCCCCGAGGACGAGGCGATCGCCGATGAGGCGCTGCTGGATTCGGCTCGCGCCGGCGACGAGAGCTCGTACGCCGCGCTCTACGAGCGGCACCGCTCGACCGCGCTGAACGTCGCGCGCATGCACACCCGCAATGTGCATGACGCCGAGGACCTGGTCTCCGAGGCCTTCGCCCGCATCCTCAGCGTCCTGCGCCGCGGCGGCGGCCCCCGCAAGTACATGCGCAGCTACCTGGTCACCACCATCGGCCGTCTGGCGGTCGACCACGGCATGGCGGCCGGCCGCGTGCGCCCCTCGGAGGACGAGGCCGAGCTGGATCGACCCGAGGAGTTCGACGACGTCGTCGTGCGACAGTGCGAGGCCGCCGGGGTGGCCACGGCCTACGGCTCGCTGCCCGAGCGCTGGCAGGCCGTGCTGTGGCACACCGAGGTCGAGGGCATGAAGCCCGCGGCGGTGGCCGAGGAGCTGCAGATCAGCCCCAACGCCGTCTCCGCCCTGGCCAAGCGGGCCCGGGAGGGGCTGCAGAGCGCCTACCTGCAGGCGCAGGTCTCGGCCGAGGCCACCGAGGCCTGCCCGGAGTACGCCGGCGAGCTGGGCGCGTTCGCCGCAGGGACCCTGGCCTCCCGGCGCCGCGCCAAGCTGCAGCAGCACCTCGACGCCTGCCCGCGCTGCACCGCCGAGTACCTCCAGCTCGAGGACGTCGGCGTGGGCATGCGCGTCTGGATCCTCCCGGTGCTGGCGGCGCTGCCGCTGTGGGGCACCGAGTCCAAGGTGCTCACCGCGATCCTCGCCTCCGGCACGGGCAGTGCGCCCGCCGCAGGGGCTGGCGCGAGCTCCGCCGGGGGATCTGCGGAGGTATCGGGCGGTTCCGGCCAGGCCCCCGCAGACCCTTCAGCGCTGACTCCGGCACCCGCCGACGGCGCAGTCGCCGCAGGCTCCGCGACAGCCGCAGGCTCAGCGGGCGGCGGCTTCGCCGGTGGGGCCGGCTCGGCGAGCGCGGGCGGCAAGCTCGGCATGGGTGCGGCCGTGGCCGGCGGCACCGGGTTGAAGGTCGCGGTCGGCGTGGTCGCTGCGGCGGCTGCGGTTTCGCTCGTCGGCCTGGGCGTGTCCACGCTCGTCCGCCATGACGACGGCGGCGCCAGCGCCATCGGGGGACTGCCCTTCCCCGCGGGCGAGGGCGAGGTCGACAGCAGCGACGAGCAGAGCGGCGACGGCGAGGGTGACGGCGACGGCCGTGGCGGTGATGACGGCGCGGACTCGGGCGGCTCCCTGTTCGGGGACGCTGCCGGCGCTGACTCGGCGCCCGGCGGCGGAACCTCCTCGGCGGATCCGGCCGATGCGTCGGACAGCGCCGACCGGCTCGCGGCCTTCGGCCCGGCCGACCAGGCCGATGACCAGAGGGCTGGCAACGGCGCGGACTCCGGCAGCGAGGCCTCGGCCGAGGACAGTCGGGCAGGAAACGGGGCGGACTCCGGCGCCGCCGGCGACGCCGCTGTCGGCGGCGCTGACGACGGAGCCGATCGGCCCGCGAGCGGCGGCGGCTCCGGCAGCGGTGCCTCCGGCAGCGATGGCGGGGCGTCGGGCGGCACGGGGGGCGAAGGCGCCCCCGGCGCCTCGAGCAGCGGCGAGGCCTCCGGCAGCGGCAGCTCCAGCGGCGATCCCGGTTCGAGCGGCACGACCGATCCGGCTCCGCAGCCCGAGCCCACCCCCGAGCCGACCCCTGAGCCGGAGCCCACCACCGAGCAGACCCCGGATCCCACCGAGTCGGGGGACGAGGAGAGCCCTCCGACCACCGACGACTCGACCGATCAGGCCACGGACGCGGGCGGCACGACTCCGGGCAGCGGCAGCTCCAGCGGCGATCCCGGTTCGAGCGGCACGACCGATCCGGCTTCGCAGCCCGCTACCACCGACGAGCCCGCACCGGAGCCCACCACCGAGCAGACCACGGAGCCCCCCGAGCCGGGGGACGGGGAGAGCCCTCAGACCACCGACGACTCGACCGATCCGGCCACGGACACGGGCGGCACGACTCCGGGCAGCGGCAGCACCGATCCGAACCAGCCTCCGGCCGAGGTGGAGGGCGTCACCTGGGTGTGGGTGCCTCGTGAGCAGTGGCCGCAGCTGTGGCAGACCCTGTGGCCCTGGACGAGCGGATACTGGGAACTGTCTGCAGACACGGCCGAATAGGGAACACCCGTCTGAGGCTGCCGGTTCCTCTCTGATGAGGGCTCGCGCGCACCCGGGGCTGCCTGGGAAGACGGCGGAGCGCCGCTTCTGGGTCTCCGGCGCGACCAGACGGCCCCATTGAACGAGAGGAACGGATCCGGCATGCACCGACACTTCAACGGGCTGAAGACCGCAGCGCTGCTCGGGGGGATGTGGGGCCTGCTCGTGCTGATCGGGTACGGCATCTCGCTGAGCACGGGCAGCTCGATCTTCATCCTCCTCTTCGCGCTGATCGGGCTGGCTTCCACGGCCTACAGCTACTGGAACAGCGACAAGCTCGCGCTGCGCTCCATGCACGCCGTCGAGGTCAGCGAGCAGCAAGCGCCCTGGCTGTACGCCACGGTGCGCGAGCTCTCCGACCGCGCCGGACAGCCCATGCCCCGGCTCTACGTCTCACCCACCTCGAGTCCCAATGCCTTCGCCACCGGCCGCGACCCCAAGAACTCCGCGGTGTGCGTCACGGAGGGGATCCTGCAGCTGCTCAGCGAGCGCGAGCTGCGGGGCGTGCTGGGCCACGAGCTTCAGCACGTCTACAACCGGGACATCCTCACCTCGTCCGTGGCTGCGGCGATCGCGGGCATCATCACCTCGATCGCGCAGTTCCTGCAGTTCACCGCGATCTTCGGCGGGCGCGGGGGCGACGAGAGGGGCAACCCGCTGGCGGCCCTGGCCGTCGCCTTCCTGGCACCGGTGGCCGCCTCGGTCATCCAGATGGCGATCTCGCGCACCCGCGAGTTCGACGCCGACGAGGACGGCGCCCGGCTGACGGGGGATCCGCTGGCCCTGGCCAATGCGCTGAACAAGATCGAGAACGGCGTCAACGCCAGGCCGCTGTCGGCCGATGACCAGAGGGTCGTCAACACGTCGTCCATGATGATCGCGAACCCGTTCCGCGGCGGCGGACTCTCCCGGATGTTCAGCACGCACCCGCCCACGGCCCAGCGCATCGAGCGCCTGCAGGCCATGCTCCACGAGGGCTGAAACGACACGACGAAGGGGCGCCGTCGCAGCCGAGATGCTGCGACGGCGCCCCTTCGTCGTCCGACAGGGGGCGGCGGCGGGGGACTGTCAGCGGAAGTTGATGAACTGCAGGTCGACGTCCAGGTCCTTGCCCTTGAGCAGCGCGATGGTCTCCTGGAGGTCGTCGCGGGACTTGGACGA
>NZ_SCNB01000039.1:0-8902 GCF_005502825.1 Kocuria sp. 2SI | reverse complement strand
TCCACCGCCCGGCGACGGAACTCGTCGGTGTAGTTCTTCCTTGCCATCCTTGGATTCTCGCTTCCCCAGCATCGTGCTGGATTCCGCGTGTCCAAGATCAGGGGTTAAGCCCCGATCCCGATATTGCGATTGACGACGTGGAAGCTGCCGTCGCCCTGGAAGAGGCGGATCAGCGTGGACTCGAGATCCAGGCACACGGACTTGTTGAACATCTCGCTGAGCACCAGTCGCAGGGTGCGCATGCCCTGCTTGGCCTCGGAGGCCTGGTGCTGGCGCATCCTGGAGACGCCGTGCAGGGATTCGCCGACGTAGACCCGGCGGGCGTCGTCCAGCAGATAGACGATCGGCCAGTCCCGGAACATCTCCATCTCCAGGCCGCCGCGATCGATGGCCTGGGCGGTGAACGGCATCCGCTCGATCGTGAACGGAACGACGGAGCCCTCAGAGCCGGTCATGCTTGGTGCTCCTGCCGCGGGCCTTCTCGACCGGGTACTTCTGCTCGGTCACGGCCAGCTTCTGCCGCATGATCTCGTGCGGATCGACCCCCAGGCGATCGGCCAGCAGATACGCGTACGTCAGGACGTCGGCGAGCTCGGACTCCACCTCGGCCTGGTCCGCCTGGCCGGACCACTGGAAGCACTCGAGCAGCTCGGCGGCCTCGATGCTGATGGACTTGGCCAGGTTCTCGTGGGAGTGGAACTGCGCCCAGTCGCGCTCGCGGACGAATTCCCGCAGCTGCGGCATCACGTCATCGGCAGGCATGCGGTCAACGTAGCAAACCCCCGCCGAGTGGATCTTCAGTTGCGCTGTTCGCCCGCACAGCGCAACTGGGGATCCACTCGGCGGGGTGAGGAGGGGATGGCGACGGAGGAGCGACGACGGTCGCACGCCATCGGCCAAGATGGAGGGCATGACACCACCGGGCGGCTGGACGCAGGCATTGATCGAGCATCTGGGGATCGAGCTGTGGCGCATCCCCGTGGTCGTGGCCTCGGCGATCGGGATCTACCTGGCCTTCCTGCTGCTGGTCCGCGTGTTCGGCGTGCGGGTGCTCTCGGGCTGGACGGGGTTCGACGCCGTCGTGCTGATCATGCTCGGATCGGTGGCGGGACGCGTGATCATCGGCCACCCGCCCACGCTGGCGGCTGGTGCGATCGGGCTGCTCACGCTGCTGCTGCTGGAGGCGGCCTTCGGCGCGGTGCAGCAGGCGGCGGGCGTCCCCGGGCTGCGCACGCGACCCCGGGTGATCATGGCCCATGGCCAGTTCGTGGACTCCGCCCTTCGGCGCACCCACCTCACCCCGCGCGAGGTCTACGGCGTGCTGCGCCATCGCGGGATCTCGCACCAGGACCAGGTCCAGTGCGTGATCCTGGAGTCCACCGGCGGCCTCAGCGTGATCCGCACGGGCGACCCGATCGGGCCGGGGATGCTCGACGGCGTGATCGGGTCGGAGCTGGTGCTCTCCGAGACGCCTCCCGGACCAGGAGCCCCCTGATCCGCGCCCCACCTCGCCGAGTGGATCCCCAGTTGCGCTGTTCGCCCCGATAGCGCAACTGGGGATCCACTCGGCGGGAGGGGAAGGGGTCAGAGCAGGGCTGCCAGCGCGAAGCTCCACAGGCACATGAACCCCAGCATGCCCAAGCTGTAGCCGATGGAGCCGCGCAGGATCTCGGCCTCGCGCCCGGAGAGCCCCACGGCGCCGGCGGCGATGGCGATCGACTGCGGCGAGACGACCTTGGCCGTGGTGCCGCTGGCGGTGTTGGCGCCGACCAGGGTTGCTGGAGCCGCTCCGATGCCCTCCGCCGTGGCGAACTGCAACGGCCCGAACAGGGTGTTGTTGTTGGTCACCGAGCCGGTGAGGAACACGCCGATCCAGCCGATGATCGGGGCGATCAGCGGGAAGATCGGGCCGACGGCGGCCAGCGCCTGCCCCATGGCCGTGGAGCCGCCGGAGTAGTTGGCCAGGTTGGCCAGCACCAGGATGACGGCGATCAGCGCGATCGCCGGGCCGAGCGAGGTCAGCGTGGTGCGCAGCTCCTCGAAAAGCGCCTTGGCGTCGACCTGCGGGGTGCTCAGGAAGCTCAGGATCACGGCGATCAGGATCGCGGTGCCGGTGGCGCCCAGGATCGAGAACGACCAGGTGGCCTCCACGACCGCACCGGAGGCGGCGATGACCTGGCCGGTGAGCCCCGGCATGGGCACCTGGAAGGTGGTGGCGCTGAGCGCGCCGGTCGAGAACAGCGCCTTCACCGCCGGGACGGACCAGATCAGCATGAGGATCGAGAGGATGTAGAAGGGGCTCCAGGCGACCAGGACGTCGCGGGCCGTCGTCCGGGTGCCGTCCGGCTCCGGGGCGCCCTCCGGACGGGAGATCCGCGACGGCTTCCAGATCCGCGACAGCCCCATGAGGGCCACCATGCCGACCAGTCCGGCCGCCAGGTCGGCGAGCTCGGGACCCACGAACCACAGCAGCCCGCCCTGAACCAGATTGAAGGCCAGCGACACCACGAGCGCTGCGGGCCAGGTCTCGCGCAGGCTGCGCAGCCCGCCGAGCATGAGGACCATGAGGAAGGGGACCAGGAAGGTCAGGGGCTGCAGCAGCAGCACCAGGGCTCGGGACAGCTCGTGGACCTCCAGCCCGGTGATCTGCGCACCCACGAGCACGGGGAGGCCGATGGCCCCGTAGGCGCCGGCGGCCACGTTGCCCACCAGGGACAGGACGGCGGCGCGCACCGGCTTGAAGCCCAGCTGCACGAGCAGCGCTGCGCAGATCGCGATCGGCACGCCGAAGCCGGCCACGCCCTCGAGAAAGCAGCCGAAGGCGAAGGAGATCAGCAGGACCTGGACGCGCTGGTCATCGGAGACGCCGGCGATCGAGGAGCGGATGACGTCGAACCGTCCTGAGCGCACGGTGATCCGGTAGAGCCACACGGCCATGACCACGATGTACGCGATCGGCCACAGGGCCGTGAGCAGCCCCAGCAGTCCCGCGCCGCCGGCGGCGGAGACGGGCATTCCGAACACGGCCACGGAGACGATGACCTGCAGGACGAGCGCGATGATCCCGGATGTCAGCCCGGACAGCTTCAGCGCCATCATGCACAGCAGGAAGACGAGGATGGGCAGGGCGGCCACGATCGCAGACAGGGCGAGGCTGCCCAGGGGGTCGATGTTCTGGGTCCACATGGGAGAGGTCTTCCGGGTTGGAGGGAGGGCGCGATCGAGTGCGGGGGGCGGTGGGCGTCGAACCCCCACCCCCACCCCGCCGAGTGGATACTCAGTTGCGCTGTTCGCTCGGATAGCGCAACTGGGTATCCACTCGGCGACGGGGGTGCGGCTCAGCCGGCGCTGAGGCCGTCGACGACCTCGCGCAGCGTCTCGGCGGAGTCCCGCAGCTTGGTCAGCTCGTCGTCGGAGAACGGGGTCTCGCGGATGGGGAAGGCGCCGTCCTCGCCGACGATGCACGGCACCGACAAGGCGACGCCGTCGATCCCCTGGAAGTCGGAGAGCACCGGGGCCACGTTGAGCACGGCGTTCTGCGCCCCGAGCACGGCCTCGACGATGCGCGCGCTCGACAGCCCGATCGCGTAGTTGGTGGCGCCCTTGCCCTGGATGACCTTGTAGGCCGCGCCCCGGACCTCGTCGGTCAGGGCGTCGAGGGATTCGCGGGTGAAGACTTTCTGCCCGTCGCGGGTCCACTCCAGGATCGGCACGGTGCCGATCGAGGCGGTGGACCACAGGGCGAACTCGGAGTCGCCGTGCTCGCCGACGATGTGCGCGTGCACGCTCGTGCGCGACACATCGGCCCGGTCCGCCAGGAGCCACCGCAGTCGGGAGGTATCCAGCGTGGTGCCGGAGGAGAAGACCTGGTTGGCCGGCAGACCGGAGAACTCCTGGGCGACCATGGCCATGGGATCGCACGGGTTGGTGACGATGACGTAGACGGCCTCCGGGGCCACCGACAGCAGCTGCTCCATCAGGGTGCGGGTGATCCGGGCGTTGGTGTCGGCGAGCTCGCGGCGGGACTGCCCCGGCTTCTGCTTGGCGCCGGCGGTGATGACGACGATGTCCGAGTCGCGAGCGACCTCGATATCGCTGCTGCCGACGATGTCGGTTCCGCCGGTGAACTGGCTGCCGTGGGCGAGGTCGAGCACCTCGGCCTCGGTCTTCTCGGCGGCGATGTCGTAGAGGGCGATGTGGCGGGCGGATCCGCGGATCATGGCGGCATAGGCCACGCTCGATCCGACGGCTCCGGCTCCGACGACGGTGAGTTTCGAGTTCCTGTTCATGCCTTCACGCTACGAGGAGGGCATGTCGTTTCGTGTGGGGTTGTCGTGGTTTTCTGTCAGCTGCGCGGAGGGATCATGTCCCGTTCACGTCTCAATCGCGCATGAACCCACACTGCGCCCCGCTCCCACCCGGCCGAGTGGATACCCCGTTGCGCTATCAGCCTGAACAGCGCAATTGGGTATCCACTCGGCCGGGTGGGAGCGGGGCGCAGTGTGGGTTCATGCGCGATTGAGACGTGAACGGGACATGATCCCTCCGCGCAGCTGACAGAAAACCACGACAACCCCACACGAAACGACATGCCCTCCTCGTAGCGTGAAGGCATGAACAGGAACTCGAAACTCACCGTCGTCGGAGCCGGAGCCGTCGGATCGAGCGTGGCCTATGCCGCCATGATCCGCGGATCCGCCCGCCACATCGCCCTCTACGACATCGCCGCCGAGAAGACCGAGGCCGAGGTGCTCGACCTCGCCCACCGCAGCCAGTTCACCGGCGGAACCGCCATCGTCGGCAGCAGCGATATCGACGTCGCTCGAGACTCGGACATCGTCGTCATCACCGCCGGCGCCAAGCAGAAGCCGGGGCAGTCCCGCCGCGAGCTCGCCGACACCAACGCCCGGATCACCCGCACCCTGATGGAGCAGCTGCTGTCGGTGGCCCCGGAGGCCGTCTACGTCATCGTCACCAACCCGTGCGATCCCATGGCCATGGTCGCCCAGGAGTTCTCCGGTCTGCCGGCCAACCAGGTCTTCTCCTCCGGCACCACGCTGGATACCTCCCGACTGCGGTGGCTCCTGGCGGACCGGGCCGATGTGTCGCGCACGAGCGTGCACGCGCACATCGTCGGCGAGCACGGCGACTCCGAGTTCGCCCTGTGGTCCACCGCCTCGATCGGCACCGTGCCGATCCTGGAGTGGACCCGCGACGGGCAGAAAGTCTTCACCCGCGAATCCCTCGACGCCCTGACCGACGAGGTCCGGGGCGCGGCCTACAAGGTCATCCAGGGCAAGGGCGCCACCAACTACGCGATCGGGCTGTCGAGCGCGCGCATCGTCGAGGCCGTGCTCGGGGCGCAGAACGCCGTGCTCAACGTGGCCCCGGTGCTCTCCGACTTCCAGGGGATCGACGGCGTCGCCTTGTCGGTGCCGTGCATCGTCGGCGAGGACGGCGCCTTCCCCATCCGCGAGACCCCGTTCTCCGACGACGAGCTGACCAAGCTGCGGTACTCCGCCGAGACGCTGCGCGAGGTCGTCGACGGCCTCAGCGCCGGCTGAGCCGCACCCCCGTCGCCGAGTGGATACCCAGTTGCGCTATCCGAGCGAACAGCGCAACTGAGTATCCACTCGGCGGGGTGGGGGTGGGGGTTCGACGCCCACCGCCCCCCGCACTCGATCGCGCCCTCCCTCCAACCCGGAAGACCTCTCCCATGTGGACCCAGAACATCGACCCCCTGGGCAGCCTCGCCCTGTCTGCGATCGTGGCCGCCCTGCCCATCCTCGTCTTCCTGCTGTGCATGATGGCGCTGAAGCTGTCCGGGCTGACATCCGGGATCATCGCGCTCGTCCTGCAGGTCATCGTCTCCGTGGCCGTGTTCGGAATGCCCGTCTCCGCCGCCGGCGGCGCGGGACTGCTGGGGCTGCTCACGGCCCTGTGGCCGATCGCGTACATCGTGGTCATGGCCGTGTGGCTCTACCGGATCACCGTGCGCTCAGGACGGTTCGACGTCATCCGCTCCTCGATCGCCGGCGTCTCCGATGACCAGCGCGTCCAGGTCCTGCTGATCTCCTTCGCCTTCGGCTGCTTTCTCGAGGGCGTGGCCGGCTTCGGCGTGCCGATCGCGATCTGCGCAGCGCTGCTCGTGCAGCTGGGCTTCAAGCCGGTGCGCGCCGCCGTCCTGTCCCTGGTGGGCAACGTGGCCGCCGGCGCCTACGGGGCCATCGGCCTCCCCGTGCTCGTGGGTGCGCAGATCACCGGGCTGGAGGTCCACGAGCTGTCCCGAGCCCTGGTGCTGCTGCTGCAGCCCCTGACCTTCCTGGTCCCCTTCCTCATGGTCCTCATGCTCGGCGGGCTGCGCAGCCTGCGCGAGACCTGGCCCGCAGCGCTCGTGGTGTCGCTGGCCTTCAATCTGGTTCAGGGCGGGCTGCTGTGGTTCGTGGGTCCCGAGCTCGCCGACCTGGCGGCCGGACTGGTCGGCATGGTGGCCCTCATGGGGCTGTCGCGGATCTGGAAGCCGTCGCGGATCTCCCGTCCGGAGGGCGCCCCGGAGCCGGACGGCACCCGGACGACGGCCCGCGACGTCCTGGTCGCCTGGAGCCCCTTCTACATCCTCTCGATCCTCATGCTGATCTGGTCCGTCCCGGCGGTGAAGGCGCTGTTCTCGACCGGCGCGCTCAGCGCCACCACCTTCCAGGTGCCCATGCCGGGGCTCACCGGCCAGGTCATCGCCGCCTCCGGTGCGGTCGTGGAGGCCACCTGGTCGTTCTCGATCCTGGGCGCCACCGGCACCGCGATCCTGATCGCCGTGATCCTGAGCTTCCTGAGCACCCCGCAGGTCGACGCCAAGGCGCTTTTCGAGGAGCTGCGCACCACGCTGACCTCGCTCGGCCCGGCGATCGCGCTGATCGCCGTCATCCTGGTGCTGGCCAACCTGGCCAACTACTCCGGCGGCTCCACGGCCATGGGGCAGGCGCTGGCCGCCGTCGGCCCGATCTTCCCGCTGATCGCCCCGATCATCGGCTGGATCGGCGTGTTCCTCACCGGCTCGGTGACCAACAACAACACCCTGTTCGGGCCGTTGCAGTTCGCCACGGCGGAGGGCATCGGAGCGGCTCCAGCAACCCTGGTCGGCGCCAACACCGCCAGCGGCACCACGGCCAAGGTCGTCTCGCCGCAGTCGATCGCCATCGCCGCCGGCGCCGTGGGGCTCTCCGGGCGCGAGGCCGAGATCCTGCGCGGCTCCATCGGCTACAGCTTGGGCATGCTGGGGTTCATGTGCCTGTGGAGCTTCGCGCTGGCAGCCCTGCTCTGACCCCTTCCCCTCCCGCCGAGTGGATCCCCAGTTGCGCTATCGGGGCGAACAGCGCAACTGGGGATCCACTCGGCGAGGTGGGGCGCGGATCAGGGGGCTCCTGGTCCGGGAGGCGTCTCGGAGAGCACCAGCTCCGACCCGATCACGCCGTCGAGCATCCCCGGCCCGATCGGGTCGCCCGTGCGGATCACGCTGAGGCCGCCGGTGGACTCCAGGATCACGCACTGGACCTGGTCCTGGTGCGAGATCCCGCGATGGCGCAGCACGCCGTAGACCTCGCGCGGGGTGAGGTGGGTGCGCCGAAGGGCGGAGTCCACGAACTGGCCATGGGCCATGATCACCCGGGGTCGCGTGCGCAGCCCGGGGACGCCCGCCGCCTGCTGCACCGCGCCGAAGGCCGCCTCCAGCAGCAGCAGCGTGAGCAGCCCGATCGCACCAGCCGCCAGCGTGGGCGGGTGGCCGATGATCACGCGTCCCGCCACCGATCCGAGCATGATCAGCACGACGGCGTCGAACCCCGTCCAGCCCGAGAGCACCCGCACGCCGAACACGCGGACCAGCAGCAGGAAGGCCAGGTAGATCCCGATCGCCGAGGCCACGACCACGGGGATGCGCCACAGCTCGATCCCCAGATGCTCGATCAATGCCTGCGTCCAGCCGCCCGGTGGTGTCATGCCCTCCATCTTGGCCGATGGCGTGCGACCGTCGTCGCTCCTCCGTCGCCATCCCCTCCTCACCCCGCCGAGTGGATCCCCAGTTGCGCTGTGCGGGCGAACAGCGCAACTGAAGATCCACTCGGCGGGGGTTTGCTACGTTGACCGCATGCCTGCCGATGACGTGATGCCGCAGCTGCGGGAATTCGTCCGCGAGCGCGACTGGGCGCAGTTCCACTCCCACGAGAACCTGGCCAAGTCCATCAGCATCGAGGCCGCCGAGCTGCTCGAGTGCTTCCAGTGGTCCGGCCAGGCGGACCAGGCCGAGGTGGAGTCCGAGCTCGCCGACGTCCTGACGTACGCGTATCTGCTGGCCGATCGCCTGGGGGTCGATCCGCACGAGATCATGCGGCAGAAGCTGGCCGTGACCGAGCAGAAGTACCCGGTCGAGAAGGCCCGCGGCAGGAGCACCAAGCATGACCGGCTCTGAGGGCTCCGTCGTTCCGTTCACGATCGAGCGGATGCCGTTCACCGCCCAGGCCATCGATCGCGGCGGCCTGGAGATGGAGATGTTCCGGGACTGGCCGATCGTCTATCTGCTGGACGACGCCCGCCGGGTCTACGTCGGCGAATCCCTGCACGGCGTCTCCAGGATGCGCCAGCACCAGGCCTCCGAGGCCAAGCAGGGCATGCGCACCCTGCGACTGGTGCTCAGCGAGATGTTCAACAAGTCCGTGTGCCTGGATCTCGAGTCCACGCTGATCCGCCTCTTCCAGGGCGACGGCAGCTTCCACGTCGTCAATCGCAATATCGGGATCGGGGCTTAACCCCTGATCTTGGACACGCGGAATCCAGCACGATGCTGGGGAAGCGAGAATCCAAGGATGGCAAGGAAGAACTACACCGACGAGTTCCGTCGCCGGGCGGTGGA
>NZ_SCNB01000038.1:0-9237 GCF_005502825.1 Kocuria sp. 2SI | reverse complement strand
AGACGACTACGTCCTGGCCGAGCCGATCGATCCGGCCGAGGTCCTGCTCGGCGATCCGCAGCCGCAGGAGGTCGTCGTGGAGCTGGAGCCCTCCCCGCAGCTGTGGGCCGAGGCATCGCGCAGCAGCTCGCGGGCGTGCTCCTGCGCTGCTTCCGAGTTCTCATGGCCTGCCAGCATGCGGGCGAGCTCCACGACGCGCTCGTCCGGCGAGAGCACGCTCACATCCGAGACGGTCGAGTCCGAGCTCTTGGTCACGAGCACGTGCTCGTCGGCGAAGGCCGCGACCTGCGGCAGGTGCGTCACCACGAGCACCTGCACGTTCTGGGCCAGCATCTTCAGGCGCCGGCCGATCTCCAGGGCGGCCTTGCCGCCCACGCCGGAGTCGACCTCGTCGAACACGAACGTGGGCACGGGGTCGACGGCGGCCAGCACGACCTCCAGCGCCAGCATCAGGCGCGAGAGCTCACCGCCGGAGGCGCCCTTGCCCAGAGGCCGCGGCGAGGCATCGGCGTGGGCGCGCAGCAGGAACTCGATGGTGTCGCGGCCCCAGCGGTCGAAGCGCTGCGACGGCTCCACGGAGACGATCAGCGCGGCGTTGGGCATGGCCAGCGCCTTGAGCTCGGTGCCGACCTCCTGCGCGAGCTGCTCGGCGGCACGGCGACGGCGCTGCGTGAGCTCGCCCGCCTGCGCTTCGAGGGCCTCCAGCAGCTGATCGCGCTGCGCGCTGAGCTGCTCCTCGCGGTGGGGATCATCGCCGAGGGACTCCAGCCGGGTGCGGGCGGTCTCGGCGAAGGCGAGGACCTCGTCGATGTCCGCGCCGTAGGTCTTGGTCAGCCCCCGCAGGGCGGCTCGGCGCGCCTCGACCTCGGCCAGCCGCGCGGGGCCGTCCTCGTCCAGGCCGGTCGCGTAGGCGGAGAGATCCGCCGCGACGTCGTTGGTCAGCACGGACAGCTCGCGCACGCGCTGGGCCAGCTGCTCGAGCTCGGGATCGGAGTCGGCCTCCTGCTCGAGTGCAGACAGCGCCCGGTCCACCAGCAGGATCGACGACGCCGCGTCCGGATCCTCCTCGCTTCCCGACAGCGCCGCGTGCGCGGTCATGGAGGCGCCGCGCAGCGATTCGAGGCTCGTGAGCTTCTGCGATTCGGCGTTCAGGGCCTCGTCCTCACCGCTGACCGGCTCGACGGCGTCGATCTCCTCGAGCGCGGCCCGCAGCGACTGCGCCTCGAGCGCGCGCTCCCGGCCCTTCTCGCGGATCTCGGAGAGCTCGGCCTCGACGGCCTCGAACGACGACAGCGCCGCACGGTACTCGCCCAGCAGCTCCTCGAAGCCCCGGCTCTCGGCGGCCTTCTTCCGACCGCGTGCCGAGCCGGTGTCGTGCACGGCTGCGAACGTGTCCAGCGCATGGCGCTGCGCGGCCGCCGAGGTCAGCCGCAGCTGATCCGACTGCCCGTGCACGGCCACCAGGGTCTCGCCGAGCTCGCCGAGCCGAGCCACCGGGGCGCTGCGTCCGCCCACGTGCGCCCGCGAGCGCCCCGTGGCGGCCACGGTGCGGCTGAGCTGCAGGGAGGCGCGGTCCTGCTCGTGGTCGACGTCTCCCCCGGCGTCTTCCACCAGAGCCACCGCGGCGTGATCGGACGAGACGTTCACGACGGCCTCCGCCACGGCCTTCTCTGCGCCCACGCGCACAGCGCCGGCGTCGGCGCGGCGTCCCAGCAGCATGCCCAGGGCGGTCACGACCATGGTCTTGCCCGCGCCGGTCTCGCCGGAGAGGATCGTCAGCCCCGGCCCCAGGGGGAGCACGGCATCGGTGATCACCCCGAGATCGCGGATGTGGATCTCCTCGATCATGAGCCCTCCTCCGGATGATCGGCCTGCGGGATCTCCTGGCCCACGGACAGGTGCTGAGGCATGCCCGGCTCCTGGCGGCGGATGGTCGTGCGGTAGTCCGGCTGGACGATCGGCAGCGTGGAGGTGGCGTCCGAGATCTCGTCCTGCTCCACGGGGCCGCGCCAGCCTGCGGTCGGCAGGCCGAACTTCTTGACCAGGCGTTCCGAGAACGGCGTGCGATGCATGCGCGCCAGGGTCACGGGCCGCTCGGCGCGGGTGACCTCGATGCGCGATCCCGGAGGCAGCTCGACCGTGCGGCGGCCGTCGCACCACAGCACGCCGCGGGCATCGGTGCGGGTGAGCACCTCCACGGCGATCATGGACGACGGCGAGACGACCAGTGGCCGCGAGAACAGCGCGTGCGGCGAGAGCGGGACCATCAGCAGCGCCTCGACCTCCGGCCACACGACCGGTCCCCCGGCGGAGAACGCGTAGGCGGTCGAGCCGGTGGGAGTGGCCATGATGACGCCGTCGCAGCCGAAGGACGACAGGGGCCTGCGGTCCACCTCGGTGACGACCTCGAGCATCTTCTCGCGGTCGCCCTTCTCCACCGAGGCCTCGTTCAGCGCCCAGGTGTGCAGCACGGGGCGTCCCGCGTGCCAGACCCGCACGTCCAGGGCCATGCGGTCCTCGACGGTGTAGCGGCCGTCGACGACGGCCTGGACCGTCTCCGCCAGGCCGGAGCGCTCGGATTCGGCCAGGAACCCCACATGGCCCAGGTTCACACCCAGCAGCGGGACCTCGACGTCGCGGACGACCTCCGCGGCGCGCAGGATGGAGCCGTCGCCGCCGAGCACGACCACCAGCTCGATGTCCGACAGCGCGCAGTTGTCCGGCACCACTCCCACCGGGGGCAGCTCGTCCACCTCCGGAGCGCGCAGCATGGCGTCGCGGTCCTCGGCGGTCAGGACGCCCTCCACGCCGGAGTCGGCCAGCTGGCGCAGTGTCTGCTGGGCTGCGACCCGGGCCTCCGGACGTCCCATGTGGGCGAGCACCAGGATGCGTCGTGAGGCGGGCGCGCGCATGCCGGAGTCGTCGATCATGCGCTCCACCCTACGTCCTCCGACCGACGGCACACGGAGGGCCCGGTTCTGCCCTCCGGTTCAGGACGGCGCCGGCACCGGACGCTGCAGGTGCAGGAAGAACTCATGGTTGCCGTCCTGGCCCGGCAGCGGCGAGCGCGTCCGCCCGAGCTCGATCAGGCCCGCAGCGACGCCTGCGGCCGCCACCTTCTCGACCGCCTCGAGGCGCTGCTGCTCCGAGGCGACCACTCCGTCGCGGCCCAGTCGATCCGCTCCGACCTCGAACTGCGGCTTGACCATGAGCAGCAGGTGCCCGCCGGGCAAGGTGGCCGCCGCCAGCGGTGCGATCACCAGGGTCAGGGAGATGAAGGAGACATCGCAGACGGTCAGCTCGGTAGGGCCGCCGATGTCCTCGGGGGCCATGTAGCGCAGGTTCAGGCCCTCGTGCACGCGCACCCTCGGATCCGCGCGCAGCTGCGGCACGAGCTGGTCGTGGCCCACGTCCACGGCCACGACCTCCCGTGCCCCGCCCCGCAGCAGCACGTCGGTGAATCCCCCGGTGGAGGCTCCGGCGTCCAGGCAGCGCAGCCCCTCCACGACGACGTCCGGGAACGCCTCGAGCGCCCCTGCCAGCTTGTGCCCGGCGCGGCTGACGTACTCGGGGCCCTCGGCCTCCTCGAGCTCCACCTCGGAGGTCGCAGCCACCGGCTGCGCGGCCTTCCTCGTGCGCTGCCCGTCCACGCTCACGCGGCCCTCGGCGATCCATCGGGCGGCCAGGGTGCGCGAGCGCGCCAGGCCCCGGGTCACCAGGGCGCGGTCCAGCCGCTCGCCGCTCGCTCCTTCAGAGCTCACGACGTCCCGCCGGCATCGGCGATGCGCGACTGCGCGGACTCGAGCTCGCGGGTCAGCCGCTCGTGGGCGTCCTGATAGGCGGCGGCGTGCTCGCCCACGGGGCGCTGGTCCAGGTCCTCGAGGTCCTGCAGGACGCGCTGGACCCCGGGGCTCTGCGAGGGCTCGAACGACTGGGTCATGCCGCCGTCCACTCGATCTCGGGGATCGAGGCCGTGTCGACCTGCGGATGCCGGGCCCACCAGGCGGCGCAGGCGGCGCGCCAGGCGTCGAGGTCGTCCTCATCACCGGAGATCCGCAGACCGTCGTCGTGCGCGGTGGCCTGCGCGGCACCGCAGCGCGCGATGCTGGCGCCGTCCGATTCCTCCACGGCGATCTCGGCCTCCGGGACGAAGAGCCCCGTGAGATCGGCGATGAGGTGACCGGGGCGCTCGTCGGTGATCGCGCCGAGAGCGGTGCGCACCGTGTCCACGCCGGTGAGCACCAGGGCGGTCGCGAAGCCGGCGCGATTGCCGCCCAGGATGTCGGTGTCCAGCCGGTCGCCGATCACCAGCGGGCGCTGAGCCCCCAGGCGCTGGGCGCCGGTGCGGAAGATCGGGGCCTCGGGCTTGCCCGCGACCTCCGGGGTGCGCCCGGTCGCCCTGGCCACCGCGTCCACCAGCGTCCCGTTGCCCGGGGCGATGCCCCGCTCGCGCGGGATCGAACCGTCGGTGTTCGTGGCGATCCAGAGCACCGAGGCATCGGCCAGGGTGTAGGCCGCCTCGGCCAGATCGCTCCAGCCGATCTCCGGGTCGAATCCCTGGACGACCGCCACGGGGTCGTCGTGCTGGGAGCTCACCGGAGTCAGGCCGGCCTCGGCGATGTAGTCCGACAGCGCCTGGGCCCCCGTGATCAGCACGCGCGATCCGGCCGGAAGGCGGTCGCTGAGCAGCTGGGCGGCGGCCTGCGCGGAGCTGACCACGTCCTCGCCGCGGGTCGCCACACCGAGCTCGCTGAGGTGCTCGGCGACCGTCTCGACGGCGCGCGAGGCGTTGTTCGTCACGAACATCACCGGCACGCCCTCGGACTTGGCCCGCTCGAGCGATTCCGGAGCCTCCGAGATCGCCCCGGGACCGGCGTAGACCACGCCGTCCAGGTCGGCCAGGATCGCGTCGCAGCCGTCGATCAGTCGCCGAGTCATCTCAGGAGTCCTCCTGCTCCGTCTCGCCCTCGCTCGCAGCACCATCCGCGAGGGAGTCGTCATCGGCGGCGGCGTCGCGGACGATGCCGCTCGGGCCCGACGACGGCGCCGGATCCTCATCGTCGTCGAAGCCGTCGGCGGAGGCCGACTCCCCGCCCATCGAGGCGAGGTCCTCGTCGTCGAGGCCCGGCTGATGCTGCGCAGCGGGCTCCTCGGAGCCATGCGCCGCGTCGTCCGCCTCGGCCTCGGCGTCGGACTGCCCGGTGACGTCGGAGACCCGGTCGATGTCGCGCTGGGCACCCTCGGCGGAGTCGAGCTCCACTCCGATCTCGTCCTCGCCCAGGTCCACGATCTCCGGGTCCTCGAACGGGCCGGTGCCCAGAGCGGCCTCTGCCACGAGGGCCTGCCGATCCCAGGCGGTCGCCTCCTTCTCCCGCCCGACGCCGCGCAGAGCCTCGCCGTAGGCGCGGAACAGGCGCGGGCTGTAGGAGAAGCCGCGGTTGCGGTCCAGCTGCGGGATCTCCAGGGCCTTCAGGGCGCCGTCGGCGTCGCCCTCGTCCCGGCGCAACCCTGCCACGATGATCGCCAGCTCCACGCGGGCATCGGCCGGAAGCTCGGCCACGCCCTCCGAGGTCGCCAGCTCCAGGGCCTTCTCCGGACGGCCCAAGGCCCGCTCGCAGTCGACCATCAGGGGCAGGTGAATGTCGTCGCCGGTCATGCGGCGGTACGTGCGCAGCTCCTTGAGGGCCTCGTGGTACTCGCCGTTCTCATAAGCGGCCACGCCTGCGGCCTCGCGGACCGCGGCCACGCGACCGGCGCGGCTGACGGCGTAGCGGGCGTGCTCCAGCGCGAAGGCGGGATCGTCCTCGATGTAGCGGGCGACCATCACCAGGTGCTGCGAGACGGCCTCGGCGTTGTCGGCCTCGAGCGCGCGCACCTGGAACTGGGCATCGCGGTCCAGCTCCTGGCCGGTGATGTCGGCATCGACCTCCGGACGTGGGGCGCGCACCGGACGGCCGCGCTCCTCGAAGGAGCTCGACGTCCGCCGCTGGCCGCCGCGGTCATCGCGGCGTCCGTCCCGACGCTCCCCGCGGAAGCCGCCCTGCCGATCATCCCTGCGCCCGCCGCGTGAGTCGTCGCCGCGGAAGCCCCGACGCTGGCCATCGCGGGAGTCCCCTCCTCTGGAACCCCCGCGGGAGCCGGAGCCGCGGGAGCCGCCGCGGCGATCATCACGGGCGCCGTCCCGACCGCCGTCCGGGCGAGTGCCCGGGCCTCGACGGTCGTCCCTGCGCTCGTCGCGACGCCCCTCGCCGCCGCGACGTGCCTCGCTGCTGTGACGCGGCTCGTCGCGCCATGTCGAGCGGGACTGTCCTCCGCGACGGTCATCGCCCCAGCTGCTGCGCCGCTCGCCGGAGCGCGCGCCGCCGCGGGAATCGTCGCGCCCGCCGGGGCGATCGCCGTCCCGACGCGGGCCGCGATCATCCCTGCGCTGCCCGCCGCGGTCCTCCCAGCGACGACCGGAGCCGCCGCCCTGAGAGCCGCCCCGGAAGTCACGACGGGGTCCCCGGTCGTCCGGACGCTCGTCGCCGCGGAAGTCACGACGCGGAGCACCCGAGCGCTCATCGCGGCCACCCCGACGATCATCGCCGCGGAAGTCCCTGCGCGGACCCTCCGAGCGATCGCCCTGAGCCCCACGGCGATCGTCGCCGCGGAAATCACGCCGAGGACCGCCCGAGCGCTGTCCCTGGCCGCCGCGGCCCTCGCGCGAGGAGCCGCCGCGTGCGTCGCGCCCGCTGCGGGAATCGTCGCCGCGGAAGCCGCGTCGCTCACCATCGCGGGATCCGCCGCGCGCGTCGTCGCGGAAGCCGCGGCCCGAACCCTGGCGATCGTCACGCCGGGCGCCGCTGCGCCCCTGCCCCGACGATCGGTATCCGGAGCCGCCGCGATCGTCGCGACCCCGCCCCGGAGTCCGACGATCGCCGCCCCGGTCCTCGCCGCGATCGTTGCTGTCCTGCGACCAGGCCTCGGCCATCTCAGTCCTCCGGTGCGCGTCGCGCAGATATGTGTTCAACAATTCCGTGATCTGCAGCTCATCCGAGCGCAGTCGTGCCATAGTGAGGCCGCAGCGGATGCGGCCTCTGAGCCATGGACGGCACAGTCTACTCGTCCGCCGATCGCAGAACCGGTCGCAGCACCTGAGCGAGCGCACCACAGCTGGTCTCAGGGCCGCCTCCCCAGACCCTGAAGAAAGACCCTCCATGCTCCATCGAATGCTGTCCTCACTGCTGACGAGAATCGTCGTCGCCATCGTGCTCGGCGCCCTGTGCGGCCTGTTCTTCCCGGAACCGATCGCTCGCGTCTTCGTCACGTTCAACGGCGTCTTCAGCGGCTTCCTCGGCTTCCTGATCCCCGTGCTGATCCTGGCCCTCGTCGCTCCGGCGATCGCGGACCTCGGGCGCGGCGCCGGCAAGTGGCTGCTGATCACGGCCGCCGTGGCCTACGGCTCCACCATCTGTGCCGGCCTCATGGCCTTCGGCACCTCGATGGCGCTGTTCCCGTCGCTGCTGGCCGATGAGACCCACGACGGCGGCGCACTGAGCGATCCCTCGGAGGAGTCGCTGTCGTCGTTCTTCAGCATCGAGATGCCCCCGCCCTTCGACATCATGACCGCGCTTCTGCTCGCCTTCTGCGTGGGCGTGGGCATCACGATGGTTCGCGGGACCACGCTGAAGAGCGGTCTGGAGGAGCTGCGCGACATCATCATGCTCGTGGTCACCCGCATCGTGATCCCGCTGCTGCCGGTCTACGTGTTCGGTTCGTTCCTGTCGCTGACCATGAACGGGCAGATCGGGACGGTCATCTCCACGTTCTTCAAGGTGGTCATCACCGCGTTCGTGCTCACGATCATCCTGCTGCTCCTGCAGTACGTGATCGCCGGGGCCATCGCCAAGAAGAACCCCATCCGCCTGCTCAAGAACATGCTGCCGGCCTACTTCACAGCCCTGGGCACGTCCTCCTCCGCGGCCACCATCCCGGTGACCCTGCAGGCCGCCCGGAACAACGGGGTGAGCGAGGAGGTCGCCGGCTTCACGATCCCCCTGTGCGCCACGATCCACCTGGCCGGCTCGACCGTGAAGATCGTGCTGTTCTCCACCGCCGTCATGATGGTCACGGGCATCGAGATCGATCCGGTGCAGTACTTCGGCTTCATCCTGATGCTCGGCATCACCATGGTCGCCGCACCGGGCGTTCCCGGCGGTGCCATCATGGCCGCCGTGGGCATCCTGCAGTCCATGCTCGGCTTCGACGAGACTGCGATCTCCATCATGATCGCCACCTACGTGGCCATCGACTCGATCGGCACGGCCACCAACGTGACCGGTGACGGTGCGATCGCCGTGGCCATCGACCGCTTCTACAAGAAGTCGGAGGACATCGACGACGACGCTGTCGCTGAGGATCCGCAGCCCTCTGCTGTGTGATCTGCTCCCGCGCCCTGAGCGCGGACGACGCGAAGGCCCCGAGCTCTCTGGAGGAGGCTCGGGGCCTTCGTCATTCGTCTCACCGCACAGCGAGCACCAGTGCCGCACCGCAGCGGGAAGCGGCACCACGCCCCCAGAAGCCCACGACCCCGCCATGACGACGAGAGCGGCCAAGGCCACTGCCTCTCGCCGAGTGGATACCCATTTGCGCTGAAACACCCCTCAGCGCAAGGCAGCGCACACTCGAATCACGTCTCAATCCAGCAGGGCCAGCGGAGGGTCGGCAGACAGTGCCAGGGCGGCCGAGAGCCGGCAGACAGAGCCAGGAGAGCTTCTGGAGCGGAAACACCCACTCCCCTGCTCGAGTGGATCGCCAGTTGCCTTGAGGACGCCGATACCGCAACTGAGGGCCCACTCGAGGGTCGGGAGCCAGCCCCGGCTCCACACCCATGCGCAGCGGGGTCCAGAGCTGCCCGTGCCGATGCCCCGAACGGCCCTCAGTCTTACTCAGCACCGGCCCCGGCCCCTGAGATCGATTGGATCCCCAGTTGCGTTGAGGGCCCCCATAGCGCAATCAACTATCCACTCGCCGCGGGGAGGAAGAGCCCCGTAGGCCGAGTGGATCCCCAATTGCGCTAAAGGACCCCGATAGCGCAATCAGGTATCCACTCAGCACGAGGGGGGGCAAAAAGCATCTGGGTACACGAAAAGAGGCCGACCGCGACTCGACCCATCCTCACCCTCACGGTGAAGACGAGGAGTCAGCGATCAGCCTCTCTCCGTACAAATAATTGCGGCGGCGACCTACTCTCCCACA
>NZ_SCNB01000037.1:0-10291 GCF_005502825.1 Kocuria sp. 2SI | reverse complement strand
GTGTCCACCATCAGCCGTGAGGTCAAGCGCGGCGGAGGCCGCTGCGAATACTCGGCTTGGCGCGCACATGAACGTGCCCGCCAGCAGACTCGTCGGCCGAAGCCGTTCAAGCTTGCGTCGGGCCGGCTGCTCGAGGAGGTCGCCAGTCGGCTGGAGCAGTTGTGGTCACCTGAGGAGATCGCAGCGCGCCTGCGGTTGGATCATGCCGATGATCCGCAGATGCGTGTGAGCCACGAGACGATCTACCAGTCGCTGTTCGTGCAGGGCAGAGGCGAGTTGCGCCGTGAACTGGCCCGGTGCCTGCGGTCCGGAAGGACGGCTCGCAAGCCTCGCGGGGCCATCGAGGGTCGTGGCCGCATCCCCGGCATGGTGATGCTCAGCCAGCGCCCTGCCGAAGCCGACGACCGTGCAGTGCCCGGGCATTGGGAGGGTGACCTCATCCTTGGTCAGGGCAGCCGCAGCGCTGTCGGGACGCTCGTCGAGCGCTCGACACGGATGACATTGCTGCTGCACCTGCCCGATGGCAAGAGCGCCGAGCAGGTCGAGGCAGCAATGCGCGAGGCGGTCAGCAAGCTGCCGTCCTCCTTGGCCCGAACGATCACCTGGGACCAGGGCGCGGAGATGGCCAAGCATGCTGCGTTCACTACCGCCACGGGCATTCCGATCTACTTCTGCGATCCTCACTCGCCCTGGCAGCGCGGCAGCAACGAGAACACCAACGGCCTGCTGCGCCAGTACCTGCCCAAAGGCACCGACCTGAGCGTCGTCAGCCGCGAGGAGTTGGACGCGATCCAGGACAGCCTCAACGGACGCCCCCGCAAGACGCTGGGCTATCTGACACCATCAGAGAAGCTCACAGAGTTCCTTGCGCCCACCGCTTGAATGCGCCATCGAGTTCGCCCGGCGCAGCTCACACACTTCCTTCTCCAGCTCGACCAGGCGTTGGGACTCGCTGGTCGTGGTCCCGGGACGGTGCCCCTCGTCAACCTCGGCCTGCACGACCCAATTCCTCAGAGTCTCGGGATTGATCCCGAGCTGCTCGCCCACACGACGGAACGTGCCCGACCTCGTCGATGGATCCCGTCGCGCCTGAACAGCCATCCTCGTGGCTCTCTCCCGAAGCTCGTCCGGGTACTTCCTCGGTGCTGCCATGCTCCTCATCCTCCCGTGGAATCAGAGCCTCCACCAGACCCGGGGCGATTCACCTTGCCGGTCGGGTCCAGGGCCATCACGGCGAGATAGACGCACTTGAGCGCGGCCTGCTCGTTCGGGAAGTGGCCACGCGCCTTGACGGCCTTGCGGATGCGGGCGTTGACCGACTCGATCGCGTTCGTGGTGCACACCACCCGACGGATCTCGCGGTCGAACTGTAAGAACGGCACGAACTCCGCCCAGGAGTTGGACCACAGCCGCACGATCGCCGGGTACTTCCGACCCCACTTCTCCTGGAACTCCAAGAAGCGCTCCTCGGCCTCGGCCACGGTCGCGGCCTGGTAGACGGGCTTGAGGGCCCGCGAGATCGCGTCCCAGTCCTGCCGGGCGGCGTAGCGGAAGCTGTTGCGCATCAGATGCACCACGCAGGTCTGCGCGATCGTGGCCGGCCACACGGTGGCCACGGAATCAGGCAGGCCCTTGAGACCGTCGCAGACGAGCATGAGCACATCCTCGACCCCACGGTTCTTGATCTCGGTCAGGACCTGCAGCCAGTACTTCGCGCCCTCTCCGCCGTCCCCGGCCCACAGCCCGAGGATGTCGCGGTTGCCGTCCACGGTCACGGCCAGGGCGATGTAGATTGGCCGGTTGGCGACCTGACCGTCACGCACCTTCACGTGGATGCAGTCCACGAAGACCACCGGATACACCGGGTCCAGCGGACGGTTCTGCCACTCGGACATGCCCTCGAGGACCTTGTCCGTGATCGTGGAGATCGTCGTCTTGGACACGTCCGCGCCGTAGACCTCGACCAGGTGTGCACTGATGTCCCCGTGTGTCAGCCCGCGGGCGGACAGTGAGAGCACCATGTCTTCCACGCTGCCCAGCCGCCGCTGCCGCTTCTTCACAATGGCCGGCTCGAATGTCCCGGCACGGTCGCGGGGCACCTCGACCGCCACCGGCCCAGCCTTGGTCAGCACCGTCTTCGCCCGGGTGCCGTTACGGCTGTTGCCGTCGCTGGATCCGCCACGCTCGTGGGGCTCGTAGCCCAGGTGGTCGGTGATCTCGCCCTCCAGAGCCGACTCCAGCACCAGCTTCGTCAGCTGGCCCAGCAGCCCGTTCTCCCCGGCCAGGTCCAGGCCCTGCTCTCGGGCACCGGCCACCAGCTGCGCCACCAGAGCCCGGTCCACCGCCGGCACCTCCTTGCCGCGATGCTCGGCGCCCTGCCGCTGCTCCCCAGTCATGGTCACGGGCTCCTGAACCTCCACGTTCTGCGATGCCATCACGTCATCCATCGGTCATACCTCCCAGTTCGGGAGTTACACCGAAAAACGTACAGTCCCTTTAACCCAGGCTATCGAGGTACCGGCACATCCCTGGGATCAGGATGGCCCGACCAGCGCCTTCAGCGGTTCCCGCGGTGACGTGGAGCAGACGTGCACGATGTCCACGCCGGAACCGCAACATGCATCACCAGGTCCGTGAATCGGAGCGGGTTCACGGTGCTCGGCTGAGCGTCAATTGCTGACGGTGGTGGTCGTAGTGCTGGGTGTCGTAGTGGTAGATCTCGGCCAGGCTCATCCAGTCCCGGAAGTAGGGATCCCAGTGCACCGGCATGTGCATCCCGCGGGCCAGCGCATCCTCCGACTCGATTCTGAGCCGGGCCTGCAGAAAGTCGAGGGTGCGGTCGAACCACCGGATCAGCCGCGGGCCGTGGATCACCCGGGCCGCACCCCGGTCGCTCTGGTAGTTGATGACGTGGAAAGCTCGGGTGCCGGCCTCCAGTGCTCGGGCGAAGATGCGGCTGACCGGATCGGGCAACCTGCCCACCAGGGGTAGCAGGCGGCGCACGATGAGGTAGCCGAAGAACATGTGGAACAGCAGCTGCCCGTTGGTCCACCGGGTGCCCGACGAGGGCCGGCGCAGATCCGCAGGGGTCGCTTCAGTGACCAGGGCATGGAAGTCCGCGCGAACCCGCTCCAGCTCCTCATGGATGGTCTCGGGGGTGATGGGCGCGCTGTTCATCGGCTGCTCCTGGAAGTGATGTCGTTGCCGGAAGCGTCCTGGGCATTGCCCGGCTTGTGGGCGACAAAGCGCACGACCGGCCCGCCGAAGGACAGCCGGAGGGCGAGTGGGTCCAGGCCGGCCTGGTCGAGGACTGGTTCGAAGGCTCCAGGTTCGATGAGCCGGTGCGGTGACCGATCGGCACGGTGCACCAGAGATACCATCCGTGAGGCCAGCAGGTCGTATCCCACGAAGGCCCCGCCCGGTCGCAGAACCCGGGCCACCTCGGCCACCGCGCGTTCCCACTCGATGACGTGGTGGAGCATCAGGAAGCTCAGAACCGTGTCGAACGACTCGTCCTCGAAGGGCAACCGAGTGGCATCGGCCTGACGCGCCTGGGTCAGGGGGAATCCGGCCAGGCGGTCCTGGGCGGCTTCGACCATCGCCGGGTCGGCGTCGGTCGTGGTGAGCCGAACCCGGGGATGGGCTCGGGCGATGGCTTCGGCCATCGCACCGCTGCCTCCACCGATCTCCAGCACGTCCCCGGTGACGGGGAACCCCTGGGTCGCCCAGGGAACCATCCGCCGGGCCACAAGAGCCCATGGCGCGCTGCGACAGAAGAAGGCCTCCAGCGCGGACATCCTTGGCATGGTCTCCACCTCTTAGCGCACCCGCATGGTTTCCGCCGAGCCTAGTTTCACCATCGACGGCAGTGAACCGTCCAGGCAGGAGGTGGGACGACCTGGCCGTTCACGCCGCCCCGGGGCGGGCGCGGAGGGCCAGCGTCCCGTCGTGGGGCTGAGCTCAGCCGGCAAGTGGGTTAGAGGCCGAAGGCCCCGCCCTCGAGGAGGATGGCCACGCCCAGGCCGATCAGCACGATCGGGAACAGGATGTGTTCCCACCGTTCCAGGACCTCGGCGATGGGTTTGCGGGTGGCGACGTACTTGGCGATGGCCACCAGCACCGCGACCATGGCCAGGAAGGCGATGCAGTAGGCCACCATCGCGGTCGGGCCCACGGTGACGAATACGGGCACGTAGACCCCGATGTTGTCCCCGCCGTTGGCGAAGGTGACTGCGGCGACAGTCCAGATGCTGACCTGTTTGCCGGCGACCTTCCCCTCGTCATCGTCATCATCGTCGTCGCTGCGCCAGACCTTCCAGGCCGCGATGAGGCCGAGGACCAGGGGGATGAGGCCGAAGTAGGGAATGGCCTCGGGCGGCAAAAAGGTGCTGGCGCCCAGGGTCACCAGCACGGAGGCGATCAGGATGCCGCCGAAGCCTACGTACTGGCCGATCCCGATTTTGACGGTGGTGCCTCGGACCCCGGCTCCGCGGGCGAAGAACAGGGAGAGCACGATGATGTCGTCGATGTTGGTGGCCGCGAACAGGCCGATCGCTTGCATCACGGGGGAGATGAAGTCCATAACTTGTCTTTTGTCGGGGATGGAAGGTCCCTGTCTCACGTCTGCTGTGCAGTCCTTCGGATGCGGCGGCATCCGTGCGGGGCGCGAACCGGCTCGGCGGCCCTGGTGGCAGGTCGTGGGCAGTGAGGTGGCCCGCTACTCGGTGGGGTCGGGGCGGGGTTCCGGGGCCAGCAGCGCGCCCAAGACGAAGACAACGACCCCGGTGGTGACGAAGGCGTCGGCGAGGTTAAAGGTGGGGAACCATCCGGTGTGCAGGTAGTCCACTACCCCGTTGCCGTCGAGGCGGTCGAGGAAGTTCCCAGCCGCGCCCCCGAGCAATAGGGTCGCTCCCGTACGGGCCAGCCGGGTGAAGGCGGGTGCCGTAGTGAGCAGGTACCAGGTCAGCCCCGCGATGATCAGTCCGGTCGCGGCGATGACGACCCAATCGGGCAGGCCCGCCCCGAGGCCGAAGGCCACCCCGGGATTGTGGTGCAGGCGCAGCGTGAGCAGCCCCAGATCCACCGTCTCGCCGCTCGCAAGCCGGGCTTCGGCCACGGCTTTGAGGATCAGGTCGACGGCGGCCAGCGCCGCCGCCCCGACCAGCAGAACGACTTTCCTGCTGCGGGTCTCCGGTCTGCTCGAGGCGCTGGTGCGGGGCGGGGGTGCGTCGCTCATGCGGCCGGTTCCAGGGCCGGGGCGGGCTGGGCGGCCAGGCGCGCAGTGTCACGGCGGATCCGGCCGGCGCGCACCCCGTTGGCGATGATCAAGATCTCGGCCACCTCGTGCACCAGCACCACCGCGGCCAACCCCAGGATGCCGAACAGAGCCAAGGGGATTAGCACTGCGATCAGCGCCAGGGACACCCCGACATTCTGCAGCATGATCGACCGGGTTCGCCGGGCGTGGTCGAGAGCCTGGGGCAGGTGGTGGAGGTCCTCGCCCATCAAGGCGATGTCGGCGGTCTCGATGGCCACGTCGGTGCCCATCGCGCCCATGGCGATGCCGATGTCACCGGTGGCCAGGGCCGGGGCGTCGTTGACGCCGTCACCGACCATCGCCGTGGGGCGCTGCTCCCTGAGGGTGCGGATGATCTCTGCTTTGCCCTCCGGGCGCAGGTCGGCGTGGACCTGAGTGATGCCGGCGGCCTCGGCCAGGGCGGTGGCGGTGAGGGTGTTGTCCCCGGTGAGCATCGCGGTGGTGTATCCGGCGCGGTTGAGCCGGGTAATCACCTCTCGGGCCTCCGGGCGCAGCTCATCACGCACCGCGATCGCCCCAAGCACCTTGCCGTCCTGCTCGATGAGCACGGCCGTGGCCCCGGCGCGCTGCATCCGCTCGATTTCGGCGGACAGGGGCCCGGGTGTGATCCATCCGGGGCGGCCCAGGCGCAGACGCGCGCTCTCGAAGGTGCCGTACAGCCCGGCCCCGGGAACGGTGTCCACGTGGGTCACCTCGGCGCGCTCAGATGTGGCGGCGAGGATGGCCCGGGCCAGGGGGTGTTCGCTAGCGGCCTCCAGCCCAGCCGCCAGAGAGAGCACCCGCTCTCGGGTCGCCCCGGCGGTGGTGGCGACCTCGATGACGGCCGGGTTGTTGCGGGTGAGGGTGCCGGTCTTGTCCAAGGCAATGGTGCGGATCTTGCCCAGGGTCTCCACCGCGGCCCCGCCCTTGATCAGCACCCCGATGCGGCTGGCCGCCCCCACCGAGGCAACCACGGTGACGGGCACCGAGATCGCCAGCGCACACGGGGAAGCGGCCACCAGCACGACCAAGGCGCGTTCGAACCACAGCAGCGGCTCCCCGACAATGAACCCGTAAGCCACGATCAGGGCCGCGGCGATGAGGATTCCCGGCACCAGCTTGCTGGCGATGGCATCGGCCAGCCGCTGGCTGGGGCCCTTGCGGGACTGTTCGGCCTCGACGATGTGCACGATCTTCGCCAGAGAGTTTTCCTCGGCCGTGCTGGTGACCTCCACCTCCAGCGGGCCGGTGCCGTTGATGGACCCGGCGTAAACCTCCGAACCCGGTCCGACCTCCACCGGCACGGGCTCCCCGGTCAACGCCGAGGTGTCCACCGAGGTGCGGCCAGTGAGGATCCGTCCGTCAGTGGCCACCCGCTCCCCGGGACGGACCACCATCCGATCCCCCAGGACCAGCTCGGCCGGGGCCACGGTGACCTGCACCCCGCCACGGAGCACCGTGGCCCGATCCGGGACCAGATTCAGCAGCGCACGCAGCCCGCGCCGGGTGCGCGCCACCGAGTACTCCTCCAACGCCTCGGCGATCGCGTAGAGGAAGGCCAGCGCCGCCGCCTCCTCGATCGCACCCAGGGCTACCGCCCCGACGGCGGCGATCGTCATCAACGTGCCGACCCCGATGCGGCCCTTGGCCAGCTGGCGCACGGTGGAAGGCACGAACGTCCACCCCGCCAACCCCAGCGCCACCACGCTCACGACGGTGGTCAACCACTCCGAGCCCTCCAGGAGGTGGATGAACCACCCGACTGCCAGCAGCGCTCCGGCCGCGGTAGCGAACCGCACCTCGCTCACCTGCCAGAAACCAACCGGCTCCGTCTCCGCCTCCTCGTGGTGAGCGGGATCGTCGTGGGCGCAGCAAGCATCACTCATCGAACAACCCCCTGGTTCTCTTGGGCCTGCTGGGCGTCCCGGCCGTAGTTCGGGCACAGTGCGACCTTCGACCCGGTGGCCGCCAGCAGGGTTTCGGCGGTAGCCAGTAGGTCCATCAGCTCCGGGCGGTCCAGGGCATAGAAGGTCTGGCGGCCCTCGGACCGGCCGGCTACCAGCCCGCAGTCCCGCAGACAGGCCACATGGGCCGAGACGGTGGACTGTGCTAGTCCGGTCTGCTCCACCAGATCTCGCACCCGGGCCTCTCCGGCGGCCAAGCGGGCCACGATGGTCAGGCGAGTGGGATCGGACAGGGAATGGAACAGGGCCACGGCCGGGTCCAGGCCGGTCGCACAACTAATATTCGGCATGACCCGATGGTATCGCTTAAAACCGATTGATCGGACCGGGGCAATGTAATGTTGTTTGCCTCCGTGCGCCGCAGCCCTCTTGCCCCCCGACAGCACACGACCCTGGCGCCCCTCCTTCAGGGATACCGGGGCCGAGGTCGCTCAGGGGTTGGTCAGAGGCCTGTGAAGGCGGTGAAGAAGCGGAAGAACACCGAGGCGGCCACGGCCACGTAAGTGATCGCCACCAGGGTCCAGGCCCACTCGGAAGCGAAGCGCACCAACCGGGGCGGGGCGGGAATGATGCCGTGGGCGAGGTTGCGCACAGTGAGCAGGATGAACAGCGGGATCATCGCCGCCCACACGATCATGCAGTACAGGCACAGGATGTAGATGGTGAACAGCGCCTGGGACCACAGCCAGATCACGAACACCATGCCAGCGGTGACTCCGATCTGCAGGCCGATCCAGTACCAGCGCCCGAACCGTGCCCCGGCCAGGGCCGCCATGGCGGTGGTGATGACCACGGCGAAGGCGATGATGCCGATCAGCGGGTTGGGGAAGCCGAACAGCTCCGACTGCCAGGTGCCCATGACCTGACCGCAGGACACCCACGGGTTGATGTCGCAGCTGGTGACGTGGTCGGGGTCCCGGTAGAGCTCCAAGCGCTCGAGCACCAGGATCGCTGAGGCGATCCACCCGATCACCCCGGTCACCAGCAAGGTCAGGGCGAAGGGGCGGTGGCGGGCGAAGCCGGGCAGGTGCGCCTGCCCGTCGGGTTCGCTGCCGTGGGGGCGGTCGATGGTCGTGGAATCAGTCATGGGAGGGCCCCTCGAGGGTGCAAGCGGTCGGTGGTCTGGTGACGGAGTGAGTCAGCTGGTGGCGGCGGCTTCGATCTCGGCTCGGAACTGCTCCAGCGTCTCCGGGTTGAGCACTTCCCCATCGAGGAAGAACATCGGGGTTCCGCCCACGCCCAGAGCCTCACCGTCAGCGACGTCGAGCTCGATGCGCTCCTGGGTGGCCGGATCGGCCATCGCGGCATCAAAGGCGGCCATGTCCAGGCCGAGGTCCTCGGCGAAGCCGCGGAAGACCGCGCTCTGGTCCTCGGCCGACTCCCCCCATTCGGTCTGGGTTTCGTACATGCGCTGGTACATCGCCTCGTACTGGCCCTGCTGGGCGGCGGCCTCGACCGCGAGGGCGGCGTTCATGGAGTTGCGGTGACCAGGCAACGGGAAATAGCGGTGAACGAAGGTGACGGTGTCGGCGTATTCGGCCCGCAGCTCCTCGATAACGGGGTAGGCGGCCCGGCAGGACTCGCACTCATAGTCCAGGAACTCCACCAGCACGGCTTGTTCGTTCGGGGCCTGGGAGAGCACCCGGCTGTTCTCCCGAACCACCTGTCCCCCGTCATCGGGCACCGCCGGGGTGGAGTTGGCCCGGGCGATGAGGATGGGGATGGCCACGGCTGCCACGACGGCGGCCAGGAGGACCCACACGATGATCTTGGCCTTCGAGGACTTCTGCTGTGGGGTGATGGTGCTGACGGTTGTGCTCACAGGGGGTTTCCGTTCTGCGTTCAGGGAGCGGGGCGTACCGGGGGTGGAGGCTCACTAGGGGTGGAGGGTCTCATCGTGGCGGTGGGAGGCCGGTTCGATCTGGAAGGTGGAGTGCTCGATGGCCACGTGGAAGTCACGGGCCACGCAGGCCTGCAGATCCGCCAGCACGACACCGGCGTGCTCAGCGGTCAGGCAGCCGTCGTGGATGGTGACGTGGGCCGAGAGCACCGGGGTGTCGGAGTCGATGCGCGAGGCGTGCAGATCATGCACGCCCACCACGTGCGGCAGGGCTTCCAGGCGGGTGCGGACCTCATCGAGGTCCAGGCCCTTCGGGGTGGTTTCCATCAGGACCTCGATGGTGTCGCGCAGCAGGATCAGGGCCCGGGGGACGATCAGGGCGGCAATCAGCAGGGACACGATCGCATCCACCTGGGTCCAGCCGGTGGTGGCGATGACGATCGCGGAGACGATCACTGCTACCGAGCCCAGGGCGTCGTTGGCCACTTCCAGGAACGCGGCCTTCATGTTCAGGTTCTCCCCCCGGCCCGAGGCGAGGATGGCCAACCCGATGATGTTGCCGACCAGCCCGATCACCCCGAACCAGAGCATGGCCGTGGACTCGACCTCCGGGGGGTCGAACAGCCGGCGGACCCCTTCGACGGCGATGAATCCGCCCACGGCCAGCAGCACCGAGGCTTGGGCGGCCGCGGCGACGATCTCGGCGCGCTGGTACCCCCAGGTGCGTTTGTCGGTGGCCGGTTTCAGCGCCAAGGTCGCGGCGGTCAGGGCGATCAGCAGTCCGGCCGAGTCGGTGAACATGTGTCCGGCATCGGCCAGCAGCGCCAGGCTGCCCGAGATCACCGCGCCGATGATCTCCGCGACCATGATCGTGGCGGTGATCGCGAACACCACCGCCAGCTTCCCCCGCCGCCCGGTGCCGGCGTGGGAATGGTTGTGCTCTCCACTCATGCCGGAACCTCCTGGGTGGTGGCGTCATCGGCGAGATCCTCGGCGGCACACTCGGGTGTCCCGCACCGGCACACCGACTCGACGGTCAGGATCGTGCCCAGCAGATCCTCCAACGCGTGGGCCAGCTTGGGCCTTGACCCTGAATCTTGGACACGGTGTCATTTCGGTTATGCCGCTTCCGGGAGTGTAGCGGAGGCGGCGGCTTCGTAGGCGTTCGGAGCGATGTTGCCGATCGCGCAG